>NZ_DAMDAK010000032.1:16203-22411 GCF_032094055.1 Carnobacterium sp.
CCTACTCGTCTTTATCCAAATGGTATTTTTGCTTCACATCTAGTGGGGTATGCGGAACTGCCAACGGATAAAAATGGAGAAACTAAAGAAACGACATCTCGTACTGATTTAAAAGGATTAATGGGCGTGGAACAAGCTTATAATGATGTGTTAACGGGTACAGATGGATCAATGAAATACCAAAAAGATAGTTTTGGGTATGTTTTGCCTAATTCTTCTGTTGAAACCACAGAACCGGTAGATGGAAAAGACATTTATCTGACGCTTGATAAAAGAATGCAAGTATATTTGGAAAGTGTTATGACTGAAGTAAATGAAAAATACAAGCCGGTAGAGATGACTGCAACTTTAATGAATCCGGAAACTGGGGCAATTATTGCTGCTTCACAACGACCGTCTTTTAATGGGACTACAAAAGAAGGAATTGGCGACTTATGGCAAAACTTGTTAGTTGAAAATACTTTTGAGCCAGGTTCAACAATGAAAGTTTTAACGCTTGCCGCTGCTATCAATGAGGGCGTATTTAACCCAAATGAAACCTATATGTCGGGTTCGAAAAAAGTAGAAGGCGGGATAGTAACCGACCATAATGTAAATGGGTGGGGACAAATCAGCTTTTTAGAAGGTCTCGAGCGTTCGAGTAACGTAGGATTCGTTAACCTAATGGAAAAAATGGGAGAAGACGATTGGAAGAAGTATATGGATGAATTTGGAATCGGGAAAACAACTAATTCAGGTCTTCCAAATGAACAAGAAGGATCGAACCCGTATCAATGGCCTTTGGAAAAAGCGAATACGTCCTTCGGGCAAGGAGTAACAGTTACCGTTTTTCAAATGATGCAAGCTTACTCTGCTATTGCGAATGAAGGCAAAATGATGAAGCCGCAATACATCAGCAAAATCGTTGACCCAGCAACTGGAAAAGAGACTGTGATTAAACCAGAAGTGGTCAATGAACCTATTTCTAAGGAAACGGCAGACCAAGCATTGAATTATTTAAAAGAAGTCGTTTATAGCAAAAATGGTACTGGTCAAGGCTACCAGATCGATGGTTATGAGATTGCTGCAAAAACGGGGACTGCACAAATTGTCAATCCTGAAACCAAAAAATATTATAGCGGAGGGAATAATTATATTTTTTCTGTGGTAGGGATGGCACCGGCTGATGATCCAAAAGTTGTTTTATATGTGACCGTACAGCAGCCAACTATCACTGATCCTTCCTTGGTGGGTGGCGATGTAGTGCAAGCTATCTTTAATCCGGTTATGAAACGGGCGCTTGAATACCAGCATTTAACCGATGAATCTGAACCAGAGGATACAAACCAAGTAGAAATGCCAAAAGTAACAGGTGTATCTAAAGAAGAAGCGTTAAAACAATTAGAAGAGACTAAGTTAGATGTGACCGTTATTGGAAATGGTGATACAATAGTACAACAATTACCGCTTCCTGATAAAATGACTATTAAAAATCAGCGGATTATGTTAATGACAAATGGCGCAATGACGATGCCTGATATGACAGGATGGTCAAAAAATGATGCATTGAAAGTAGCTGAAATTACAGGGATTGAATTTACATTTAAAGGAGAAGGTTATGTCGTTAATCAAAGTTTGGCCCCACAAGCTAATATGCAAAGTGAAGAAAAAATTGATGTGACATTAGCCTCTCCTCAAGAATAGAAAAGGTGGAAGATATGAAAGCAACTGAATTAATCGCACCGCTTATTGTAAAAAATACTTCATTGCCGATTCCACAAGAATTGACAATTAGTAAAGTGACACAAGATACACGAGAAATAGAACCTGGCTCTGCCTTTATCTGTATAGCAGGTGCTATTCGTAATGGACATGACCTAGCGGGAGAAGCCGTTGAAAAGGGAGCGGTACTGGTTATTGCAAGTGAAAAAATCGAAGTAGCTGTACCTGTAGTCTACGTTTCAAATACGGAAAAAGCAATGGCTGTATTGGCAAGTCACTTTTATCAACAACCAAGTCAAGAACTGCGTGTGATAGGAGTCACAGGAACAAATGGTAAAACAACGGTTACTCACTTATTAGACCAAATTTTTCGAGACCATCAAGAAACGACAGGAGTCATTGGAACCATGTACCGTCGTATAGGCGACAAAGTACATGAAACAAAAAATACGACTCCAGATAGTCTTACATTACAAAAAACATTAAGAGAAATGAAAAAAGCCGGAGTTACTACTTGCTCAATGGAAGTATCCTCACATGCATTAGTACAGGGACGTGTTTGGGGAACAGATTTCGATATCGCTGTTTTTACCAACTTAAGCCAAGATCATTTAGAATATCATCATACAATGGAAGAATATGCGCACGCTAAAGAATTATTGTTTTCACAATTAGGCAATAGTTATCAAGTTGAAGAACCTAAATATGCCGTTTTAAATTTTGATGATCCAGTTGGCAGAAGTTATCAAAATAAGACAGCGGCTCAGGTTTATTCTTATGGTATTGATCAACCAGCAGATTTTAGAGCGTCTGATTTAAAAATAACTAATAAAGGCACTAGTTTTACATTGGTTTTTAAAGAAGAAGAATATCCAGTCCAAATGAAAATGATTGGGAAGTTTAATGTTTCAAATTCTTTAGCAGCTATTGCCGCTGCTTATGCTTCAGGATTGGCGTTGCCAAGTATCCTCTCTTCTATAGCAAAAATCGAAGGGGTCAGAGGAAGATTTGAAGTAGTGCAGGGAGAACAAGACTTTGCTATCATTGTGGATTATGCTCATACTCCTGATGGCCTGTTAAATGTTTTGAATGCTGTGAATGAAATAAAAGAGGGTCAGGTTTACTGTGTAGTAGGGTGCGGCGGAGACCGTGATCGGACTAAACGCCCCATTATGGCTGATGTAGCTTATACACATGCAGACCATGCTATCTTTACATCGGATAATCCGCGTACTGAAGATCCGCAGGCTATTCTAAATGAAATGGTAGTCGACTTGGAAGAAGGCACATATCAAATGATACCGGATCGCAGAGCTGCCATTCAGGCTGCTGTTGAACAAGCAACCAGCAAAGATATTATTATCATTGCGGGTAAAGGACATGAAGATTATCAAATCATCGGAACAGAAAAGCATCATTTTGATGATGTAGAAGAAGCCAGACAAGCGGTTAAATTAAAAAACAAAGAATTTTAGGAGCGATTAAACATGCATTGGACAGAAATGTTATTGCCATGGGTCAGTAGTTTTGCTTTGACTATCATGGCAATGCCAATTGTCATTGGCTACTTTAGAACAAAACAATTAGGACAAACAACAAGAGATGAAGGACCAAAATGGCATGAGGTTAAATCAGGTACGCCTACGATGGGAGGAGTCGTTTTTCTCATCGCAACAGCTATCTCTAGCATTTGGACAGGGATATGGCAACAAAGTTTCACTGTCAGTTTAGGTTTATTGCTGTTTATTACATTGCTTTATGGAATACTCGGTTTTTTAGATGATTTTATTAAGATTTTTAAAAAACGTAATTTAGGTTTAACTTCTAAACAAAAATTAATTGGACAACTAGTTGGCGGCTTTCTATTTTTTATTGTGTATCTAATGAACGGCTTTTCAACTGACTTAGCTCTTCCTTTCTTTGGAAATGTTCATTTTGGCTGGCTGTATGGAATCTTTCTACTGTTTTGGCTGGTTGGTTTTTCTAATGCCGTTAACTTAACGGATGGCTTGGATGGACTAGTGGCTGGGACAGCAACAATTGCCTATAGTGCCTACGCTATTATTGCTTGGCAGCAAGCCCAAACAGATGTATTGATTTTTTGTTTAACCGTCAGCGGCGGATTGGTTGGTTTTTTCTTTTTCAATAAAAAACCAGCAAAAATCTTTATGGGAGATGTTGGTTCATTAGCTTTAGGTGGCGGGTTAGCTGCTATCTCTATTTTATTGAAGCAAGAATGGTCTTTGCTGTTGATTGGGCTTATTTTCGTAATCGAAACAGCAAGTGTCATGATTCAAGTGACATCTTTTAAACTAACTGGAAAACGGGTTTTCAAAATGAGTCCTATTCACCATCATTTCGAAATGAGTGGTTGGAGTGAATGGCGGGTAGTAGGAACATTTTGGTTTATCGGTTTGATTACAGCTAGTTTATGTTTATGGATCATTCTCTAGATAAAAATAAGTAAGAGGAAAGGACTCGTTAGTTAGTCATTGTCACTTTGCTTAGTTTGAAAATAGTCCAGTTAGAAAGAGGTTTAGCAATGAAGAAAATTAAACGTTATGAAAATACAAAAGTTTTAGTTTTAGGTTTGGCTCTAAGCGGGGTTAATGCTGCCAAATTGCTTCATTCATTAGGTGCTTTAGTAACAGTGAATGATTATAAAAGCTTTGATGAAAATCCGGAGGCTCAAGAATTATTAGAATCCGGTATTCGTGTAGTAACTGGCGGACATCCTGTTGAACTATTAGATGAGGATTTTGAATGGATCGTTAAGAATCCGGGAATTATGTATAATAATCCTATCATTGTTCGTGCGTTGGAAAAACAAATACCGGTCATTACAGAAGTAGAACTAGCTTATGAAGTTGCTGAGAGTATGCTGATTGGTGTAACTGGGACTAATGGAAAAACGACGACAACTACCATGATAGCTGAGTTGTTGAATATGAACCGGGAAAATGGCCATGCCTATGTAGCAGGCAATATCGGGACTCCGGCTAGTCTAGTAGCGCAACAGGCAACAGTTGACGATGAAATCATAATGGAGCTTTCTAGTTTTCAATTGATGGGAATCACAGAAATGAAACCTCATATTGCAGTTATTACAAATATTTATTCTGCCCATTTGGATTACCATGGAACAAGAGAAGAATATGTTGCAGCCAAAATGCGAATCACTGAAAACCAAACTGCTGATGATTATCTGGTTGTTAATTGGGATCAACCAGAACTGAGAGAATTGGCTAAAAGCAGTCAAGCTCAAATTATTCCGTTTTCTCGACTTGAACGCGTAAGCAATGGAGTGTATTTAGAAAATGAAGTGATTTTTTACCGAGATGAGCCTGTCATGAACAAAGCCTCTATTTTAGTTCCAGGAGATCACAATGTTGAAAATGCAATGGCTGCTATAGCGGTCGCTAAATTGCTCAACCAAGAAAATGGGGCCATACGTGAATGCCTGCAACAATTTTCTGGAGTAAAGCATCGGACTCAATTCGTGAGAGAATATCAGCAAAGACGTTTCTACAATGATTCAAAAGCAACAAATAATTTAGCAACAAAGAACGCCTTAAAGGGTTTTGATGTTCCGGTTATTTTGCTAGCGGGCGGCTTAGATCGCGGAAACGATTTTGATGAGTTGATACCAGAATTAAAAAGAGTAAAAGCGTTAGTTTTGTTTGGCGAAACAGCTGCAAAATTGGCAGAAACAGGAAAAAAAGCGGGTGTCCAACAAATCGAATTCGTGCAAAACGTAGAAGCAGCTGTTCCGGTAGCTTTTGAAATAAGCCAGCCAGGAGAAGTGATTCTGTTATCGCCTGCTTGTGCAAGCTGGGATCAATACCGAAGTTTTGAAGTTCGAGGCGATGCCTTTATTCAATCGATCAGTCAGTTAATTGCTAAAGAAGAAGAGGAGGAGTAGGCCCTCAAAATGGCCTTACATAAAAATGAAAATTTTATTATCCGGCGGCGGCACAGGAGGTCATATCTATCCAGCCTTAGCCCTGATTAGAAGACTGCAAGCTTTAGATCCTTCTGTTGAGATTCTTTATATAGGAACTGAAAAAGGATTAGAAAGTCGAATTGTTCGAAATGCAGGCATTGCGTTTGAGTCTGTGGAAATACAAGGTTTTAAACGTTCGCTTTCGATCAGCAATGTTAAAACAATTCAGTTATTTATTAAAAGCATACAAAAATCTAAAAAGATTGTTAAAGCATTTCAACCTGATGTTGTTATCGGTACTGGCGGCTATGTTTGTGCTCCAGTTGTTTACGCCGCATCAAAACTGGGTATACCAACTATCATTCATGAACAAAACAGCGTGGCAGGCGTAACCAACAAATTCTTAGCACGTTATGTAACCAAAATAGCCGTTTGCTTTGAAGAAGCGCGTGCAGAATTTGGTAAATATGCTAAAAAAGTTGTGTATACCGGAAATCCGAGAGCACAAGAAGTTGTAGGAATAAAACCTTCTGCTATTTTGGAAGAATATCAGTTAGATGCTGT
>NZ_DAMDAK010000032.1:22447-24160 GCF_032094055.1 Carnobacterium sp.
GGCTTTTTTAGAAGCTTTGCCCATATTAGCGACTAAAGATTACCAAATGTTATTTGCTACAGGTGAAATTCATTATGAGAAAATTAAAGAGCAAGTACAGACTTATTTAGAAAAAACGCATTCAATAGCAGTTGTGCCCTATATCGAAAATATGCCTGAAGTTTTTGCAAATGTAGAATTAGTTGTTTCAAGAAGTGGAGCAACTACATTAGCCGAATTAACCGCTTTAGGATTGCCAAGTATTTTAATTCCAAGTCCTTATGTAACCAATGACCATCAAACCAGAAATGCTGAAAGTCTTACTAAACGTGGTGCAGCGAAAATGATTGCTGAAAAAGAATTGAATGGAGTCAGTTTAGTGCAAGCGATTGATGAATTGATGCTGCATGAAGATACCCGTGAAGCGATGGCGACTGAAGCCAAAAAATTAGGGTTGCCAAAAGCAGCGGATCATCTTATTCAAATTATGCAAGAAATTATTCATTAATAACAGTACGAGGAGGATTAGCGCATGGCAGATGAACGAAAAACCTTTAATAAGAAGAAAAAATTGCCTGCGCAATTATCTTCTGTTGGAAAAGAAAACGAATCTTTAAAGAAAGACAACAACAAAAGAGCGGGACAATCCGAAGGAAAAGATTATTCTTTGGAAGATAAACTTCCAAAATTAAAAGAGAAGCGACGTAAAAAGATGTATCGCCGCTTGGTTTCGCTACTTTTTTTATTTTCATTTGCAATTTTGATAGTCGTGTATTTTATTACACCTTTAAGTAAAGTTGACCAAGTTTCTGTTTCGGGAACCAAAGAAGTTACCGATCAAGCTGTTATTGATGCCAGTCAAATACGTTCTGGAGATTCATTATGGGAAACTTTTTTTTCGAGAAATAAAATAGAGACAACTATAAAAAAACAATTGCCTCAAGTGAAATCAATGAAACTGAAATTTAATAGCATAAATTCTTACGAATTAGTGGTTTCAGAATATAAGACCGTAGCCTACTTGGAAAAAGGGGACGAGTACTACAATATTCTTTCAAATGGAAAAATTGTAAACGAAAGTAGAAAAGTATCCATTGGCAATCCGCCAATTTTCGTTAATTTTAAAGAAGGAAAAGCACTTAATAAAATGTTGGAACAATATCAAGTGTTGAACGAGAACATTCATAACAGTATCTCTGAAATTGAATATACCCCGAGCAAAACAGATGATTATTTAATCACACTTTATATGAATGATGGCAATCAAGTAGTGGCTTCCATTCTGTCTTTCGCGGAAAAAATGGTCTATTACCCTGATATAGTGGAAAAAATAGGGGAAGAAAAAGGGGTTATCAATATTGAAGTAGGTATTTATTTCATGCCTTTTGAATCAGAATCTTCAAAAGAAAATACAGAATCAGCAAATAATAAAGAATAATATCAAAAATAAGAAATAAAAAGCCCGATAATAATAGAGAAATTCTATTAAAAGCTTCGTAAATTGAGAACTGATATGGTAAAATTAAACATGTCTATGGTAAAGAAGAAGGACAAATATAAAATTTAAACTGAAAATGAAGCATAAGGAGGTTTCAATGAATGAGAAATACAGGAATGTACGTAAGTCTGGATATTGGAACCACTTCAATAAAAGTAGTTGTTGCTGAATTTATTAATGGTGAAATGAATATTATTGGAGTAGGAAATGAAAAATCAGAAGGCCTGAGTCGCGGC
>NZ_DAMDAK010000032.1:24170-24943 GCF_032094055.1 Carnobacterium sp.
GCATTATAATAGATATTGACAAAACAGTTGACTCAATCAATAAAGCCATTAAACAAGCTGAACAAAAGGCAAACGTAGACATCCGTAATGTCGTTGTAGGTATCCCAAGCAACAATATTGAAATAGAACCGTGCCATGGCATGATTGCTGTTGCAGGAGATAACCATGAAATAACTGAAGAAGATGTAGAAAGTGTTCTAGCAGCTGCTATGGTAAAATCAGTACCGCCTGAACGTGAAATTCTTGCTGTTTTCCCGGAAGAATTTTTAGTAGATGGATTCGATGGAATACGAGATCCTCGGGGGATGATCGGTGTTCGATTAGAAATGCACGCAACGATGATCACTGGACCGAAAACCATTCTTCATAATACAAAAAGATGTGTTGAAAAAGCAGGATTGCATATTCAAGATATCGTTCTCCAGCCGCTGGCAGCAAGCAGCATAGCAATGACAGACGGAGAACGTGATTTCGGCACTATTTTAATTGATATGGGAGGCGGTCAAACTACCGTATCGGTTATGCACGATAATCAATTGAAATTTGCATATGTTAATCAAGAAGGCGGAGAATATGTAACAAAAGATATTTCTGTTGTTTTGAATACGTCACTTGAAAGCGCTGAAAGAATCAAACGCGATTATGGATATGCTTTGCCAGAAGAAACTTCTCCGGATGAAGAGTTTCCAGTAGATGTTGTTGGACAAAGCAAGCCTATAAAAGTAGACGAACAATACCTATCAGAAATTATCGAAGCCCGCTTAGTTCAAATT
>NZ_DAMDAK010000032.1:24983-25974 GCF_032094055.1 Carnobacterium sp.
ACCAGGAGTCGTTGATTTAGCAGAAGATATCTTTGAAATAAATGTTAAACTTTATATTCCTGATCAAATGGGGATGCGTTACCCAACTTTTACAACAGGTATTGGTTTAGTTCATTATGAAGCACATTTAGATGAAATCAACCAAATTGTAAAAGGACATTCTGTTACTAAAAACCAGCAGATTGAAGCTGGTTCGGTTCATGATTCGCATTTGCCAGATTTAGATTATAATAAAAACCAAGTTGAAGCAGCGGATGAACCAAAGAAAAAAATCAAAAGAAAAGAAGATACATTCTCATACAAAGCCAAAAGCTTCTTTTCTAACTTTTTCGATTAATACCACTAAAAAGTGCAAGTAGGAGGAAATAGAATGGAATTAGAGTTCGATACAAATCCAGCTAATGGGGCAATAATTAAAGTGATCGGTGTGGGCGGAGCGGGAAACAATGCCGTTAACCGTATGATTGATGAAGGTGTTAAAGGTGTAGAGTTTATCGTAGCCAATACAGATATTCAAGCACTTGCAGGATCAAATGCAGAAGTGAAAATCCAATTAGGACCAAAATTGACACGTGGTTTAGGCGCAGGTGCAAATCCAGAAATTGGACGTAAAGCTGCAGAAGAAAGCGAAGAACAAATTGCTGAAGCTTTGCGTGGTGCCGATATGATTTTTGTAACGGCTGGTATGGGCGGAGGAACTGGTACTGGTGCAGCAGCTATTGTGGCTCGTATCGCAAAAGAGCAGGGTGCTTTAACAGTAGGAGTTATTACGCGTCCGTTTACTTTTGAAGGTCCAAAACGTGGTCGTTTTGCAGCTGAAGGTGTTGCTCAAATGAAAGAGCACGTTGATACACTGGTTATTATCTCTAATAACCGCTTATTGGAAATTGTTGATAAAAAGACACCAATGTTGGAAGCTTTTCATGAAGCAGACAATGTATTACGTCAAGGGGTACAAGGAATCTCTGATTTAATCACTGCTCCAGGATAC
>NZ_DAMDAK010000033.1:0-6007 GCF_032094055.1 Carnobacterium sp.
AGGACGGACAGAACAAGGTCGGTCAGATACAATCATGGTGATGACAATCAATCCTAAAACAAACGAATCCAAAATTGTCAGCATTCCACGTGATACGTATACAGAAATTGTTGGTAAAGGTACAATGGATAAAATCAATCATGCATATGCCTTTGGCGGTACATCGATGTCAATGAACACCGTTCAAAAATTACTAGATATTCCAATTGATTATTACGTAGAAGTGAATATGCAAGGAATCAAAGATATTGTGGATGCAGTTGGCGGTATTCAAGTGACTAGTCCGCTATCATTCTCTATTGAAGGCTACAGTTTTACTGAAGGTCAAACTGAAAACCTAGATGGTGCAGCAGCCTTAGCTTATTCAAGAATGAGACACGAAGATCCCAAGGGTGATTATGGTCGCCAAGGAAGACAGCGCCAAGTTCTTGAAGCAATCGTTAAAAAAGCAGCCACTTTCTCGACAATTACGAATTACCAAAGTGTCCTTGGAACGATGGAAAACAACATGCAAACCAACTTATCATTTGATGACATGGTAGATATTTTTAGCAAATACCGTTCTGCTGCCGGTAATATCGAACAAGTTCAATTAGAAGGAACCGGTGTGATGATGAATAACATATCTTATCAACAAATTGCTCCTGAAGAACTTAACAAAGTATCTACTCTTTTAAGACAACAACTTGAACTAGAATAATTAACACTAAAAAGAAGCATTGCAAAATAAAAATTGCAGTGTTTCTTTTTTTGTTGAGATTCCTATAATAAACTAAGTGTTAAGATTGTTATTTCAACCATTGTATATTATGATTGGAAGGTAAGGTATTTCAATTCTAGTTAAATAAATTCAAAGGAGCGTTTAGATGGCCATTCTAGTTACAGGCGGTGCTGGTTATATTGGCAGTCACACAACAGTTGAATTATTAAATGCCGGATATGAAGTCGTGATCGTCGATGATTATTCAAACAGCAAACCGGAAGTATTGAAACGAATCAAAGAAATCACAGGGAAAGACGTTGCTTTTCATGAAGTAAATATTCTGGACAAAGCGTCACTTGAAGAAGTTTTTCAAGTACATGAGCTGGATGCTGTTATTCATTTTGCTGGGTACAAAGCAGTAGGGGAGTCAGTGGCTCAGCCGTTAAAATATTACCATAACAATTTGACCGGTACCTTTGTCTTAGTGGAGTTGATGGAAAAATATGATGTGAAAAAAATGGTCTTCAGTTCTTCGGCAACAGTTTATAGCATGAACAATGTATCACCATTGACAGAAGAGTTGCCATTGAGTACGACCAATCCGTACGGCACGACTAAAATGATGATCGAACAGATTTTGCAAGATGTTTACAAGGCAGATAATACTTGGAGTATTGCTTTGCTTCGCTATTTCAACCCGATTGGAGCTCATGAAAGCGGTCGAATCGGGGAAGACCCGAATGGTATACCGAATAATTTAATGCCGTATATCACACAAGTGGCTGTTGGCAAGCGCAAAGAATTAAGTGTTTTCGGAAATGATTATGATACACCAGATGGAACTGGCGTAAGGGATTACATTCATGTCGTTGATTTAGCTAAGGGACATTTAAAAGCAGTCGAAAAAGTATTGGAAACAGAACAGGTTGAAGCATATAATTTAGGGACAGGGAACGGCTACAGTGTACTGGATGTGGTAGCTAGTTTTGAAAAAGCAACTGGTCAAAAAATCCCCTATGTGTTAGCGGATAGAAGACCTGGTGATATTGCTCTCTATTATGCAGATGCTTCAAAAGCAGCAACTGAATTAAGTTGGAAAGCTTCTTTTGACTTAGAAGAAATGTGTCGTGATTCTTGGAGATGGCAAGAAAATAATCCTAATGGATATGAATAGGTAAATAAAAGAATCAATATAGTGAGTTGTTTTTTAGATCATATTAATGGAGGAAGTCAAATGCAAAAAGTTAGAAAAGCGGTTATTCCCGCAGCAGGTTTAGGAACACGTTTTTTACCAGCCACAAAAGCAATGGCCAAAGAAATGCTGCCAATCGTAGATAAGCCCACGATTCAATTTATTATTGAAGAAGCAATTGAATCTGGAATTGAAGAAATTCTAATTGTTACAGGAAGAAGCAAACGATCAATTGAAGATCATTTTGATTCAAACTTTGAATTAGAGCAAAATTTGGAAACTAAAGAAAAATGGGATTTGTTGAAACTAGTTGAAAGCACCACTAAAATCAAATTGCACTTTGTTCGTCAATCATATCCGAAAGGACTGGGAGATGCTGTACTTCATGCAAAAAGCTTTGTTGGAAATGAGCCATTTGTGGTCTTATTGGGTGATGACATGATGAAAGATGACATGCCTTTAACGAAACAATTAATGGATCAACATGATAAAACCGGCTTGTCAGTTTTAGCTACTATGCGGGTACCGGATAAAGATACCTCAAAATATGGTATTGTAGATCCGGCAGCAAAATTAGAAGAAGGACTTTATGAAGTCAAGCAATTTGTTGAAAAACCAAAGGCTGAAGAAGCACCAAGCAATTTAGCTATTATTGGACGTTACTTATTAAACCCCGAAATTTTTGAAATGCTGGAAAACCAAGCACCGGGAGCAGGGAATGAAGTTCAATTAACAGATGCTATCGAGCAATTGAATAAAACTCAAAAAGTATTGGCACATGAGTTTAAAGGAACACGCTATGATGTGGGAGACAAATTCGGCTTTATGACAACCAGTATTGAATATGGCTTAGAACATCCAGAAGTTAAAGACAACCTGAAAGAATACTTAATTCAATTGAGCAAAGAATTGCGTACACAAGGGTAAGCAAAAGGAAAGCATAGTCTAAAGAAAATTTGGCTGTGCTTTCTTTATCTGTTACGGAAAAAAGAGGTGAAGAATGGAATGGAGCGTATCTTAGTGTACGGTCAGGGCGGTCATAGCAAAGTTATCCAAATGATGATTTGCAATCAACGAAATAAGCAAGTTAGCTTGATAGCGGATGATGATGTCAGTAAAGTCAATGAAGAAGCAGCTGCAAGAGTGATCCTGGGTAAGCAATTAGCAGATTATCAGCAGAATTTTGACAGTATCGTAATAGCAATTGGAACAAATTCTATTCGGAAAAAAGTAGCAGAACAATATAAAAATTGGTCTTTTACATCAGTGATCGATGAAACAGCGTTGATAGCGGATGATGCAGTTATTGGAATAGGAACTGTGGTGATGCCTCGTAGTGTAATCCATCCCGCGGTGCGAATAGGTAAGCATTGTATTATCAACACAGGTGCAATTGTGGAACACGGTTGCAAAATAGGTGATTATTCCCATATTTCTCCCGGAGCAGTTTTGACTGGAAATGTCCAAATAGGTGAATTGGTTCATGTGGGAGCAAATGCTACAGTTCTGCCTGGAATAGTTATTGGTGATAACGCCATTATTGGAGCAGGAGCAGTGGTTACAAAAAATGTAGCTGCTGGTAGTGTAATGGTGGGGAACCCGGCTAAACCAATGAAAAAAAGAGAATAAGATTCTCTCATTTTTTTTACAGTATTCAATAAAGAAAGGAATGAAACGGATGAAAAAAATAAAAGTGATGACCGTTTTTGGCACAAGACCGGAAGCAATCAAAATGGCACCTTTGGTCTTGGAATTAGAACGTCAATCCGCATATTTTGAATCAGTAGTAGTAGTTACTGCTCAACATCGACAAATGCTGGACCAAGTATTGAGTATCTTTAACATTAAGCCAGATTATGACTTAGACATTATGAAAAGCCGACAAACATTAGCGCAAATCGCAGCCAATGTATTGTTGGGATTAGAAGAAGTGATGCAAAAAGAATATCCGGATATCGTTTTAGTGCATGGCGACACGACGACTACTTTCGCTGCAAGCATCTCGGCATTTTACAATCAAATTAAAATCGGACATGTGGAAGCTGGATTACGAACTTGGAATAAGAACTCCCCTTTTCCCGAAGAGATGAACCGACAAGTGACCGATGTCTTCTCTGATATCTATTTTGCTCCAACCAAAGAAAGCGCCGCTAATTTGTTAAAAGAAAATCACCCAGAAAGTCAAGTTTATGTGACAGGCAACACAGCCATTGATGCATTGGATGTCACTGTCAAAGACGACTATCACCATGAAGTATTAGATAAACTAACAGAAGGCAATCGTTTGATTTTGATGACGATGCACCGCAGAGAAAATCAAGGCGAACCGATGAAGCGTGTTTTTCGAGCTGTTCGTCAAGTAGTTGACACCTACCCTGATGTGGAGGTCGTTTATCCGGTCCATTTAAATCCACTCGTTCAAGAAATAGCAATTCGCGAACTAGGTGATCATGATCGGATTCATTTGATCGAACCGTTAGATGTAATTGATTTTCATAATATTGCCGCTAGAAGCTTCTTGATCATGAGTGATTCAGGTGGAGTACAAGAAGAAGCACCTTCGCTAGGTGTGCCGGTCCTAGTGTTGCGCGATACAACTGAGCGACCGGAAGGCGTTGCTGCCGGGACATTAAAACTAGTAGGAACAGAAACAAAAGATGTTGCGCAGGCCATGATAGATTTGTTAGACAATCTCGAACTACATCGTCAAATGGCTGAAACCAATAATCCTTATGGAGACGGTAAGACAGCCAGACGTATTTTAGATATTTTAGCTTATGAATTCGACTTGTCGAAAACAAAGCCGGAAGATTTTAAATAAATTCTACTTATTTATAATAGCAAAGCAATAATAAAAGAGAAGATTGAAAAATAGATTGATAAAAAATACGCTCACACTAACAATAAGTATGTTAAATTTCGTTTCAAATCTTATTTTAATAAAAAGTAGTCGAATGTGAGTAATAGTATGTTATAATGTTAGAGTATTTATTTTACAAGGAGAAAAAACGATTGATTAAAAGGTACACGTAGGAGGAGAATATGGAAGAAGAAATTAGTTTAGCGGAGTTATTCGCTATTTTAAAGAAAAGAATGCCAATGATTATCAGTGTTGGATTAGTGACATTGATCTTAGCTGCTGTTTTCACTTTTTTTATCGCAACACCGAAGTACAGTTCAACTACTCAAATATTGGTTAACCGTAAAACAGAATCAGCAGAAGGTATGCAGCTGAACGACATTAATACCAATGTTCAAATGATCAATACATATAAAGATATTATTAAAGGTCCAGTTATTTTGAATGAAGTGAGTGAAAAATTAGAAACAAATCTGACTACAGCTCAATTATCTAGTAAAATCGACATTGCAACTCAAGATAATTCTCAAGTGTTTTCATTAACTGTAACCGATGAAAGTCCTTTTGATGCAGCAGAAATAGCGAATGAAGTGGCCACAACATTCCAAAATGAAATTGGTAATATTATGAACGTTGAAAACGTGACGATCATTTCTGAGGCTATTCCAGATGGCAATCAGATTTCACCTAACAATCCACTCAACTTGGTAATTGGCTTAATAGTGGGCTTAATGCTGGGAGTAGGAGCAGCATTTTTATTAGAATTCATGGATAAATCTGTTCGAGATGAACGTTTTATTACAGAAGAATTGGGCTGGGCAAGCTTAGGCAATATTTCTGAGATGACACATTCTGAATTGTCTTCAAAAGCAGAACCGATCAAACAAACAAATACAAGAAGAACTCAAAGCAGAGTATAAGAGGTGAAAAAATGTTTAAAAAGAAGCTGAAAGAACAAAATGGCGAACGTCCAAGTCTGATTACTTTGACTCGCCCAAGTTCCGTCATAGCAGAACAATTCCGTACCATCCGGACAAATATCCAATTTTCAATGGTCGACCGCGACTTGAAAACATTATTGGTTACTTCGGCAGGGGCAGGCGCAGGAAAATCTACGGTGTCGGCTAACTTAGCTGTTACATTTGCTATGCAAGGTAAACGTGTTTTATTAGTGGATGCGGATATGCGTAAACCAACTGTTCACAAGACGTTCCGTTTGCCGAACCACGACGGTCTAACAACCTTGCTGACT
>NZ_DAMDAK010000033.1:6017-10447 GCF_032094055.1 Carnobacterium sp.
GCTCATCGAATGTCAACTGAAGGCCTGTTCGTGATCACAAGCGGTGTAATTCCGCCGAATCCATCAGAATTGTTGGCTTCAAATCGTATGACGCAACTAATGAAGGAATTCGAAGAACTATTTGATCTAGTCATTTTTGATATGCCCCCCATTGTAGCTGTTACAGATGCGCAAGTCATGGCCAGTAAAGTTGACGGTACGATTTTTGTGATCAATAAAGGCGGAGCTGACAAAGAGATGGTTCGCAAATCAAAAGAACTATTGGATATGGTCAGTGCCAATGTGATTGGAGCTATTTTTAATCGTGTCGAAGTGTCAGGCGATAATTACTATTACTATTATGGAGAAAAGGAATAATACGAATGTTTGACTTGCATTGTTACATTTTGTCCGGTATTGCTATTGGTACAAAAAATGGACGATTCTTTAGCAACGGCTCGCGCAGCTGTTGCTGAGGAATACCTCATCTCCTAGAGACATATCCTTACAAAAATGAGCGTATGGAATAAAAAAACAGCCATATTATAAGAGCTATCTGCTGTTTAATAAGGATGCTCAGATAGTCGAAAGATTCCCGTTGACCTTACTTCAATAAAAAGAATTTTTATTACCTGAGAGTTACTTGAAGATATTTAAACCAACAAAATTCAATTCATTTACGAAACCAACCGATACATATTGATTGAGTTCCCGACAGCGACTATACTCGCTTTTATGGACTCTTTATTTTTTAACCTCTAGCTAAAGAAAAATATTACTTCTATTGTCTGTCTATTTTGAATGGAGCCATGCAACTTAAAATGAACCAGTAAATATATCCGAAAGTTCTGTGATTAACGGATCGAAACTAGCTTATTACATCTATGATGCATAATATAATAATTTGCCCATTTTATTATGAAAGAAGATTGCCAAAAAAAACGGAAAAACGTTTAGTCGAAAAGACAAAGCTTTTCAGTAAGTGACTAAAGGCTTGATCCATAGCAAATAAATAATACATTTTTGTTTCAACACATTAAACAAATAAAACACTTAATTTTATTTAACATAAAGGAAGTGATAGCAATGAATAGAACAATGAAGAAAAGTATTTTAGTAGGCTACGATAGTCTTGCAATCACTCTCTCCAGTATCGTAGCTTATATTTTTTTAGATCCTTACATAGAACTACCGTTTAGAACAATTACTTTTACAGTGGGGTTAACGATTTTTATTTACCTTACTCTAGCGGTCTTTTTAAATTTGTTTTCAAAAATTAACCGCTATACTAGCATTAAAGAGTCTCTTACAATTGCTGGATGTGTAACAGCAGCGTTTATTTCCTCAGCACTTATATCGTTACTTATTCTGCAACCTGTTAGCTTTCGATTTATTTTGCTGAGCTACTTATTTTCAGCAGCTTTAATCACGGGCAGCCGGATTGGTTGGAGAATTTATCACGAACACCATTATCGTAAACTTAATTCTCATTCCATTGAAAAGCAGATTCCAACTTTAGTTGTGGGAGCTGGTCATGGAGGGAGTATTTTTGTCCGCAATTTGAAGCGGAATTACAGTGATGTTAAAGTAGTGGGAATAGTCGATGATGATTTATCTAAGCAAAATATGTTGCTATATGACATACGCGTATTGGGACAAATAGCTGATATCCCTGAACTAGTTAAAAAGCATCGAATCGAACAAGTAACGATTGCCATTCCTTCATTGGATCCAGTTGAATATGAACGAATCTTAGATTTGTGTAATCAAGTGGATGTAGCTGTGAACCTAATGCCTTCTATTGAAGATGTTTTGCAAGGTAAGCTGTCTGTCAGTCAATTCAGAGAAATCGATGTAGTTGACTTATTGGGAAGAGATGAAGTGAAACTAGATATGCAAGTGATAGCAACAAAATTAAACAGTCAAACGGTTTTAGTCAGTGGAGCCGGTGGATCCATTGGTTCTGAGATATGCCGACAAATCGCTCGTTTTTCCCCTGCTCGAATCATTTTACTTGGGCATGGAGAAAACTCCATTTATTTAATTGATAAAGAATTAAATAATGCCTATGGCAATACAATTGAGATCATTCCCGTAATCGCGGATATTCGTGACCGTAAACGGATATTCCATATTATGGAAGAATATAAGCCTACTCGCGTTTACCACGCTGCAGCGCATAAACATGTTCCAATGATGGAATACAACCCGCGTGAAGCGGTCAAAAATAATGTCTACGGTACTAAAAACATGGCAGAAGCAGCAAAGTCAGCTGGAGTAGAAAGTTTTGTTATGATTTCAACTGACAAAGCTGTTAACCCGCCGAATGTAATGGGAGCAACTAAACGGATTGCAGAAATGATTGTGACTGGCTTAAATGAGCCGGGAAAAACAAAATTTGCAGCAGTTCGTTTTGGTAATGTCTTAGGCAGCCGCGGCAGCGTAGTACCGTTATTCAAGGAACAAATTAAAAATGGCGGACCTGTAACTGTGACTGATTTTCGGATGACACGTTATTTCATGACTATTCCCGAAGCTAGCCGATTAGTGATTCAAGCTGGAGCGTTGGCACAAGGAGGCGAAATCTTTATCTTGGATATGGGTGAACCGGTTAAAATTTATGATTTAGCTAAAAAAGTCATTAAATTAAGTGGCTTTACCGAAAAAGAAATTCAAATTACTGAATCCGGCATCCGACCTGGAGAAAAACTTTACGAAGAATTACTAGTGGGCAGTGAACAAACGGATAAAAAAGTCTATGACAAAATATTTATCGGTAAAGTGACTGATATACCTGTTAGTGAAGTAATGGAGTTTGTTCATCATTTAGATGACTGTTCTATTGATGAATTGAGAGAACAGCTGATTGGTTTTGCGAACGAAAAAAAAGAAATTTCTGTTAATGAAACAATACATTCTGCTCAAGAAAAAGTTAATAACGAAGGAGAATTTTCGGATGTACAAGAAGTTTATTAAGCGTTGGATTGATTTTATACTAGCATTAATAGGATTAATTATTCTGTCACCGATATTCTTACTCATTATTATTGCAATTAAGTTAGATTCAAAAGGTCCTGTGCTATTTAAACAAAAAAGAGTGGGAATGCATAAAATACATTTTTATATCTTGAAATTTAGAACTATGCGTATCGATACACCGAAAGACATGCCTACGCATCTCCTTGATAATCCAAATCAATGGATTACGCCTGTTGGAAAGTTTTTAAGGAAGACATCGTTGGATGAACTGCCACAAATTATTAATATCTTTAAGGGTGAAATGAGCATTATAGGACCAAGACCAGCTCTTTGGAATCAATATGATCTTATTGAAGAAAGAGACAAGTATGGAGCAAATGATATACCTGCTGGAATTACTGGATGGGCTCAAATTAATGGTAGAGATGAACTAGAAATAGATGCGAAGGCTGAGTTGGATGGAGAATATGTAGCAAAAATTGGGTTTTTAATGGATGTTAAATGTTTCTTTGGCACTATCTTTAGTATATTAAAATCAGACGGAGTTGTAGAAGGTGGAACTGGATCAAAATCTAAAGCAACTAATAGAACTGAGGAGACCATTAAAAGATGAAAAATATATTAGTTACTGGTAAGAACAGTTACATAGGTACATCTTTAGATAATTGGCTTATGAGAGAACCTAATAAATATCAAGTAGATACAATGGATACGAAAGATAACTCATGGAGAGAAAATACGTTTAGTCAGTATGATGCTATTTATCATGTAGCTGGAATTGCCCATGTTAAAGAAACTGGTGAAAATGAAGAACTTTATTATAAAGTGAATAGAGACTTAGCGTATGAGGTTGCAAAAAAAGCTAAGCTAGACGGTGTGAAGCAATTTATTTTTTTAAGTTCAATGAGTGTATACGGGTTAGAGAATGGCATTATTAGTATAGATACACAACTAAAACCAAATACTGCTTATGGCAAATCTAAAATCGAAGCTGAGAAGTTAATTAAGACTTTAGCAGATGACTCGTTTATTGTTGCAATATTAAGACCTCCTATGGTTTATGGAAAAGGATGTAAAGGAAATTATCCAAGACTAGCAGCTTTGGCTATGAAGACGCCGATATTTCCGAATATTGACAATAAACGTAGTATGATCTATATAGATAATTTATCAGAGTTTGTTAAGCAATTGATTGATAACTTTAGTAGCGGACTATTTTTTCCACAGAACGCTGAGTATGTAAATACTGGTGAAATGGTTAATTTAATTGCCAAGTCACATGGAAAGAAGTTGAAAATGCTTAAACTGTTTAATCCTTTAATAAAGTTAATGAACATAAGTATTGTAAATAAAGTGTTTGGTAACTTAATATACGAAATGAGTATTGTAAATAAAGTGGATTTAGTATCTTTTAAAGATTCAATAGAAATGACAGAAAAGAATTAGGAGCAATGATATGCAAGCAAAAAAAG
>NZ_DAMDAK010000033.1:10473-16467 GCF_032094055.1 Carnobacterium sp.
AATTATTTTTCATTTACATTATCGGTAATGTTTAAATTCGTAAAACTAAAAAATTATAAGACAATTATTGTATATTCTAATCCTCCAATTCTACCTTATGTAGCAGCAATAGCAAGTAAATTATACGGTACAAAGGTTGTTTTTGTTAGTTATGATATATATCCAGAAATTGCAATACAGACAAACGCTCTTAATGAAAAAAGCATAATAAGCAAGACGATGAAAGTTATGAATGTATTTTTATATAAGAATGTTAGTAGAGTAGTAGCTCTCTCTTATGATATGAAAAACTTCCTTTTAAATAATAGAAACCAATTAAAAGAGAATCAAATAACTGTGATACCTAACTGGTTTGAAGATAAATCAATGGGAGATATCGACAAATCTTATACTAATAAATTGTTCAAATGCGTATCTCCAAAAGAAAAACTTATAGTATCGTACTTCGGAAACATGGGGATTGCTCAAGATTTAAACACTTTAGTTGAGGCCATTAAGGTCTTTAAAAATAATGAAAATATTGCTTTTCTATTCGCAGGACATGGAAGTAAAGTTTCAGAACTGAAAGACATTGCGGAAAAAGAGGTTCTGGAGAATGTTTTTATTTATGATTTTCTTCATGGTGAAGATTTTCAAGATGCACTTAATATTAGCGATATATTTATAGTTTCATTAGAAGATGGGGTAACTGGTTTAGCTGTTCCCAGTAAAACGTATAGCTACATGATGGCTGGAAAGCCTATTATCGCTATTATGAGTAAGGATACAGATATATCACAAGATTTAGTTAATAATGAGGCAGGTTATGGAATTGAAGTAGGTGATACTTTAGGATTGGTTACTGCCATAGAATCTCTTAAAAATGATAAAGATAAAATAATACAAGTAGGTAAAAATGCAAGGAAGTTATTTGAAGATAAATATACAACAGAAAAAGGGACTTCTAAATATATAAAAATGATGAACTACATACTGGGGGATAAATAATGTTTAATGGAAAAACTTTATTGATTACAGGAGGAACGGGATCTTTTGGTAATGCTGTTTTAAAAGGTTTTCTTGATAGTGATATTAAAGAAATTCGTATTTTTTCAAGAGATGAAAAAAAACAAGATGATATGCGGAAAAAATATAATAACCCGAAAATCAAATATTTTATTGGTGATGTTCGCGATATTAATAGTGTGCGAAATGCTATGTACAATGTAGACTATGTCTTTCATTCTGCAGCTTTAAAACAAGTTCCTTCATGTGAGTTTTTCCCCATGGAAGCTGTAAAAACAAATGTTATTGGCACCGATAATGTACTTAATGCAGCTATTGAAGCTGGTGTAAAAAAAGTGATCTGTTTGTCTACCGATAAAGCAGCATATCCTATTAATGCAATGGGTACGTCAAAAGCAATGATGGAAAAAGTATTTGTAGCTAAATCACGGAATGTTGATCCTGAACAAACATTAATTTGTGGAACAAGATACGGAAATGTTATGGCTTCACGTGGTAGCGTTATTCCATTATTTATTGAACAATTAAAGACAGGGAATCCACTTACTGTTACTGAAGGTAGCATGACACGTTTTATGATGAGTTTAGAAGAAGCTGTTGATTTAGTCATATTTGCTTTTAAAAATGCGTTTCAAGGGGATATTATGGTGCAAAAAGCGCCAGCAAGTACAATCAATACTTTAGTAGAAGCTTTGCAAAAGATTTTTAAAACAAATGTGCCTGTCGAAGTTATTGGGATTAGACATGGTGAAAAAATGTATGAATCTTTGTTGACAAAAGAAGAAGCAGCCCAAGCTATTGATATGGGTGGATTTTACCGCGTTCCTTCAGACAAACGTGATCTGAATTATGGTAAATTCTTTGAAGAAGGAAATAAGGAAGCTGTACATATTGATGAGTATAATTCTGATAATACTCATCAGCTTACAGTAGATGAACTTGTAGAAAAATTATTAAAGTTAGATTATATTCAAGCTGAACTAGTTAAGTGGGGGATCTATAGTGAAGATACTAGTAACCGGAGCTAAAGGTTTTATTGGAAAAAATTTAGTTGCTGAATTAAATAATTTAGGGTATAAAGATATACTCCAATTTAATAGAGAGACGGAATGGAATTTATTAGATAGATATACTAAAGAATGTGACTTTGTATTTCATCTCGCTGGAGTAAACAGGCCGGACAAAGAAGAAGAGTTTATGGAAAATGCTAATTTCACTTCTAAATTGCTTAATTGTCTAAAGAAAAATAATAATAAGGCATCTATTTTAATTACTTCATCAATTCAAGCAGAACGAAATAATCCCTATGGAAAAAGTAAGCATCTTAGTGAAGAATTATTATATGAGTATGGAAAAGAAACTGGTGCAAAAGTTTACATATATCGTCTTGCAAACATTTTTGGAAAATGGAGTAAACCGAATTACAATACCGTAGTAGCGACTTATTGTTATAATATTGCTAGAAATATAGAGATACAAGTCAATGATCCAAATGCTCAATTAATGTTATGTTATATTGATGATGTAATAAAAGAGTTTACCGCTATTTTAAAAAATCAGATAGTTTATGAAGAAAAAATTTACAAAATATCTAAAGAATATCCTATCACATTAGGCACTCTTGCTGAAACGATTAAAAGTTTTAAAGAAAGCAGAAATGATTTAATGATTCCTAATATGGGAAATGAATTAACTAAGAAGCTATATAGTACTTATTTGAGCTTTTTACCTAAAAATGAATTCTCTTATGATTTAAAAATGAATGTTGATCAACGAGGTTTTTTTACAGAGTTTCTGAAAACGCCAAATAGAGGGCAAGTTTCAATTAATGTATCAAAACCTGGAATTACAAAAGGTAACCATTGGCATCATACTAAAAACGAAAAATTTTTAGTAGTTAGCGGCAAGGGCCAAATTCGTTTTAGAAATATTGATTCCACTGAGATCATTGAATACAATGTTACAGGAGAAAAATTAGAAGTAGTTGATATACCAACGGGTTACACACATTCAATTGTAAATATCGGAAAAACAGATTTAGTCACTGTAATGTGGGCAAATGAATTATTCGATCAAGATAACCCTGATACTTATTACGTGGAGGTTTAGTATGAAAAAATTAAAAGTGATGACTGTAGTAGGAACAAGACCGGAAATTATTCGTTTATCTGCAGTTATTAATAAGTTAGAAGAATCAGAAGCTATTGAACATATTTTGATTCACACGGGACAAAATTATGATTATGAATTAAATGAAGTTTTCTTTGAAGACTTTCACTTAAGAAAACCAGATTATTTTTTGAATGCTGCGACAGGAACTGCTGTAGAAACAATTGGAAATATTTTAGTTAAAGTTGATCCTATTATGGACGAGGTACAACCTGACGCTTTCTTAGTACTGGGTGATACCAATAGTTGTCTATGTGCTATAGCTGCAAAAAAAAGACAGATTCCCATTTTCCATATGGAAGCTGGAAATAGATGTTTTGATCAACGGGTTCCAGAAGAAACTAATAGAAAAATTGTAGATCATATATCAGATATAAATTTAACATATAGCGATATTGCAAGAGAATACCTTTTAGCTGAAGGATTACCGGCCGATCAAATTATAAAAACTGGTAGTCCAATGTTTGAAGTATTAAATTCTAGAAAAAAAGATATTCTAAATTCGGATATTTTAGAAAAATTGAATTTAAAAGAAAATGAGTATTTTGTTGTTTCAGCGCATCGTGAAGAGAATATTGGATCAAAAGAAAATTTTATAGATTTAGTGAGTTCTTTAAATGCGGTGGCAGAAAAATATAATTATCCAGTGATAGTGAGCACTCATCCAAGAACAAAAAAAATGATAAAAGAGAAGAATATTATTTTTAATAAAAATATTCATTTAATGAAACCTCTTGGGTTTAATGACTATAATAAGCTTCAATTAACTGCTAAAGCTGTTTTGAGTGATAGCGGAACAATAAGTGAAGAAGCTTCTATACTTGGATTTAAAGCTTTAAATATTCGGCAAACGCATGAAAGACCAGAAGCAATGGAAGAAGCTGCTGTTATGATGGTAGGATTACAAAAAGAAAGAGTGATGCAAGGTTTATTTATACTAGAATCTCAGAAGAAAGTAGTACTAAGAAATGTACAAGATTACAGTATGCCTAATGTGTCTGATAAAATATTACGTATTATAGTTTCTTATACAGATTACATTAATAGAAGTGTGTGGAAAAAATAGTAAGAATATGGGATAGTTAGGATGGATTTATATATGGCAAATTTGACTACTATTATTTTAACAAAAAATGAAGAAATGAATATAAAGAATTGCATACAATCTGTGCAAAACGTATCAAAACGTATCATAGTAATCGATAGCTTTAGTTCAGATTTAACAGTAGAAATTGCAAAATCGTTAGGTGCTGAAGTTTATCAAAATGAATTTGTAAATTATGGTAATCAATTTCAGTATGCATTAGATAACACTAATATAAAAACACAATGGGTGTTCAGATTTGATGCAGATGAAAGATTAACTAAAGAATCGTCATCCGAAATAGAAAAATTGTGTTTTGAAAATAGAGATACTGATATAAATGGAATTATTTTTAAACTTGAAGTAAATTTTTTAGGGCGAAAATTAAAGCATGGAGGTACCTATCCATTCAAAAAATTGTGTATATTTAAAACTGGACATGCTTTTATGGAAACTAGATCAATGGATGAACAAATAGTGTTACTAAATGGAAAGGCTATTGAAATGAAGTCTATTTCGGAGCATAAAGATTATAGAGATTTAACTTATTGGATTTCAAAACATAATTGGTATGCAACAAGAGCAGCAAAAGATTATTTAGATTTTGAAAATGAGAAAATAGATTATAATAATTTAGATTTTTCTGCAAAAATCCGCAGATTTTTAAAGTACAAATTATATTATAAAATGCCTCAAGGTACTAGAAGTTTAATTTACTTTATTTATAGATATATTATAAAACTAGGTTTTTTAGATGGTAAAGAAGGATATTATTATGCTTTTTTTCAAGCTTATTGGTATAGAGTACTTGTAGACGCAAAAATTTTTGAGGCAAAAAAAAATAATACTAAGATAGATGAAGCAGGTAGTCTAAATTAATATAATGAAAGGAAATAAAACATGAAAATTTGTATATTAAGCATTGTTAATATTAAACATATGACAGGTGCAGCAGTATATCAAGACTATTTTAAAAAACATAACATAGAGTATGATATCATCTACATTGATAAATATTTGGAAAATGAAAAAACTAATGCAAAAGATATATACAAATATGAGCTGAAAATAGAAAAAGATTGGACTAAAGAAAAAAAAGTATTTAAATATTTTAGTTTTAGAAAGTTTGCTAAAAAGATATTGCTAAAAAATAAATATGATTTAGTGATTACATGGGGGACTGAAACTGCGTTATTATTTTTTGATATATTATTATTAAACTTCAAGAAAAAATATCTAATTAATATTAGAGATTATGCAAATTTAAATAATAAAGTGAAAAAAAATATATTGAAAATCATGTTAAAATCTAGTGCTTTTACAACAATATCTTCAAATGGTTTCAAAAGTTTTTTACCAGAATACAATTATGTAAGAATGCATAGTGTAAATAAAGAAGTATTAAAGAATGCAGAAGTCAAAAATGATTTTGTAATTCTTTCTAAACCATTAAAATTATGTTTTATTGGTAATGTTAGGTTTTATGAAAATGACATAAAATTAATTAATGAGCTAGCTAATGATAGTAGATTTATTATTCAATATTTTGGAGTTGGATCAGAAGTTTTAGAAAAATATACAGCTGAAAGAGAAATTAAAAATGTCGAATTTATAGGAAAATTTGAAGTTGAGCGTACAACAGAATTGTTAAATAGAGCAGATATAATAAATAATTTATATGGATTTAATGATATAGCTTTAGATACAGCTGTATCTATTAAATATTATTATTCACT
>NZ_DAMDAK010000033.1:16537-21674 GCF_032094055.1 Carnobacterium sp.
GACAATAACTATAATAAACTAGGAGATAGACTTTACAATTGGTATCATTCTTTGGATTTTGATATTTTTAGTAAAGAATGTCTAAAAAAAATTTCTTTGATTGACAATGAAAATAAAAAATTTGAAAAGAAATTAGATGATTTATTAATAAAGAAAGGAGGCAAATATGAAAATAAAGATTAACTTGATAAATATTTTTATTTTAATATCTGGAGTTGTAAGCACTCTTATTACTATATATAACTTTGAAAAAATTAAAAGCGGATATGAACTAATATTATTTTTCCCTTTGTTCTTTTGTCTTTTGTATTTTTTAACTTTTGGAAAATCAAAGATAATGGATTCGTATATTCCCATAACTACATTTATTTTTATTGTGTTACAATCTATTAGGTTTATACTAATGCCCCCTATCATTGCTATGGCTGGAGAAAATAATGGGACTCATTTTTTAAACCCGGCTGAAAGTTCAATTCAATTAGCCACAATATTGATGATTTTTGATATTTTTGTTACTACTTTGT
Organism: Carnobacterium sp.; assembly: GCF_032094055.1. Taxonomy (GTDB): domain Bacteria; phylum Bacillota; class Bacilli; order Lactobacillales; family Carnobacteriaceae; genus Carnobacterium_A. The sequence goes on from NZ_DAMDAK010000033.1 coordinate 17,062, forward strand.
GCATATATTTTTTTTCTATAAAAAAGAAAAAAAAAGTTGTGCAAGATTTAAGGATACAAGGGAACAAATATGTTTATGTTATTTTTTTAATTTTTTCTCTGGCTTTGTATTTATATGTTGGCCGAACAGTTAAATTATTTCATTTTTTGGTTGTCCCTTTAACAGGAAATGAGAGGATTGGTGATATTACAGATACACCTCTTGTTATAGCTCAACAAATAGTAATGGTATCTATGATAGTGTTGTTTTTATGGATTGTGTCTATTTTCTTAAAAAAGTATAACTTGAAAAATAAAAATATCTATTTTTATTTTTCCGTTATGTTTGCAATAATTAATGTAGGTATAATTATTGGAGAACGTAGGTCTGCACAAATTTATGCAGCATTCTGTTCTATTTGGATATTGATTCATGCTTATCCTAAAAAGGTAAAAAAAATTATTTTTATTATTAGTAGCGTGGCATTAGTTATTTTATCTTTTATGAGTATATATAAGGTATCAAATGCGATTGCATATGGATCTTATACTAATGCAATAAAAAACTCACAGTTCAATGTTAGTTGGTTATCTAGTACATTACAAAGTTATTTTGCAGGGCCACAAGATTTAGCGGTAATTATAGAATTTAAAGAAAGTACAGAACTTAAGATAGAAAATTTTATTTTTGATTTATTACGTTCAACTGTTCCAATAAGTTTTTTTATAAAAAATATAGGTACTGTAACTTCAGAAATTTTTAATAATTACTTGTATAATGGTATGCAGAGAACAGGGCATGTCATTTCATCTACTGGATACGGTTATTTATATTTTGGAATATTATTTGCTCCATTTTTTTCAGTTATAAATATAGTAATGGCTATTTTTTTCGAAAGAAAAATGACAACATCTATTTCTTATGAAATGTCATATATGTGGGCTTATTTATTTATAAGAGTAGCAGTAAATTTGACTGCTAATACTCCAGCACTAATTAATCAAATAACAATAATGTTATGTACAGGTGGTTTTTTATTTCAAGTAGCTAAATTATTAAGAAGAGATACTGAAAAAGTATTGTTATCTTAGACCGATATTGTTTTTTTATTATAGGAAATAAATAGTTTTTCTTTGAAATTATTGTATCTTTGTAATTAATATATATATTAAGTGGGTGAGATGTTGGGAATATTAATCCTTTCGTTCGGAATAAAAGAATATGATGGTAGATTAAACGAACTATGCAATGTGGCAAGTAAGATAGGGAATTATGAACTAGTGTGTTTCACAAAAGATGAAAATAGTAAAGATTATCTAGTAAGCAAAAACAAACATTTGAGTGTTAATAATTATATTAAATTTCTTTTGCTATCTTTAAAGATAGCAAAAGAAATGAAAGAAATTGATATATTAATATTAGACAATATGTTTTCTACTATTCCAGGTACACTAGTGAAGACTTTTTATAAACCAAAATTTGTTGTACAAGATGTTAGAGAATTATACTTTTATAAAGATATTAAAAATACAACCGGAAAGATATTTAGTTTTTTTGAAACTTATAGCCTGAAAAGGGCAGATGTTGTTTTATGTGCTAATAAATTTAGAGCTGAAATAATGTTTAAACATTATAAATTATCAAAAATGCCTATAGTATTTGAAAATATTAGATTTTTAAATGGAACTTTTGATAAACAATTAATGAAAATTAAATATCGAAGCTTATTTAACCACAAATACAATATAATAAATACAGGAGGATATTCTCTTTCAAGAAAGACTGCAGACCTAGTATCATCAATGGAACACTTATCAGATGAGTATGGACTATATATTGTTGGAGAAGGAACTATTAAAGATAAGGAAACAATAGAAAAAATAATGTTCGAAAAAAAAATCAATAATGTGTATCTATTAGGAAAAGTACCGATGAATGAATTACGTTTTTTTTTAAGACAGTGTGATATTGGGATAGTTAGTTATCATAAAAATGATTTAAATAATTTTTATTGTGCTTCAGGTAAGGTATATGAATATCTAGCAGAGGGAATACCAATAGTTACAACTGAAAACCTTCCATTAAAAGATTTTTGCACAACTAATGAAGTTGGAATAGCTGATGATTCTTTTGTTAAAGGAATTATTGAATTAACAAATAAATTAGAGTTTTACAAAGAAAAAGTAGTAAACTATATAAATAATGTTTCACCAGAACTTAATAATAATAAGGTTTCAAAAGAAATTTTAAATGAACTATGGAAAATAGGTCTTAAACATGAATAAAATAAAAAAATTATTTAGTAGCAAATATATGAAAAACATTACTGTATTAGCAAGTGGTTCAATTATTTCACAAATTATTTCTATGGCAATATCTCCATTAACAACAAGATTATTTTCACCAACTGAATTGGGAATGTATACGATTGTAACGACAGCAATATCTTTGTTTGGGCCCATTATATGTCTAAAATATGATATGGTTATAGTTGGAGCAGAAAGTGAGGAAGAAGCTAATTCCGTAATTACTTTATCTTTCATAATTTCATTTTTTTTAAGTATATTTTTAAGTATAATATATAGTTTAGTATTTTTGAGTAACGATTATAAGGGTTTGAATTTGTTAGTAATTATAATAATAATTTTTGTTTTATTACTGACTTATGGAACTAACAATATTCTTATTGCATATAATAATAAAAATTCTTTATATAAATTGATTTCTAAAGTAACTATTTTAAAAGCTATCGTTAGTAATTCTATGATAGTTTTAGCCGGAATTTTTAATTGGGGAGTTTTTGGTTTATCTTTATCCCAAATAATTGGAAATTTATCAGGAATAAAAAAAATGTCAACAAGTTTGTGGAGTAATAAAGAAAAAATCTTTAATATAAATAAGAATATATTAAGTAACGCTTTTATTAAATATATTAATCAACCTAAATATAATGCTTTTTCAGCATTAGTAAGTACTTCGATATATTCAAGTATTAACTTATTTATAAAATCTATGTATTCAGCAAATATATTAGGATTATATTCTATATCATACAGAGTATTTGGTATACCATTCTCAGTTATTAGTGCAAATATAGCAAGGGTTTTTTATGAGGGAGCCACTGAAGAGAAAAAGGATAATGGAAACTATAGTAAGATTTTTTTGAAAACGTTGATATTTCTTTCTGCCTTAATTGTACCAATTATGTTTTTTATAGCCATTATTTCACCATGGGTGTTTTCTTTAGTATTTGGTGATAAGTGGGAAGTAGCGGGTGAATATGTAAGATTATTAGCACCTATGTTTGCAGTTCGACTAATAGCTGAATCATTAACTACAAGTTTTATTATTTCCTTTAAACAAAATGTAGAATTGAAATTTCAAATAGTAGTATTATTTCTTGAATTAATAACATATATGGTAACAGCGGTATTAAATTTAAAAATTGAAATGTTTTTTTTATTAATTTCATTTATCTATGTAATAGTATACTTAATAATGATTATATATATGTATAAAATAAGTAAGCTTAATATATAGAAATATTGAAAATATTAACAAGTTATATTAGTATTTTTAAATAAAAAAGTTTTTTTACAAGAAGGGAATGTTTACACTTTGAGAATAAATGTTATCGGATTAGGATATATCGGATTACCAACAGCACTTATGTTGGCTTCAAAGGGACATGTAGTTGTTGGAACAGATTATAAAAAAGATGTTGTTTTAAATTTAAAAGATGGTTTAATTCCCTTTGAGGAAAAAGGAATCGAAAAATTATATGAAGAAGCAATATCAAAAGAAATTACTTTTACAAATGAATATATAAGAACAGACATGTATATCGTTACAGTCCCAACACCATATATAAAGAACACAAAAAAAATTGATCCGTCTTATATTATAAAAGCAGTGCAAAGTGTTATGGATGTTTGCGAAAAAGGGTCTATAGTAGCTATCGAGTCAACAGTATCTCCTGGAACAATTGATAGATTTATACGACCAATGATTCAAGATAAAGGTTTTGTATTGGGAAAAGATATTCATTTAGTTCATGCACCCGAACGCATCTTACCTGGAAATATGATTCATGAACTCCGACATAATTCGCGCACAATTGGTGCTGATAGTATTGAAGCAGGAGAAAAAGTCAAATCTGTTTATGAGTCTTTTTGCGAATCCGAAATTGTAGTTACAGATATACGTACTGCAGAAATGACAAAAGTAGTAGAAAATACTTTTCGTGATATTAATATCGCATTTGCAAATGAACTAACAAAAATTTGTCGTTCAGATGACTTAGATGTTTATGAAATTATTCGTATTGCTAATAAACATCCACGGGTAAATATTTTAAATCCAGGACCTGGTGTAGGTGGACATTGTATTTCAGTTGATCCTTGGTTTTTAGTCGGAGATTATCCAGGATTAACTAATCTTATTTTGACAGCTCGCCATACAAATGACTCAATGCCTGAGTTTGTTTTGGAACGTGTTCATACGATTATGAAAGAAAAAGATATGACAGATTTGTCTAGAGTAGGTTTATATGGATTGACTTACAAGCAAGATGTGGATGACGTTAGAGAAAGCCCTACATTACAACTACTTGAAAAAATGAAAGAACATTTAGC
>NZ_DAMDAK010000033.1:21684-23773 GCF_032094055.1 Carnobacterium sp.
GATTAAAGGTTTACGACCCAATGGTTAGTACAAAAATGGTAGATAATCAATATACTGATTTTGATGATTTTTTAAATGATATTGATTTTGTAATAGTTATGGTTTCACATACACACATTCTCCATAACGAGCATAAATTGGAGGGTAAAATTATTTTAGACACGCAAAAGGTACTCAAGAATAGTATAGTAAATTATTTATAAAAAATAAATAATATGATAGGAGAAATTCTATTTTATCTGTTAATATATAGAATAGAGTAATATTAAATAAATATATAAGGATGTAGACAATGGAAAAAATAAAAGTAATGACTATTTTTGGTACTCGTCCCGAAGCTATTAAAATGGCGCCACTTGTGTTGGAATTAGAACGTCAGTCAGATAGATTTGAGTCTATAGTAACAGTTACTGCACAACATAGACAAATGTTAGATCAAGTCTTGCAAATTTTTAAAATTAGGCCAGACTATGATTTGAATGTAATGAAGAGTAGGCAATCATTAGCACAAATTACTGCAAATGTTTTGATTAGTTTAGAAGATGTTATGAAAGAAGTTAAACCAGATATTGTTTTAGTTCATGGAGATACAACAACGACTTTTGCAGCTGGGATTTCTGCATTCTATAATCAAATTAAAGTTGGACATGTTGAAGCTGGTTTACGTACCTGGAATAAATATTCTCCATTTCCAGAAGAAATGAATCGTCAAGTGACTGATGTATTATCGGATGTTTACTTTTCTCCAACTAAGGAAAGTGCTGAAAACTTGTTAAAAGAGAACCATCCACAAGAACATCTTTATATTACTGGAAATACAGCAATCGATGCTTTAAAAGAAACCGTAAAAGAAAATTATCAACACAATGTATTAAATAAAGTATCAGAAAATAATCGTTTAATATTAGTGACTATGCATCGTAGAGAAAACCAAGGCGAGCCAATGGAACGCGTTTTTCGTGCAATTCGTCAAGTTGTAGATATCTATAAAGATGTAGAAGTAGTATATCCAGTACATTTAAATCCTGTAGTTCAAGAGGCTGCTAATAAAGAATTAGGCGACCATGAGCGCATTCATTTAATTGATCCATTAAATGTTATTGATTTTCATAATATCGCTGCAAGAAGTTATATGATCATGAGCGATTCAGGCGGGGTACAAGAAGAAGCACCTTCATTAGGAGTTCCGGTACTAGTTTTACGTGATACTACTGAGCGTCCCGAAGGGGTTGCTGCTGGTACACTAAAACTTGTAGGTACTGAGACTGAAGATGTTCTATCAACTATGATCGAATTATTAGATAACCAAGAAGTTCATCGTACAATGGCAGAAACAAATAATCCTTATGGAGATGGTTCAGCTTCAAAACGTATATTAAACGCAATCGCTTATGAATTTGGTCTGGAAATTGAACGTCCCTTAGATTTCGAATAAAATTATTAGCAATTAAGACAAATAATTGTCTTTGATTAAATTGACACATAAAGTGAGCATACAACTTTCCTTTAATAATAAAAGACTTAAGAAGTTCAAACTTGTTATTTCTTGAAGAGCTAAAGGAAACTATTTAGACCATTTATAAAGAGGTGTAAACTTCTCATATGAATGATATAAATAGTTTTTTGAAATGTTTCAATAGAATTAATATCCATTATTGTTTCAAAAAATTATTTAATCTAATTATATATACAAAAGAATTCTACAGGTTATCTAAATTGGTAATTTTTATGTTCTACATTTGACATTGGTGAAGAGTTTTAGTCATTTATTTAATTAAAAAAAACTTGAACACTTTTCATGCTAAGTATTAAGTTGCTGTGAAAAGTGTTTTGGCTCTTTGACAAACATACTAAGATTAGTGGGTAAGCGCCTAATAGAAAGGGGTTCTTGGACAAGTAGTGGTTATACAATATTTGACGTTGGTGAGTGAAAACTTGCTAGCGTCTTTTTTATGTAAAAATAGAAAACAAGTGAGTTCTCCTGTAGAATAAAAAGTCACCACAACTCATTCAAAGGAGAGAACTCACTTGCCTACATCAAATGATATGCGAAAAGTATTAGATATTCAAGATAAAAATATTGTTTTTG
>NZ_DAMDAK010000033.1:23783-25091 GCF_032094055.1 Carnobacterium sp.
TTGAAGATAATTGCGTAGAATATACGCAATTCAAAGGAAGAAAATGCAAGTTTATTAAAGGCCGTTTGACCTACATTCCTCAGGAATGTATGAAATGCCATATACCGAATGAACAGTATACCGTCTATGGCAACGGAACTCAGGTCTCACGTATTACTTTACCAATGAGTGGAGTGCACCCTACTTATTTAGTGCTTAAAAAACAACGATTCAATTGTAAGAGTTGCGGTGCTTCTTTCACTGTAGAAACACCGATAGTAAAAGAAAATTGTTTTATCTCCAACTATGTAAAAGTACAAATTTTAGATAAATCATCCATGGCTCAATCGATTAAAGACATTTTAGTCCAAACGAGCGTTTCTTCAGCGACTACTCAACATGTGATAACTGAATACGTTAAACAGTATCAACCGCATTCTGCTTGGCTACCTAAACATTTTTTCCTTTGATGAGTTTAAGTACGCCAAAGGAACGATGGCTTTTGAATACATAGACGCTAAAGAAGGTAAAATCCTAGATATTTTACCTTCTCGAGATAGCCGAACAATAAAAAAACATTTTATTTCACGCTATAGCCTAAAGAGTAGAAATAAAGTAGAAACGGTTACTGTCGATATGAACGCGGGTTATGTCACGATCATTCCGATGCTCTTCCCCAATGCCAACATCATCTTTGATCGTTTCCATATTGTTCAGCTGATCAATCGTTCATTGAACCGTACTAGAATAACGGTCATGAATCGCCTTCACATCTCAAATGGAGAAGAGATGAAAAAATACCGTCGGTTAAAACGGTTCTGGAAAAAAATTCTAAAGAAAGAATCTGAATTGTCTTATACAACCTATAACTATTACACTATGTTTGGTTTACGTTTAGAATCGGCCATTGTAGACGAGCTGTTAAGCTATGATGTCACGTTGAGAGAAACTTATGAGATCTATCAAGCTCTTCTCAAAGCGATGGAGAAAAACGACTATCATGAGATGGCGAATCTTTTAGAGAAGGATCATCCACTGATTTCAAGGCCGATGAAGACCAATTTGAAAACATTGAGAACACATCTCAAGCACATAGAAAACATGTTTATCTACCCATATACAAATGGAAAAATCGAAGGAATCAATAATAAAATCAAAGTCCTTAACCGGGTAGCCTATGGCTACAGAAGCTTTATGAACTATAAAAACCGTATTCTTCTCCACTTTAATCAAAAACCACAAATTGAACAGAAAGAAAAAGCACTTCTCATGGCAGCTTAATGGATGCCTTGAAAAGTGCTCGAATCTTTTAATTAAATTGGTGGCTAA
>NZ_DAMDAK010000034.1:0-6906 GCF_032094055.1 Carnobacterium sp.
TATTTTTCGTTGCTGCGATGTATCGCTGCGACATCTACTAATATAACAGCTTCTCACTTTTTCGTCAATGCTTTTAGGTAAACAAAAAAATTATTTTCGCTAATCCATATGAAAAGAATTCCTTTAGTTATAATTCCGCTTACTTTGATGAAAAAAGCGAAAGGTATTTTTATTTTTACGGAAATCGTTTTGTTTTCCCATATCTCTAAAAGAATATTTATTCATTTTCCAGCTTGGTTTTTATGCTTTATTCACTTTTGATTAAAGAAAAACGTTAAAAATTGCTTCTTTATGTTTCCATTTCCCCTAAAAAAATAAGCTTCCTTAAAAAGGAAACTTATTTCTATTGCTTATAAATTACGCATAGCAGGGAATAAAAGAACATCGCGAATGGACTGAGCGTCGGTTAATAGCATAACCAAGCGATCGATTCCGATTCCTAAACCGCCAGTTGGAGGCATACCATATTCTAAAGCTTCAATAAAGTCTTCATCAATTGGATGAGCTTCGTCGTTTCCTTGTTCACGTTCTTTTACTTGTGCTTCAAAACGTTCTTTTTGATCAATTGGATCATTTAATTCACTAAATGCATTTCCGTATTCATGTCCGACAATGAACACTTCAAATCGATCAGTGAATCTTGGATCAGCTGTATTTTTCTTAGCTAATGGAGAAATTTCAACTGGGTGTCCATAAATAAACGTTGGTTGTACTAATTTTTCTTCTACAAACATTTCAAAGAACTCGTTTACAACATGACCGAATTGGCTATGTTCAGGTAGCGGAACATTATGTTCTTTTGCGATAGCGATCGCTTCTTCATCAGTCATTTCTTTCCAAAAATCAACGCCAGTTTGTTCTTTGATAGCATCGACCATATGCTGACGTTTCCACTTACTTGCTAAGTCGATTTCTTGCTGATTGTATGTGATATGTGCAGTTCCCAGAACACGCTCAGCAACTGTTCGAATCAAGCCTTCTGTTAAATCCATGACATCTTCAAAATCGGTATAAGCTGTATAGAGTTCTAACATCGTAAATTCTGGATTATGCGTAGTGTCTATTCCTTCATTTCGGAAAACACGTCCGATTTCGTACACTTTTTCCATTCCGCCGACCATCAACCGTTTCAAATGCAATTCAAGAGCAATACGCAAGTACAATTCCATATCTAACGCATTATGGTGTGTAATAAACGGACGAGCCGCTGCTCCACCTGCAAGATTGTGCAGAGTAGGAGTTTCTACTTCTAGGTAATCTTGCGCATTCAAATAGCTGCGGATTTCACGAATGATTTCACTGCGTTTAGTAAACCGATCAAAACTTTCTTGGTTACTGATCAAATCTAAATAACGTTGACGGTAACGTTGTTCTACATTCGTCAATCCGTGGTATTTATCTGGTAAAGGACGTAAAGCTTTTGACAATTGTGTAATAGAAGAAGGTTTGATTGTCACTTCGCCTGTGTTCGTCTTCATGACCGTCCCCGTCACGCCAATAAAGTCGCCTAAGTCGGCACTATTAAATGTTTCATAGTCTTCATCGCCAACAGCGTCTTTCCGAACATAAATTTGTATTTGGCCTTTGCGGTCTTGTAAGTGAGCAAAACCAACTTTCCCTTTGCCTCTTTTAGTCATTATTCTGCCAGCAACTGTGACAGTTTCTTCTTTTTCAGCTATTTCTTCTTTAGAAAGGCCATCATTGGCCGCATGTAATTCACTTGATAGATGTGTTCTTTTAAATCGGCTGCCAAACGGGTCAATACCGCGTTCACGCAAATGCTCCATTTTTTCTCGGCGTACTTGTAACTGATCATTCATTTCTTCATGGTTTTCTACTTCATGTGTATCTTCGCGACTCATATCTTCCGCTCCATTCTTTACTAGTTTCGGTTGTACACCTGTCTTCTTTAATAATGCCAAGAGCACGCAAAAAAAGCAAGGAAATTAGAAAAGTTCTTAGTCTCTCGCCTTCTCTAACTTACTTTCTTGCTTTTTTAACAAATTAAGCTTCGTGCACTTCAACTTTTTCATTTCAGATTCTGCTGTCTCCACAACAAAATGATTCAGTAAATCAACGACAAATTTATACGATCCATTTTATCATAGTTTATCATTCAGTAAAAGCCTTTGATGAAAAAGCAAGTAGTTTTTTTGGCAGAAACTAAAAAGCTGGACGCGCAGGTCCAGCTTCTTAGTTTATTTTATTAGTCATCACTTGGAAATAATGCAGTTGATAAATAACGTTCTCCGTTATCAGGAGCAACTGTCACAACTTTTTTTCCGGCACCTAATTTAACGGCTACTTCAATTGCCCCTTTGATCGCTGCTCCTGAAGAGATCCCTACTAACAACCCTTCTTTTTCAGCAACTTTTCGTGCCATTTCCATAGCGTCTTCACTAGATACTTGCAGTACTTCATCATATAACAGTGTATCTAACACTTGCGGTACAAATCCTGTTCCGATCCCTTGGATTTTGTGTGGGCTAGGAACACCTCCGCTTAACACAGGGGATTCAGCAGGTTCAAGCGCATAAATTTTCGTTGTTGGGTCAGCTTCTTTTAATACTTGCCCTGCTCCGGTCAACGTTCCGCCGGTTCCAACCGCTGAAACAAAAGCATCTGGCGCTACTCCGTTGAATGCATCCAGTATTTCTGGACCAGTGGTAGCTGCATGCACTGCTGGGTTAGCTAAATTTTCAAATTGCATAGGCATAAAATGACCAGGTTGTGCGGCTATTTCTGTAGCCTTCTCAATCGACGCTTTGATGCCGTCTGCTCCTGGCGTCAATACCAATTCAGCGCCATATGCTTTTAATAACTTGCGCCGCTCTATGCTCATTGTATCTGGCATCACTAAAATAGCTTTGTAGCCTTTAGCGGCAGCGATCATCGCCAATCCTACACCTGTATTTCCGCTGGTCGGTTCAACAATCACGTCTCCTGCTTTTAATTTACCTTCTTGCTCAGCTACTTCAATCATATTTAACGCTATCCGATCTTTCACACTGCCACCGATATTAGCAGATTCTAGTTTCACATAAACATCTGCTGCACCAGCCGGCACTACTTTATTAGATAATTTGATTAGCGGTGTTTCTCCAATTAATTCTGTAATACTATTGACTATTTTACCCATATATAAACCCCCTAGAAGTTTTATCTGACAAGTTAATTTTAGTGTTTATCGCTTTCGATAGCAAGCGTTAACCTCTTCCTTTTTGTAATTAAGAAAGAACAAAGCACACTGCTTTATCCAAATCATTCATCCTATTTCTTTGGTTGCTCATTAGACTTGATGTTTATGGCATTTTGGGAACTAGCTGAAAGACTGATTATCAGCATCATTTGGCCGCTAGACGCCTTCTAGTTAAGGGTGTCGCCTCTTTTTTCTACCTTTTGTCTGTTAGGCATTCCTATTTTTCCTTGTCAAATAGAAAAAAATACGTTTCTTCATCTTGTGTATAATGAAGAAACGTATTTTCTAATTAATTTAAATTCTTAATTTTACTAATCATATTTAGTTGGTAGCGTCTGCTTTTAATGCTTCTAAATCTGCTACATCATAATGATAGTGATTTCCACAAAAATGACAACTTGCTTCTGCTCCTTGGTCTTCGATGATCATGTCTTCTATTTCTTTTGTCCCTAAAGCAATGATCGCCCGTGAAAAACGTTCTTTAGAGCAGTCACATTTGAACATAATCGGTAATTGCTCTAAAACTTTCACATTATCTTTGCCCATTAAACGTTCTAAAATATCTTCAGGAGTTGCGCCTTCTTCCATTAATTGAGAAATCATCGGGATAGTAGCCAAACGATTTTCCAATGCTGTAATGGTTTCATCTGTTGCGCCCGGCATAACTTGAATCATAAATCCTCCTGCGGCTTTAATGGAATCGTCTGTATCAACTAAGACACTTAACCCGATTGCAGAAGGTGTTTGTTCAGAATTCGCCATATAGTATGTGAAATCTTCTCCCAGTTCTCCACTGACTAAAGGAACTTGTCCAGAGAAAGCTTCTTTCATACCCAAATCTTTCGTAACCGTCAATGAGCCTTCTGTTCCTACAGCTCCACGGACATCTAGTTTTCCAAATTCGTTTAACGGCAAACTTATTTTCGGATTAGCAATATATCCTTTTACTTCTCCTTTACCGTTACTGTCCACGATAATGTGTCCAGCAGGTCCGTTCCCTTCAACTTTTACTGTCATTTTTTCCTCGCCTTTAAGCGTAGCTCCCAACAGTAAAGCTCCGATCATTGTTCGGCCTAGTGCTGCAGAAGCGGCACTCCATGTTTCATGTCTGCGTTGTGCTTCTGCAACCGTTTGGGTAGCGTCAACAACATAAACTCTCACTTGGCCATCATAGCCCAAGCTTTTCAATAAATAATCTGACATTTTTTTATCTCCTTTAATAGTGGTTTTCATTACTGCAACTTTAAAGTAAACTAGCACTAAAGTAAAGAACACTCATTTATGCAGTAATTTTTCAGTATAAAAGAGGGACACACACAAGGTGTAATCCCTCTTTTATTTTTTTATTCGTTTAAGAATTAACGATTCTCATCTTGATTTCCTTCTTGATTTTCATCATTTAATTCTTTTTTTACTTCTTCCACAAGTTTTTCAGCATCTTCTTGTGTTTCATGCTTTTTAGCTTCTTCTTGGGCTTTTTCTTTCTTTAAATGCTCAGCTTCTTTAGCTTCTCTTGCACGTTTAGCTTCTTCAAATGATGCACCTTCTGTTTCACGAGGATAGTCAGTATTTGAAGCCTCTCCCGTTGCAGGCATTTCACCCGTCTCGAATAAGCTCTTAATGGTTTTTTCATCTAGTGTTTCTAGTTCCAGTAATTTATCAGCAATCAATTTATGCTGCTCTCTGTGTTCTTCTAAGATACGGCGTGCTTCATCGTGGGCTTCCACAACAATACGGCGTACTTCTTGGTCAATTTCAAAAGCAATCTGTTCAGAATAAGCTTTTGTTTGACCGTAATCACGGCCGACAAATACTTGGCTATTGCCTTCGTATTGAACCGGACCTAATTTTTCACTCATTCCGTATTCAGTAACCATGCTTCTAGCTAACGCTGTTGCTTGTTGGAAGTCATTGCTGGCTCCTGAAGATTGTGTGTCGAAAATCATTTCTTCCGCTACACGTCCTCCTAGCAGTCCCACAATTTGTTCAAACATTTCTTTTTTAGTCATTAAGAAACGGTCTTCTTTTGGAAGCATAATAGCATATCCGCCAGCGCGTCCACGAGGAACAATTGTAACTTTGTGAACCACTCGTGCATCACTTAATTACCCGGTCTTGAGCTTCATCTAAATCAAGCGCATCGATGGTTTTCTTATTACGACGAGCGGCCACTAAAGCTGCTTCGTTTAATAAGTTTTCCAAATCAGCTCCAGAAAATCCTGGTGTTTGAGTTGCGACTACTTTTAAGTCAACGTCTTTGCTGATTGGTTTGTTTTTAGCGTGTACTTTTAAGATGGCTTCACGGCCTTTGACGTCTGGACGACCTACAAGAATTTGACGGTCAAAACGTCCTGGACGAAGCAACGCTGGGTCTAATACGTCTGAACGGTTAGTTGCCGCAATGACAATGACGCCTTCATTTCCGGTAAATCCATCCAGTTCAACTAGTAATTGGTTTAAGGTTTGTTCACGTTCATCATGTCCGCCACCCATGCCTGCGCCACGTTGACGACCAACAGCATCGATTTCATCAATAAAGATAATAGACGGAGCAGATTTTTTCGCATTTTCAAATAAATCACGTACTCGACTTGCACCGACCCCAACGAACATTTCAACAAAGTCTGATCCTGAGATCGAGAAGAACGGAACTCCTGCTTCACCGGCTACGGCTTTAGCAAGTAACGTTTTACCTGTACCTGGAGGTCCTTCTAATAGAACACCTGCTGGGATGCGTGCACCTAATTCAGCAAAACGTCTTGGGTCCTTCAGGAATTCAACAACTTCTACCAGTTCTTCTTTTTCTTCATCTGCACCTGCAACGTCAGAAAAACGAACTTTGTTTGCTTTATTATCTGCTTCTTTGGCTTTTGATTTGCCAAAGTTCATTACGCCACGGCCGCCTTGTCCGCCTCCGCCTTGTCCACTTTGACCCATCATCATATAGATGAAAAAGACAAAAATAACTAACGGCAATACAGAAACTAAGAGCGTTACCCAAATTCCAGATGATTCTTCTGGCAGTGGGGCCATTTCAATTTTATTTTCTTTGGCAAGAGCGTCAATTTCACTAACGGTCGAATCGTTTTGTAAAACTGCGGATGTAAATTTAGTACTGGTTGTTTCAGTTGATCCAAAAATATTGATACTTGAATCAGAACCTTTTTTCAAAGGTTGAGCTTTACGGTATTCTCCGGTAATTTTATATACTCCCGCGTTGGGTTGGATCGTAAATTTTTTAACTTGATTGGCTTCTAATTGTGAGACGAATTCACTAGCTGGTATTTCAGTACTTTGTTCACCGGATGAGCCGCCTGTTGCCCAAGTCACTATTCCGATAATTCCCAGAAATACGATTGCATAGAAGAAACCGTTTTTTAAGAGTCCTTTTTTCATTGTCGCCCTCCTTCTACAAATAAACATTTATAGTTTTCCTGTTTTTTAGTTTAAACTTATTAAATCTATTTTATCATACCACATTTGACCATCATTGACCATTTATTTCTATTGGTAAATTTCGGGTTTTAAGATACCAATATACGGTAAGTTACGGTACCGTTCATCGTAATCTAATCCATAGCCAACGACGAATTCATTCGGAACTAAGAACCCGACATAATCAGCTTTCATATCAACAACCCGACCTTCTGGTTTATCAAGCAAGGTGACAATCTTGACGGATTTCGCTTTGCGATAACGGAACATAT
>NZ_DAMDAK010000034.1:6995-8955 GCF_032094055.1 Carnobacterium sp.
CTTTCAAGATCTTAACCTCTCCTGATGAAGTAATACCGCCGCCATAGCTTGAAACATCCATAAAATCCATTTCAAGATAAATATCCATTTCTTTCACTAAATCAGATAAGAAAGGTGTGGCACCTTTTAGTATGCCTACCACTAACGGATTCTTTTCTTTGTAATCAGCTGATAACTGCTGACCTAATTCGTGCGTTTTTTGAGCCAGTTCCTCTCTGGAAAAAAGCACCTGTTCAATATCATTTTGCATAATTGTATGTTCTCCCTCTCAATACGTTCTCTTTTCTTTTTGGTAGATGAGTATGTATTGTATTTTATCAGTTTCACGTTCAATAGACAATCTAGATTCCTTATATTCTACTAACCAAATAATTTCATCTGCAGAATCGGTTATTACATAGGCTTTATTGCGTTTTTCTACGGGAACTTTTTGATCAATTAAAATGGATTTGACCTTCTTACTGCCCGTATTCATTCCTTTTAATGTCATTCGGTCTCCCGGTTTGCGGTGTCTGATCGTTAAAGGCAGCTTTACTTCTGCCGGATCCAGCCATATATAGTGATCTTCTGGAAGAACAGGTGGTTCAAAAGCTGCTGCTTCAAACAAACCGATTCGGTCTCCCTTTGCTAAAGCGATCCATTGTCCTGGAAAAAGGTTTTGTTCAAGAAGTGCTGGAGTTGCTGAGGATAAAACAGCTTTTTCAAATCGTAACCGGTGATAGTTTCTTTTTGCTTTCCAACCGTCAGGCAAATCTAACTGTCCGTTTGGTTTAGAACCGGTCATTAAACTTGTCAGTCCGTTTACTTGCTGTCTAAGGGATTCCATTGGATGATTGTTATAGAAATCCAATAAGAGGTATTTCAAAACTTGACGTTGTGTCTCAGCATCAAAAGATAAAAATGGGGCTATCTCAAGTTCTAGAAAATCTGGTTCCTTTTTTACTACTAGTTGTTCACTTTTTTCTTGAACAACTTGATTGGCTAAAGACAGCACATCGGCTAAATCACTTGAAAATTCTCTGAAATGAGTCAGAACTTGGTCGTTTTCTTTTTTTAACAGTGGAATAACCGTTTGCCGGTAGCGATTGCGGGTATAAGACAAACTAGTATTGGTCTCATCTTCAAAGTAAGTCACTCCATGTGCTTGGCTATACTCATACAAATCGGATTTAGCATAATCTAATAGCGGCCTCACTAGTAAACCAGGGCCAAATGAGCGAACATGTTGAATCCCTGTCATGCCTTCCAGTTGCCCGCCGCGGACTAGCCGCATCAGAATGGTTTCCATTTGATCATCTGCATGATGTGCTGTTGCCAAGTGAGTGGCTTGATGGGTTTCCATCATTTCTTGGAAAAAGGCATAACGAAATGTTCGCGCCGCTGCCTCTACTCCAACTTTTGGGTGCTTCGCTACTTCCCAATCCCGCTGAAAAAAAGGAATATTTTTTTCTAAACAATAATCCCTTAAAAAAAGTTCTTCTTGTTCAGAAGCTTTTCGTAATTTATGGTTGACGTGCACTACGCCAAACCAAGGTCTGACTGGATCGGGCAGCTGCTGAATTAAATCTACGAGCACCATGGAATCTACACCGCCAGAAACTGCAAGCAACAGCCGGTCCGTTGGCTGCCAATGACGATGTTGCTGACAGCTCTTTAAAAAAGCAGAAAACAATTCCATTTGACTAACTCCTTTAGCAGCTTTTTTGATCACCAAGTTTATTTTTACTTACTTTTTCTATTATAAAGAAAGAAACTTCATTTGTCGGTCATCTTTCCTTAAATTCACACATTTTCTTAATCGCTTTCTTAAAATAACCAACAGAAAGCAGGAAAAACATAAAAAAGGATAAGTTTCCTTATCCTTGGCCTTACTTTTTAATTACGTCGTCCGCCACGGCCGCCGCGTTTTCCTTCGGTACTTCGTTTTAGCGTCGTTAAACGATCATCACTATCCTTCAAA
>NZ_DAMDAK010000034.1:8965-12051 GCF_032094055.1 Carnobacterium sp.
TGAAGCAGTTTCAATTGGCTTATCTACTGCACGTCTAATAGAAAGACCGATTTTCCCGTCATCTCCAATAGACATCACTTTTACAGTGACAGTTTCCCCAACTTTTAACACATCTTTGATATCTTTGATAAAACTATCGGATACCTCACTAATATGAACTAATCCGGTTTTTCTATCTCCTAGGTCGATGAATGCACCGAAATTTGTAATACCTGATACTGTTCCTGAAACTTTATTTCCCACTTCAATTGACATATAAAATTGTTTCCTCCTTAAAACTTGTAACCTTATTATAGCATGGTATTCGGCTACTTCAAAGAAATTATCATTAATTATTTTTTTCTTTGACAAAAAATACTTTTTTAAGCTTTATAAGGAAATTTTTCTTATCGTTTCAGTATATTTAGTCCTCTTTTTCAGTTATTTCTGCTTTTTCTTTTGTTTTTTCAATCACCTTAGCTGCATTATCTTCTGGCAGACTAAAAATGATTTCATTGTCTTTAGATAAGTAATATTGGCTGCGGGCTAATTTAGCTACGTAATTTTCATCTTCTAAACGTTTGATTTGCATATTTAATTGTTCTTGATTGTTTTCAGTTTTTTTCAAAACCACTTCTGCTTGTTGTCTTTCCTTTTCCATTTTTGAAATGGATTGTGTGCTATTCCATATTCTCAGTGACAATACGATAATAAATAGGCTGCCTATCAGCAAGATAACAGAAATTCTTCTGCGCACTTTCCGCTTTTGTTTGCGTTCCCGGTGTGCTTGAAGGGTTTTGGCTTGGGTATAGTCGTTTTTTAATTGTGCAACATTTGTCGGCTCTTTTTTCTTCATAAACGCCCCATCCTTTTGCTACTGCATTTCTAAACCAATTATAGCAAGAAAGCGGATGCGTTGTCTAATACTATTCGGATAAAAACTGGAATACACCTATTTTTTTAAGCACTTATTCTTTATTTTTGGTGTTTTTAGTTAGAACATAATAACCTAATTTTGCACAAGAATTTAAATTATAAAGGATTATCAACGTTCTTGAAATCACGTATCCATCTATAGCTAGCTCACATCCATTAGGAGAAACGTTTGTGCTGAGAAAAAGTACAGCTAAAACTATTGATAGAACAACTAGTAAGCCGCCTACAAGACTTCTTTCGTTTCAATTTAAATACGTGGTCTTAATCAATTTTATGTTTTGTTATTTCTAAAATAAATAACCGAATGAAATGGTTAGCTTGCCTATGATAATCGCTGTTACTAAAATAATGAAAGGAAGCAGCAGTGGCTTAGCTTCCTTTTTTCTTAGAGATTGAACTATTTTATACAGACTGGTTACAACTAGCACTAAAATAGCAGAGCAAATAAGCGCTTGTCCTAACGGGTAGTTAATTGCTACTTCTGAAGTAAATACTACTAATTCTTTTGTTGTATGCAATTCAATATCTTGTATCGGAATGAAATTCGCACTCAATATGAAACCAATAAGTATAACGAAAAAACATAAACCAAGATAACTCTCAAATACGAATTTTTTCATGTTACCCTCCTTCTTGTTTGCATACACACCATCATACAAACAACTTGATGTATCTAATGTTATCTTGTCATTTTACCAAACATTTATGTTTTAACGGAGGTGCATTAGCTAATATTAATTATTATAATGAAGAAAAAATATCCGGTCACTAAAATGATGTGTGCAGTTGCCACATCTTTTAGTAAACCGTATTGACCTCTACAAAACAGATACCTGATTGTATCCATTATACTATTAAATCATGTAATGAATCCTCTTGTAAAAAAAGAACCCTATTCGAATAAGATTCTCCATACACGACTCTATCCAATTTTATGTGTTGGGAAAAATCCAATTTCTTTATTTTATAGGGTTTGAAACTTATAAGATTATGTTCAATCATTCAGGTCAGAAATAAACTGAAACACCTCTTTATTATTTAATTTAAATAGGTATTTTTATGATGCCTAGTTAAATAAGTATCTCTAGTTATTCCATAAAAAAAGGTATCTACCATCTTGCCTTTTAATTCATGGGCATTTTTAGTGATATTTTCGAACGACATTCCCACTTTTTTCAATACATTTCCTGAAGCTATGTGACCATTATCATGACCAGAAGTAATATGTTCTAAACGGAGCGTATTGAAACCAAGAGATAATATTCGTAAGCAGGCTTCTGTTGTTAGTCCTTGTCTCCAATATTTTTTGTTCAACATGTATCCAATTTCACCTTTATGCTTTTTATCATCTACTCGAAACTCTATCACACCAATCATTTTATGATCTTCTTTATGCTCTAATGCATAAAAACCTAATGGTGATGTTAAGTAATAATTCGCAATAAACTCTTTTGTTTGATGCAATGACGTATGTGGAGTGAAAATATATCTCATTGTTTCTTCATCGCTAGCATATTCAAAAAAATCTGCGGTGTCTTCCAAAGTTAGAGGCCTTAAAATTAAACGTTCTGTTTCTAAAATAGCATTTTCAGCTAGTAATAAAATACGACTTTTTGGATTTGTCATAAATTCTCCTTCATCTGGTATTTACTTAGTTTATCAATAGGGTAATATTATTTTTAAATTATACCCTATTGGTATAATCTTTATAAGAGAGTTTATATAGATGTACTTGGATTTAAAACCAAATATGAGATTGATATTGAAAATATACAGCTTATCATTGACCGTTTAAAAGCTAATAACATTTCAGTTATTCCTATCTATACGTGACACCTTAGAGTTTCTTATTCAAGCAATTCAGCAAAAGATTATTAAAATTACAACTGTTGCCTTACGTTCTGAGTATAGATAAATAATTCATATGAAAAAAGAATCCTACTGTTTTTTTAAGTGGATTATACATAACTTAATAAAATCCTCGATACACTATTTTATATATTTTCTAAAGATATTAATACCAAACTTACAACGGTCTCGATTTTTCGGCTATATTTCATTAACAGGTAGACGCTTTTTTTTCATTATTTATTCTCATCGCTTAAATTATGAATCCAATTTTGATTATTAGTTCTTGAAAATCTGGATCTAGGTAGCTTTTTGACCAAATA
>NZ_DAMDAK010000034.1:12061-23066 GCF_032094055.1 Carnobacterium sp.
AAGGTAGCGCTTTCGATAGTTTTCTTCTTGTTCAGTTAGCTTAAATAAACGACAAAGTTCAAATACTTGTTCGCAGTACCCGTTTGCCTCGTCTTCTCTTTTTTGCGTAAAAGCCAAAATTCCTTTATTAAATAAAAAATCTAAATGAGGTTCAATTAATAGGGTGTTTTCTGATAGTTGTTTTTCATAAATAGCAAGTGTTTCTTCTGCATAATCGTAGCGTTTATGCAGAAGAAACGTAGAAAAATTATTTGACAAAATACCAAATAGCAACTTCATATCTTGTGAAATAGATTGGTATAACCGGCTTTTTTTTATCGCTGTTTTCATTAAAAGATAGGTTGTTTCTACATCAAATACAAAACCAAAAATCGCGTAAATATATAATTCCATTTCTCCCCAGTCTTCCACTTTTACCAAATAAGAAAGAACTTTTGGCTGATTTAATGGTCTTTTTTCTTTGTCTACAATAATAATGCTCTCCACAAACAATACTATGAAACTCATCCAACTATTCGATGTAGGTTTTTGATTTTTTAAGTCAATGGCTAACTCTTCAAGTTCGTCATACTTTTTATTATTGACCAAATTCTTTATTTTATTAAAATAGTTCTTTAATTCATTTTCTTCTTCTTGTCTCAATAAGTAAAAATATTCTTCTGGTGAGGTATTCACATTCGTTAGCAATTCAATGAATGAATCCATTGAGATCATCGATTGTTCATTTTCAAAACGAGACAATTGAGAAATTGATAGTGTATTTCCAGCAGCTTCCTTCAGTTTCATGCCTTTTGCTATTCGTATTTTCTTAAATGTTTTACTATAATTCATACTTTCTCCCTGTTTCTTGCATATATGCAATTTTTTATTTTGATTAAGTATAGTTCGTTTATACTTTAGATACAAATAAAATAATTGTACATTCAACACAGTAGCCTCTCATTTAAAACTAGATGTATACATCATTATGGCAAAATAATTTGTTTTAAGTGAAAGAATGAATAGGGGAGAAAAAATGAAAAAATATATAGTACGTTTCTGGAAACATAACTTGTTAATTTTTGGCTTATTAGTCATCACTAATGTTTGTCTAACATTAGTAAGTGTAATCATGGCATCCTCTTTAAATGCATTAGTTGATCTTAATTTTACATTATTTTTTGAGACACTTTTAGCCAATGCGGCAATTTTCCTTGTATTTTTATTCTTTTCGTACATTGAAATCAATAAAAAAAGCCAAACAAAACAAAAAATGGCTACTGCTATTCGAATGGACGTTACAAAGAGAATGGAACAGACTAGTTACTCAAAGTTCCATACAAAATCAGTTGGAACATATGCTTCTTGGCTCAGTAATGATTTAAATACGATTGAAACGGTTGCTTTCGATCAACTTTATGCCGTCTTAGGAGGAATAATTAGCGCTGTTAGTTCAATTATTGCCATGTTTATATTTCATTGGTCTATTGTTTTATTGACCCTCGTTGTTACTATTTTAACAATTCTATTGCCAATGTTGTACCAAAAAGCGCTCAGTATGGCTTCTTTATTAGTAACCGAAGAAAGCGAACGTTTCTTAAGTAAGGTCACAGACACTCTCAATGGCTTTGATACGTTTTTTTCCTTTAATCTACTAGGAAAAATAACAAAAAATATGGAAGAATCATCTCTCAAACTAGCTGATGTTAAAAATAAACGAGCTAAAGTGACTGCAAAAGTAGCCATGTTAGGTACTTTTGGAAATATTGTGGGCCAACTGTCGATTATGGGGCTAACTGGGTATTTAGTTTTTCAATCGATAGTGTCCGTAGGTTCAATCTTGGCAACGGGAGAGTTAGCAGGCACTATATTTAATACTGTAGGAAATATTAGTCAACAAATTGCTGCCATCCGATCAGTTGAACCTGTTTTTAAAAAGTTAGAAACAATTGAACCTTTTGTTGAGCAGTCTACTGAAAAAATCAAAATAGTTGACTCGGGAATTGTTTTAGATAATTTAAGTTATGCATATGATGGCAAAGTGATTCTGAATAATTTAGACTTTTCATTTCAGTTAGGTGGAAAATATGCCATCGTTGGTGCAAGTGGTAGCGGAAAGACAACACTACTAAATATTCTAAATGGTAAATTAACGAATTACGATGGTTCAGTCCAATTTGCAGGAAAAGAATTGAGTATATTATCTGGAAGAGAATTGCGTGAACATATTTTATACATGGATCAAATTCCGTATCTATTTGAAGGAACAGTCCGAGAAAATATCACTTTAGATGAGGATTTTTCCAAAGAACAAATCCAACAGGCATTAAAGGCTAGCAATTTAGATGAAGTGGTAAGAAATCTACCTCAAGGAATTGATACAGATATTGGCGATGCTGGTCGTCTACTTTCCGGTGGACAACGGCAACGCGTAGCACTCGCTCGTGGTTTGGTTCGTGGTAAAAAAATTATCCTACTAGACGAGGGGACCTCTAGTTTAGATGAAAAGAGTGCGTTAGAAATCGAAAAACAACTGATAGAAAATGATGAACTAACTGTACTGATGATTACTCATCAACTACGTGAATCGATTCAGAAACAATTAAATCAAGTCATATTGCTTTCATAAATATATTTAACCTAGTGACTAAAGAGGCTAGATATAAAAGTGAAGAAAATCATACTTACCTTAATCAAAATGATCACTTACTAAAATACATTCACTTTGCTTAAGTAAAAAAATTTTAAATCATCTGTTTCTTTTAGTACAGCAAAGATAAACTAGGTTTTGTTTAATTTTAAAAAAATAATGAACATAATCGAGTAGGAGGAGCCTCACGGCTCCGACCTCTCATACCACCGTACGTACCGTTCAAGTATACGGCGGTTCAATATCTTGCGTAAGCAGACTCTGCCATCTCTCTTAACTTCGTTATTTTTGTTTTAGGCCCTTTCCATCTTTTGAGGATGAGCTGCCTGATTCTATGATGTAACTAGGGTTCTATCTCCTTATTAATAAAAGACCTAATAAATCCATGCTCAAAATAGCCAATCCATCCTCGCGTCACCTGGTTGATTTCCTTGATGATGGTTTTTGAAATCACCTGCGCGTTTCCGACTGGTTCTCCGTTTCAGTTCCGCCTTGAATTTATTTTTGGCTTCTTTGGTAGGGATAAAACGACAGGTTCAATTCACATTCTTTATTAGACAGCTCAAGAATTTTAAACGAGTTGGAGACCCCACTTTACTTTTGTCTGTGTTGACAATGAGTTTGAGGTCTTTTTCAATAAAACGTATCACGCTTTTCAGAACACGCTCTCCCGCCCGTTTTACTTTCTACGAATTCGCCAGACAAATCTGTTACCCCGCTCACCAAGAACTTACGGATAATCTGAAGGATAGCCCCGTCACGAATAAACTGTTCAAGGTGGTACATCAACTTATCATGATTGAGTGTATCAAAATATTGTTTCAAATCACAATCCACCACTACTTTATAGCCTTTTTCATAATATTCTATACACTGTTTTAGTGCTGTATGCTTTCCTTTATGAGGGTGGAACCCATGACTTTGTGGAGGAAAGTTTGGGCCAATGATGGGTTCAATCACTTGCTTAATCGCTTGTTGTACCACTCGGTTTCGAACGCAAGGAATCCCAAGTTTTCGTTTGGTCCCATTTGGCTTTGAAATTTCTACCCGTTTAACTGATTTAGGCTTGTAGGTGCTATTCAGAAGTTTCTGCCTTAAGAGCAGATAATATTCTTTGAAATGTTCCTCTACTTCCCAAATAGTTACTCCAGCTGCGCCCTTATTGCGTCTAACTGCTTCTGCAGCGGTTCGTAGATTTTCCCTGCTTACAACAAGCTCCATTAATGATGGAGACTTACGATACAGTTCTTTCATATTACCTAGAGGAATACTCTACGCATCTACATACTCTTTCGGTTCCACCTTATCCCTCTATAGACTGCCAACCGTTCGGTTGTTTTCTGTAGTCAACGTATCCTCTAACCTCCAATCTATACTTTGTATGAATATTGTTCGGTCCTTCGGTACCTTTTCCCTACTATGACCTCAGCTGACTTCTCACTATTCGTTGTTACTACTGTGTCGCTAGTGAGACCTCCCCAGGTAAGATGCGATAACCTTCCACTCATGTTACTGTCTCATTTACTGATTGGGATTTGTGCAGTATCGGACTTCGTCTTTTGAGGCAAATTCGTCCATCCCAGTCCAACCTTCCTATGAAATTTTTGTTCGTCAGTGCGAGTGTTTGCCTCCAGCTTCCTTCAAATTCCACCTCACGGTGGACACCCTTGCTTCCAGCTAACAGTTCCTACTGCCAAGCCTGTAGTGAACTTTCACCACCAAGTTATCGCCCATGCTGGGCGCACCTCAAAAAAGAACCTTGATTAATCAAGATTCTTAATACATGACTTTATCTAATTTCATGTATTTTGGCCAATATGTCTTTAGGCGATTGAAAAGTAAAATCAACTTAGTCAAACGAGATGTGTTTCAATGCATCCCATTTTACTCAGCCAAATGATCCCTCCACAAGATTTGACACTTTTCATATCATAGTTTGTATCTCCTATATAAATTATCTCCGATTTATCTACTCCTATTAATCAATAGCTTTTTGTATTGGATCAGGATTTGGCTTATGCAGCTGAGTATCTGAAGCAGTATAGGTACAACAGGAGCGATAGATACACTCAAGAGGGATTTTTCAGTTACTGATATATCAAGTCAAATGATATGACATAAAACAGTTAAAATAGTAAACTTACTATTATTAATAGACGTAACCTACAAAAAAATATGACTTATCAAATTATCGACACAACCACTAGAGGAGTCACGATCATTATGAATCTAACAGACTTATTGAAATCGGTAGAGATTGATTCTATCCGCCATAATCAGCGTCAACTAGAATTAGATGAAATCGATATAAAAAAAATTGCTTATCACTCAAAAGAAGTAGGTACTGATACTTTATTTGTCTGTATTAAAGGTTACCAAACAGATGGACATAACTACGCAAAACATGCTGCAAGCCAAGGTGCAACGGTTATCATTGTCGAACAGTTCATTGAAAGCATAGATGTTCTTCAACTTAAAGTCTCAGATAGTCGTGAAGCTTTAGCTATTTTGTCGAGTAATTTTTTTGAT
This sequence comes from Carnobacterium sp., assembly GCF_032094055.1. Taxonomy (GTDB): domain Bacteria; phylum Bacillota; class Bacilli; order Lactobacillales; family Carnobacteriaceae; genus Carnobacterium_A. The sequence goes on from NZ_DAMDAK010000034.1 coordinate 17,220, forward strand.
CATCCTTCTAAGTCAATGAGCATATTCGGAGTAACTGCTACTAATGGGAAGACGACGATTACATACATGACAGAAGAAATCTTTAAGGCCCATCAATTGAAGTCTGGCTTAATAGGAACTATTCTAATTAAAATCGATAAAGAATTTGAAATGAGCAGATTAACTACTCCGGAATCTTACGATTTGCAACAGCTTTTTGCAAAAATGAGAGATCGCGAAATTACACATGTCTCCTTGGAAGTTTCTTCCTCAGCACTGGATCTTAAACGCGTTTATCATACTGCCTTTGACGTTGTGGCCTTTATGAATATCAGTCCAGAACACATCAAACTACATGAATCTTTTGATGCTTACTTTAACGCTAAAGCTTCTTTGATAAGAAATGCTTCTAAAACAAGTACAGCTATTTTGAATCTTGATGAGTCGCTGCTTGTCCCTCTAGAAGAAGAGACCGAAGCTCAAGTCGTTACTTTCGGAATTGAAAATAAGTCAGGTACGATCACCGTCTCAGATATTCGATTTGCATCAGGTATCCCCTCATTTACAGTAAATATACAAAAAAACTTTAACACCCTAAGCGGAAAAAGAATTGAGGCCACAACTTTCGGTTTAGAACTGTCGGTTCCAGGTTATCATTCTATCTCTAACGCACTCACAGCACTTGTTGTAGGATTGGTCAATGATATATCGATTGAAAATATCCAACGAGGCCTTAAAAATTTCCGAGGTGTAGAGAGACGATTCCAGATACTCTATAATAAAGAATTTAAAGTGATAGATGACTTGTTATTGAACCAAAACAACATTGATTCATGTATGGAAACCATCAGATATTTAAATTACAACGAACTGCATCTTGTGCATGCAATCAGAGGAAATAACGGTCCAGCGCACAGTACAGAAATTGCGGAGTCTTTAACAGAATGGTTCCGTAAAATGAAAGTTGCGAAGATCATTTTGACAACGGCATCATCACATGTAGATAAAAATAATGAAGTCTCAGAAGAAGAATTAGCCGCTTTTTTGAAAGTGATGAAACAAAATAAAATTGAGGTTGCATTTTTTAAAGAACTAGAAGATGCATTGCGACTCAGCGTTGAACAGTTGAATGTAGAGGACATTCTATTGATTTCAGGAGCACATTCAATGGACCAAGGTGCAAAAAAGACATTAGAATTATTAAAGGAAATCCATCCTACAGTAGATGATAAAAGGATTGATCAAGTATTAGAGAATAAAATCATTGGAATGGATTCTTTCAAGGTAGCTGGAAAAACTTTAAATTTTAGTTCATGAGTTTAAAAGCAATCGAAAGTATAAACCTAAAAGAAATCTTAGCCTATATTGATGTACTAAGTCAGGGGGGATGTTAATTATATCAACAGCATCTAATTTAATATCTTAATAGTTTGAGAGGATACAACGTATGCTTTGCACACATCCGCCATTATTGCTATACTATACCTAAATAAATCGAAAGGTTGTGCCTAAATGTACACTATCTAAAACAATCGTAATTGAAGAAGAAACGGTTTCTGCTTATTTAGCAGGTTTCTTTGCAGCGGTTTTTTTAGATACATCATTTAAACAACTTTCGAAACTGAATTGGCGTACTGTGCGAAAATTAGAGTATGCCCCTCTTCTACCTGTTTATTTGAATTGATCTGACCGTCGCAGAAACTTGCTGGCGGTCAGTTTTATTTTATTAGATAGGAGGAAATTTTATGTTACAAGTTAGAAATTTAACTTTGCACCATTTGACGGATTTGAAAGAAATTATTAAGGACTTGAGCTTTATAGTCAATCCTGGAGAAAAAGTAGCCATCATTGGCGAAGAAGGAAATGGAAAATCAACATTATTGAAATGGATAATGGGGGATAAGAACATTGAATCCTACATTCAAGCAGAAGGAGAATTGATCAACCAATTCAGTCGGATGGTTTATTTGCCACAGTCCTTACCGCAAAAATATATGGACTTCACAGTCGACCAGTATTTTTTCGGACAAACAGACGTTATGGAGATGGATTACCAAAAGCTCTATCAATTAGTGGGACAACTTGGATTTGATGCTGAACGGTTAACCAGTTCACAATCATTAGGCAGTCTATCCGGTGGTGAAAAAGTCAAAGTTCAGCTGCTAAAAGCCCTCGCTACGGAGCCTGATTTGTTATTGCTGGACGAACCTTCCAACGACTTGGACCTTGATACAGTCAAATGGCTAGAACATTTTATCAGATCCACTCCATTAACCGTTATGTTTATTTCACATGACGAATCTTTACTTGCCGCTACAGCAACCAAAGTCATTCAGCTTGAATTATTACAGCACAAGACGATTCCAGTCGCAACTGTATCTAATTTATCCTATAAAGACTATCTTGAACAAAAAGAAGCACGCTATGAACACCAATCTCAAGTCGCCAACAAACAGCGTGAAGAACACCAAAAACAAATGGAAAAGTACCGGCAAGTTGAAAGCAGTGTACATCATGCTCAAGGAACCATTTCAAGGCAAGACCCAGCTGGTGGCAGGTTACTCAAAAAGAAAATGCATGCAGTAAAATCCATGGGCAAACGATTTGAGCGTGAAAAGGAAAACTTTGAAGATGTTCCACTAAAAGCAGATGCTATCTTAGTGAAATTCTCAAACACTAAACCACTTCCCGCAAATAAAATTATCCTGAATTTAGAAAATAAAAATGTGAAGCTGGAAGATAAAGTTTTAACTCACTCATTGAACTTGCTTGTCAAATCTCCTCAAAAAATAGGCATTATCGGACAAAATGGGATCGGAAAAAGCACGCTGTTGAAACAATTATGGACAGAATTAAGCCAACGTACAGACATTGCAGCTGGGTATATGCCGCAAAATTATACTGATTATTTACGGCTTGATGAAACACCTGTTGAGTTCCTTAGCGAAACAGGTGACAGCGAAGAACACACACAAGTGATGACTTACCTAGGAAGCATGCGTTTTACAGCAGATGAAATGCATCATCCCATCCGTTCACTATCAGGCGGGCAGCAAGCCAAATTATTGTTATTGAAAATCGATTTATCCGGACAAAATGTGTTGTTGTTGGACGAACCTACACGTAATTTTTCGCCTCTTTCCCAACCAGAATTACGAAAACTGTTTAAAGGTTTCGAAGGATCGATCATAACTGTTTCACATGACAGAATGTTTTTAAAAGAAGTTTGTGACCAAGTATATGAATTGAAGAAAGACGGTTTAGTCAAAGTAGAAATTGAGTAAAGCTTATAAAAAAAAGTGGACCGCGCTAAAAAGAATCCTATTCGCATAGGGTTCTGAATAGATAATTTTATAGAAAATCGTATTTTTAGAACCTTGATACAAGGTTCTTTTTTGTTGAGTTTCTAAAACAATAATAATGTCTACTGCTAAATCTTTATTCCTAATCATCTATTCATTCAGAATTAACGATTTGAGCATTGCTTAACAATCTGATGTCATTTTCCGAGAAGTTTATCGTAGTATCAGTAAAATGACAAACCACCATATAAAGTAACGGTTTTATCCAGCACATTGAAAGCTGATTTCCAGTCATTATGTCGGATATTTATTTTCTGTTTTTTCAATATAGTCTTTTATTAAATAACCGTAATCATTCTTAACAAGATAGGATACTATTTCTGTCTTCCTGCTTGGATCTTCAAAATAGTTATGATCTAAGCTGTATAACTTACCAGCAAATGTCATATCAGCAATTTTTCGCAGCATGATTTCTGGTTTAAAAATTTTAATATTTATTTTTATGTACTTTTCATCTGATCTGGTTTTATCCAGAATTGCTATTTCATTAAAAGCAGGCTGCCAGTCAATAATATTTTCATAATAGACTTGATACTCTTTATTTCTAGATTTTAAAATGAAATATTCAGTATTCTCTTGATATGAGACCCTATAAGCCTGTTTTAAAAACATAATAATAGCTAAAATAAAAAAAGCTAAACCCCCACTTACTATAGCCATTTCAGATTCTTTCATAATTATACCTAAGATAAGCATAACTGCCAAAAGAGCATCTATAGATATAAGTATGTTCAAAATAAAACCTTCTAATTTCCCTGGCTTTTGCACTCCGTCTTCATATTTAGGTCTATAAATTCTCTTTCTTATATATCTAGCTATTAAACTTGTAATTATTACTATTAGTGGAATTACCAAAAAAGTAAAACTATTATTGTTCATAGTATAGGTCTCCTTCAAAAAGTTAATAATGTTGTTACGACCTGAGTCTTTAGATTTAATGATGCAAAATGTCTTTCTTTTTTTAACCTAGCATATATGAACGGTACCTGCAAATAATATTAAAATAGAGTTGAAGGAACAAGCTTTTTTCGATTTTTTTATAATACTCTACTCTACAAAAAAACTAAGGTATTAGATATACTGTAAAGAAAGCAGCAAACCTAATTTAAGTTTGCTGCTTTTAGTGTTTGTTTGCTTATCCTACTGTTCTCTTATTCTTTTGGTTCTAAATCTTCAATAGAATCAATATCCATATAGTCAGGGACAACTAATCCATTTTTTGCACCTGTTAAGTTTTTACCCAAATCTATCATATCATCTTTATGTTTGTCATAAAAAGCAGCATGTGTTGTTGGCAACCATGGTGCCAGGGAAGCATCTGCTGACCCAGTTGCAATTGCTTCGAATAAAACTGCAGGATCAACATCTGTTACGGTTACTTCATAACCTTGCTGCTCTAATACAGCTTTAGCAACCAGACAAGAAGCTCTTTCTGTATCCCATGGTGTTGACACAAGTTTTATTTCTTCCCCATTCACTTTTTCAGTGCCTTCCAGCCACTCGTCCACTTTGTCTTGGTTTGCTTCTACCCAACTTGTCGCCGCCTCTTCAAAGGAACTGTCTTGTGCTTCAGACATTACAGCTTCCATATCTTCTACTTCCCAATGGAAAGCATCAAGAGTTTTATAGGCAGCAGGCATTTCTTCCTCAAGTCCCAATCTTGCAATAGTATGAATGCTCTCGACATCTCCCATGGTTCCTTTCGGGTCTTCTAGGTATTTCAAATCATATTCTGAAAACATCCAGTGCGGAGCCCATCCTGTTATTACAATAGGCTCTTCATTTTTGATTGCTTGATCCAGCAATGTCAGCATACCACCAGTTGAGCTTTCTTCAAGTTCCCAACCTTCCAAGTTTTCATATTCTTCTAAAGTTTGATGTGCCATATTCGTTATTCCTGCTCCAGGTTCGATACCTGTAACAGTATAATTCACTTGTTCGCTTACACTTGCATTTGCCCCATTTTCTGTTCCTTCATTACTGCCACATCCGCCTAACAGCAAAGCAGTCGATAATCCAAGAACCATTCCGATAGATTTTACGTTTAGCATACTTTCACTTTCCTCCATTTAAATTAAAAAGCATTCTCCTTTGTTATTCGGCTAATTTCCAGTCCTTAATCAACATAATTGTTAAAAATACTGGCAAGAATACTTCGTTTATTTTTCATTCATTGTTTCTTCATCTCCGATAACCCTATGTACAATCAGCATTCCAAACCTTTCAGGAACCCGTTAACTTGTAATTATTATAATCTTAAGACCTCCTTTTTTGAGAGTAGGTCATCGATTTTTATAGACCTTAAAAGCGTAACATGAATGATTTTTAGATTCAAATCTACTGCCAGAAGAGCTAGAAACAGCTTGTCTTGAAATTCAAAAGCAAGGTGTGGAATAAATCTAACTTTTTTTACAAATAAATCGATCTAGTTTCTTTTAACTATTCTGATCTGACCTTTTCGGTTATCGCCGAAAAACATATAATTTTGAAAAATCTCTCAATAATT
>NZ_DAMDAK010000034.1:23076-24532 GCF_032094055.1 Carnobacterium sp.
AGTCGTTAAGTCACGCAATGAAGCTTATCGTAACCTAACGACAAGCGATTCCAATCATTAGGGCACTTAAAGAAGTTTATCGTGACCTAAGACCACTACTGTCTCCTCAATAGGGCATGCGACAAGATTTGTCTAATCAAATCTAATCAATGAGCCTTTTGAAAGTAGTTTAACTGGGGGAATCGATTAGTTTCTTTTAGTGCCTCATTAGTGGTAATTGTTATTAACTTAAGATATTCCGTGAATAGTTCGTTACAAAGAATAATAACCGTGCTAAAGCAAAAAATCATATAAAAAAGGAAAGTGTAAGGATCACTTTCCTTTACATTTTCCCCTCTTTATTTTAGGCTCTATTAAAGTTTAATGTCGATATATATTAAAAAATTAGAACTTCCCATTATCTGAAAGTTCTTTTTGTGTAATGAATATAACTTTAACATCTATCAGTATTCTCCATCCCATAAGTCTACTTTAATACCATCATCAGGATTGGAAAAGACATACGATAAATCGTAATTTTTTTCATAAAACCCCCTCTTTTTTCGAAAGCGTTAACATTCCGTTGTATTTGTATTATACTAGCATAATACAGATCTGGTTATTTTATTTTAGCATAAGCAGGGTCTGATCATTTAAATCAATAGGAAACAGCTTGCCCAAACCCAATCATTCGTCATCTAATAGAGCAATGGAGAGGAGAAAACACGATGAATCAGCAAATTCCAAAAGCAGTCAAGGCGGAGATGTCTGCCAATATCTTAAAAGTTCAATTCGACAATGGAGCAGTTAAATACCTAAAAACACATTATAACGAGGATATGGTAGACTCTTTTTCCCCTAAAAAGGGTAAAGGAAAAAGAATAAACTTACTTCTAGCTCCGCACAATGTATGGTTAGGTACCACGACTTCAATTGAAAGTGATGGTACCGTTGTTTTAAACGAAAAAGATAAATACACTCCTGAAGAGTTATGGGAAAAAGGAAAAGATCACATCCCTAATTTATAAATCCATTTTACTGCAACTGTTCACTCCACCCTTTTTAAGATAGACGAGAACAAAAAATAGGTGTGGAGAACTTTATGAACTAATTTATGGGCAAGCTAGTTCATGAAGAGCGAATAAATTTTGTTGTCAACTCCTACTTACGCTCCAGCTAGTAACTATAGGGATTCACTTCTAGTATCATTATTTATAATATTTAAGCGATAAGTGTTAACTAAAAAGAAACTACTAAGAAATATGATAAAAATAGCAGCGATACTCACTCTATCTTTGTAAGTTGCAGTTGAAATATTATACAAGTCATAAAGAAACCAAACACTTTTATTAAAAGGCAAGTATAACAATAGGAAAGAAACTAAACGTATTCATTTAAAAAGCAAATAGAAGCTTTTTTCGATTTAGTTGGAGCCATTATTAGTTTTATCTTTTTTCATTTTAATTAAGATTAAAAA
>NZ_DAMDAK010000035.1:0-722 GCF_032094055.1 Carnobacterium sp.
CTTTTTCTGCTGGACTATTTTATTTTACATCTCTAAATAGTTTGTGTTTTATCTTTTTTAATTAAATTGCTTCTTCTTGACTGTTCAACCAAGGGAACTTAGCCACATCATGAAGTCTTTCGGACGATTCTATTTTTGACTTGTTCCATTTGAATTAATGTTTGTCAAAATAGAACCATCTGTTTGTTAATAACCCCCATTTCGCGGTTATTAACGTTAGAGTCTTTCTGCTGACTCTAGAAAAGAAGACATTGTACCTTGTCCTTCTTTTCACTATTATAATACCATGGAACCCCTTACTAATCAACTGAATTGTCTTAAAACCCAAAAGGAAAGTTGGTTGTATTCTAATGTTGCAAAAATAAAACTAATGCTTGTTACTAACCTTCAAAACAACACGTTTATTCTTCCGTTCTAATATTATCTTTTTGTTGTCTGATACATTTGAATAAATATTTTGCCGTAGAGTATAAACGACAAACTTAAAAAGAAAGCAGTGATGCTGATTAATAGAATCGCTTGAGAAGTAGCAATTGTTGGAAAAGCAATTAAAAAAAACATGCAGATGTAGAATACAGCCGTTGAAAGTTTTCCATACCACTTAGCCCCATCTAGTTTCGTTCCTCTGCGTAAAAGAACAAGGTTACAAATTCCCATGAATAATTCTTTCGCTACAAATAACAATATAATTGACCACATCCATTCATAACGAGTCAACAAAC
>NZ_DAMDAK010000035.1:732-1627 GCF_032094055.1 Carnobacterium sp.
CAAACAAAAAATAATTGCTGCTTGGGTAATTTTATCTGCCAATGGATCTAAAAGCTTGCCTACTTCAGAAATTTGCTGATATTTACGAGCTATCCAACCATCTAGCAAATCAGTCAAACCTGAAATTAAAAGAATCAGAGCCGCATAATAATAATGAATTGGTTCAGTTGATTTTAAGTAGGTTAAAACAAAAAGCGGAACTAATAATAAACGGATGCAAGATAAAATATTCGGAATGGTTACCCATTTGTTTCTATTGTATGTCGACATTATTAATCAACTCCTTTTTAAAGAATTCTTATAGCTGAAAAAATACATTTCCTTCTATTTCAAAAAAAGAGGTCAATGATCTTTAATCACTGACACTCTTATAAAAAATTTAGTTTTAATTAGCTCGGTCTTCCTATTTCGGCTAATTTTTGGCTTCTTCATAGTCAAATGAATCAATAGAATAAACCATTTCACTAAAATCTTTTAACCCATAAAAAATATCTTCTTTTTCTGTTGGAATATCTACATATAAAGGCATGGCAGTATTCGGCTCAAGTATGCCGAACTTATCTTCAGTAAGAGAAAGGGCCTTTTTATCTAAAATAACTTCATCTGAAGTATTACTGAAACTAATGGACATTTGTATATTAGTCATTGAAATTTCTGTCAAATTAACTAAGATAAAAATTGCTTGTGTTTTTTCAGTTTCATTTAAATACATCCCCGTAAAGTGAATGGCTACATCATTAGGGATACCGATAGAATCTGCGCTTTTTATTCTAGTTTCAATTTCTTGCAAGACAGGATCTGTTTCGAGTGTAAATCCATTTTCTATATCCGATTTTTGAGGAACTAACGGTATCTCATTTGCTGTTTTTTCTGTTTCACTTGAAGAACTACCTTT
>NZ_DAMDAK010000035.1:1637-4436 GCF_032094055.1 Carnobacterium sp.
ACCTGCCCCTTCAGAAGAATCTTCATTGACTGTGCTTGATTCCATGATCGACTCCTCAGAAGAAACTTCTGATTGAGTTTCAGAAGAGCTAGATTCTTTTACAGCCATACTTTCACTTGATACTGCTGTCTTTTCAGAGGCAGCTGAGCTGTCATTTGAATCATTTCCCTTGTTCCCTACCATATCACATCCAGCCATTAAAAATGCCGCTCCTATAATTACCATCCACTTTTTCATATTCTGCTCCTCCTTTTTAATTACCTTACCCGCTTACCCTCATGTCATTCCTTCTTTTTAATTTACTTTTTCATAATGAAAATTTTCTATACTTGTTTGGATATTTTTTTCCGTAATGGATAAAAATAATTCTTCCTTACCTGGTGGGACTTCCATAGTCATTGGGATAACCGTAAAAGGTTCAAAGGTGCCAAAGTCTTCTGAGGATATACGGTACTGTTCACGGTCCCAGACCTTTTCTCCATTTTTATTTCCGTAATTAAATATAAAACTTAAATTTTCCATCGTGGTGTTTGTTCTATTAATAATAAAAAAATAAGCTAATAATTGATCCTCTGATTTTTCATTTAATTGAGAGTAGAGAACCGTCACATCATTTTCAAACCCCATAGATGGATTTTCATCCACTAATTGTTTGAGATTAGCCATTAATTTATTGTTTTCAATAGTTTGGCCTTTATCACTATTTTGTTTAGGTATCTTAAAAGTTAATTCATCTTCAGAAGTGGCCGGTTCTTTTCCTGAAGAATCTGTATCATTATCAGCTGTATCGTAATTGAAAGTATCTATCTTTTCGATTACTTGTGTAGCATCAATTTCCTTGAACGCCATTTCGTTTTCAGGTTCAATTGGAAAGTACATCGGCATAACGGTATTGGGCTCTAATGTTCCAAATTTTTCTTCTGACAAAGCAAAAGCTTTCTGGTTAAAAATGAGTTGCCTGTCGATTCCTCCGAATGTATAAGTAAATTTCATATTTTTCAAAGATTTATCCGTTCGATTAACAATGAAAAAAATACCAGCTAAATTTGAAGTCTCTCCAAACGTCTGACCAGAATATACAATTGTTATATCGTCTTCAAATCCCATATCTTGATTTTCATCTATAATTTTTTGTAGCTTTGCCAAGGTTTCATCATTTTCAATAGTTAACCCTTTATCTGTTTCATCATTTTGTGGAACAAATGTAATTGGCTCTTTTTCTTGTTTATTTTCAGCTTTAGTTGTTACACTAGAAGCAGTAGACTGTTTTGAATTAGATTCACTTTTCGTTAACACAACAGAAGTACTTTTTTCTTCGCTTTTTTTATCACTATTATTGCCTATATAATCACAACCTGCCAATAGCACTATCGCTATTCATAAAACCAAAACCACCTTTTTCATTTTTCTCTACCTCCTTTTCGCTAAAGCTTAATGTGGGTAGGGTTGTGTTCACTTATTTAAATGGTCAACTAATTCGTTATTTTCCATGTTTTTTCCTTAAGCCTAGGAAAACAAATAAATTTATAATAATAGCCACCTTTCTTTTGAATTTCCGCTAAGTTAAAAATGATTACAAAAGGGATTTTTCACAGATGTTTTTAATTACAACTTTATTGTACCTTAATTTTTTGTTTATACAAAACGTTATACTCTACCTAAAATTACAACATTCTTTTAATTTCACTTTAAAAGCTTATATTATCAGCTTTTAATCCGTTAACAAATAACATAATTCGTCCTGCAGCTATTTTTATGCAGGCAAACACCAGTTTTTTAGTGATAGTTTTATTCATTAAAACTTCATAAAAATCAATAGGGTCACCCTTTTTCAATTTATCAGACTTAAGAATAATGATGAACCCATCCGATATTATTCTACTTTTTTACCTGCCGTTATTGAAAATACGGTAAAAAAACAAGGCTCTAAAAATCAGAGCCTTGTTTTTTGATTAGAACATTATTTTCTACGGAGAGTAAGGGATTTGAACCCTTGCACGAATTGATCGCCTAACGGTTTTCGAGACCGTCCCCTTCAGCCGGACTTGGGTAACTCTCCAATTCAACCTTTTTTATTATAATACGAAATATAATGAAAAACAATCGCCTTTAACTAAATGCGTTGTTTTGTAATTAGAAAACTAACCTCAAAAAATCAGGATGGAACTTTTCTCCATCCTGACGGTTTTCGATTCTTTTTATTTTCTTTTTTCTTCTTTCACTGTTTGTTCAGGTATGTCACCCGGCTCTTTTATTTCAGGAGCTGTTGGATGGTCGATAGGATCTTTGCTGATATCTGGGATAGTCGGCTCTTCAAAAGGCTTATTATCTACTTTTGGTGCTTCAGGTTGATCAATCGGGTCTTTCCCAGGTTGTTTAATTTCCGGCTCATCAGGACCAGTTGGGTTGACGCCAAAACCAGGAGCGGTTATTTCTTCAGAAAAATTAATCGTATCAAAATCATCAGGTTGCTGATTTTTTTCTTGTTTATCTTTCATGAAAATTCCTCCATCCTCATTTTTATCCATTCTTCCAATGACGGTACTCTTTCTAAAAATAGTGTAGCAAAAATAGGAAAGAGAACCAAAACATATGCTTTTTTACGATTCTTTAGTTACTTTTGAGAAAAGTGAACTGTTGAAAAAAAATTACAACAGTTCGCTTTCTTATTATTAAAATTCGCTTTTGTCTAATTGATCGCCTTCATATTCTTCATCGTACTCTTCATTAGCAGCGTTTAAAGACTCCTCATTTAATTGAGACGGTCCATCCGTTAAGTCACGGTAAAAAACTTGAGTA
>NZ_DAMDAK010000035.1:4446-5503 GCF_032094055.1 Carnobacterium sp.
CGAAATTGCAATAGTATACAGCAGTAAACCAAGAAACAAGAGAACAAAAACCCATACTAGTCCTCCATCATTGAGAGAACTTTCATTTAATGAACGTAAACTCCCTAAGAAAAACACAACAAATACGATTAAAGGAACCACTAACCAAAGATAGATAGAAAGTTGCAGAATAAATAATTTCCATTTTTTACCTTTCATTAATTGACGACTTTGGTCTAAAGCGTCCATAATTGAAATATCTGGATCGTCTTTTAAAATATTCAAAGCTTGACTATAACTGTATGTTTTAATAATTCCTGGAATAATCAATAACAAGGACCATAAAACGATTAAAATATTCATCACTAATATTAATCCTAGTATTTTCCAAATTCTTTTTTTTCTAAACGTTTGAAACATGGATTCTACTGTGAGCTTAGCCCCGTCGACCATATCAAGGATGCTCCAGTTGTAACCTACATTCAACAGTCCTGAAAGCAACCCGATGAGAAAACTAACTAGTCCTGTCAACAGACCAATTCCTGGCGATAAAGTGACTGCTACGTTTGTTTCATAGGTACTGGTACTAATCATATCCGGCAAAGACAAGAAACTGCCTACCCCTATAACTGAAAAAATTGCTTGACTCATGATGCCAGTTAAAACAGAAATAATAATGAGATTTAAAATAGCTACTTTCCAATTTCCTTTTAACTGTTGTTTAGCTCTTTTTTTGATCGCTCTTATATTCATACCTTCTCCTCCAATGAAATCTACTTTTATACTCTCTTCTTCATTACTTTAATCATAAACGTTTAAAGAGGGTTTCTCAAATAATTTCATTTGCCGCTGCATTTGTTTAGTTATTCACGATAGCCGTTAATGATCCCTTTTTCCTCTATTCATTTGAAAAAAGTTTCGATTCCTGCGAAAACCCTTCTTTTCCTGAATGAATTCACGAATATTCTGGATAAAAGTAAAAACATACCCATCAGCTAAAGACACGCTTTAACTGATGAATATGTTTAATGATGGATTTTAAACAGTCCACTTTTCATAGTCTTCATTTTCCATCGAC
>NZ_DAMDAK010000035.1:5513-13497 GCF_032094055.1 Carnobacterium sp.
AACCATTGCCGACTTGTGAAAAGAAGTCATGATTTGAAGTTCCGGTTGAAATTCCATTCATAATAACCGGATCAACGTCATTAGCTGTATCAGGGAATAAAGGGTCAAAACCTAAATTTTGCAAAGCTTTATTCGCATTGTAACGCAAGAATACTTTTACGCGTTCAGTCCAGCCGATTTCATCATATAAATATTCTGCATACTTGACTTCATTTTGATACAAGTTAAACAGCAATTCATACGTCCAGTTTTTTAATTCTTCTTGTTCACTTTCCGGAAGCTGGTTGTACCCAATTTGGAATTTATAGCCAATGTAAGTACCATGCACAGATTCATCGCGTAAAATCAACTTAATGATTTCAGCTACATTTGGTAATTTATTATTTCCTAAATAGTGTAAAGGAGCAAAAAAACCTGAATAAAATAAGAACGACTCTAACATCACACTAGCCACTTTACGTTGCAAATCAGTGCCGCTTTGATAAATGCCATTGATGATATCTGTTTTTCCTTGTAACAAGACATCTGTATTGATCCATTGAAAAAGATCTTCAATTTCTGATTTAGAATTCAAGGTACTAAAAATAGCACTATAACTTTTGGCATGCATAGATTCCATGAATTGAATATTATTAAAGACTGCTTCTTCATGTTGCGTCCGAATAGAGTCCTTCAATGCTTCTACGCCATCTTGTGATTGTAACGTGTCTAAAAGCGTTAATCCGCCTAAAACTTTAGCCAGCATTTCTTTTTCATTTTTAGGCAGCCGAGCCCAATCATTCAAATCATTCGATAACGGGATTCTCGTATCTGTCCAAAATTGTTCCACTAATTTTTCCCACGTTAATTTGTCGATCATATCTTCTATTTTATTCCAATTTATTGCATCGTATTGTTTTGTCATATTTACATTCACCCTTCTTAAATACTGCAACTTTCGCAAGCATTTGAACCTATTTCTTCTGAATTTTCCGTAAATGTACGAATGTAGTAAAGAGATTTGATTCCCTTACGCCACGCATAATGACGTAAAATATTTAGGTCACGAGTCGTTTGTTTAGTTGTCCGGCCCTCTTTCCATTCATACATACCTTCTGGAAGATCTGAGCGCATAAAGAGTGTCAAGCTCATCCCTTGGTCAATATGTTTTTGTGCTGCTGCATACACATCAATTACACGGCGCATATCGATATCGTAAGCGGAAGTATAATAGGGCAATGTTTCATTAGATAAGAATGGTGCTGGGTAATAGGTTTTACCAGTTTTCTTTTCTTGTCGTTCTTCAATCAAACGGGTAATCGGATGCAAACTAGCCGAAGTTTCGTTAACATAGCTGATAGATCCAGTTGGAGCTACGGCTAAGCGGTTTTGGTGATACAAACCGTCTTGCATAACCGCTTCTTTCAACTCTTTCCAATTTTCTTTTGTAGGCACAGCAAGATTTTCAAATAAACTTGCTACTTTATTGCTTGAAAAGTCGTGGTCTTTCTCAGTATAGTTATCGAAATACTCGCCAGTAGCATACTTTGATTTTTTAAAGTTATGAAAAGTTATCCCGCGTTCGCGAGCTATGCGGTTACTAGCAGCCAGCGTGTAGTAGTTCAACATCATAAAATACGCATCTGTAAATTCAATCGATTCTGGTGAACCATACTCGATTTGATTCAAAGCTAAAAAGGTATGTAAACCCATTGCTCCAAGCCCAATAGTATGGTATTTGTCGTTTCCATGTTTGACTGATGGAACTGCTTCAATACTGGATTGGTCTGTTACCATTGTCAAAGCACGTACCATAGTATCGACAGACTTACCAAAATCAGGAGATTTCATTAAGTTGACAATATTCGTAGAACCTAGGTTACAGCTGATATCGGTACCTAGCACCTCATAAGTTTGGTCATCATTGATCAGCGAAGGTTCTTGTATCTGCAAGATTTCACTACACAAGTTACTCATCGTAATCGTTCCATAAACGGGATTTTCACGATTAGCGGTATCAATATTAATGATATAAGGATAGCCAGATTCTTGTTGTAATTTAGAAATTTCATTTTCTAATTCACGCGCGCTGATCTTAGATTTACGAATTTCTTCATTGTTAACCATATTGTCATACTCTTCAGTGATATCTACATAAGCAAACGGTCTGCCGTAAATGCGTTCCACATCATAAGGACTGAATAAGTACATCTGTTCATCATGAGCTGCCAGTTCATAAAACTTGTCTGGTACAACTAAACCAAGAGATAATGTTTTAACCCGAATTTTTTCATCAGCATTTTCTTTTTTTGTAGATAAGAAAGAAACAATATCTGGATGGAAAACATTTAAATAAACTGCTCCGGCACCATTACGTTGTCCCAATTGATTTGAATAGCTGAAACTATCTTCCAATAATTTCATAACTGGAATAACGCCGCTTGAGGCATTTTCTATTTGCTTGATTGGATCGCCAGCAGCTCGCAGGTTTGATAAGTTGACGCCAACTCCTCCGCCAATACGTGATAACTGAAGCGCGCTGTTTACTACTCGCCCAATACTGTTCATATCATCTGTTGCTTGTATCAAGAAACACGAAACCAGCTCACCACGCCGTTTACGTCCTGCATTTAGAAATGTTGGCGTAGCCGGTTGATACCGTTGATTAACAATCTCATCAGCAATGGTACGCGCTAATTCTTTATCGCCATCAGCTAAATACAAAGCATTGAATACGATTCGATCTTCGTAACGTTCCAAAAAACGTTCCCCATCATTCGTACGTAGGGCATATTGTGTATAAAATTTAAAAGCTGACATAAATGAACGGAAACGAAACTTCCGGCTATAGATATCTTCAAATAATTCTTTAATAAATGATCGATCGTATTGATTTAAAAACTCTTCTTCAATATAATCTTCTGCTATTAAATAATTCAATTTTTCGTCTAATGTGTAAAAGAAGACTGTATTTGGATTAACATATTCTAAAAAGTAAGCACGAACTGCTTCACGGTCTTTATTTAGAGGGATAGAACCATTGACAGGTCGGTTCAATTCATTATTCAATTTAAAATAAGTAACCTCTTTTGGTTTAGTTGCTAATACGGGTTTATCCAAGGTCTTTCACCGCTTTCTTTAATTTTTGCACATCTTCATCATTTCCTTGAAATTCAAATGTATGCAATAAGGGAACGTTATATTCTTTTGCTAAGTCTTTAGCTGTAAAAACAAACAAATTTCCAAAGTTCAGATTGCCGCCGCCAGCGACTCCTTTAAAGTAATTTTGATTTTCTCCAGTTTCAATAAAATCATTTATGATTTCAGTTGCTTCTATCTCATAAGTAGGAACAACTACAATAAAGGGTTCATGAATTGAAAGATATGGATTCGTTGGGGTGATTTCCAACAAATCCATATCTAATTTTTGTACAAATTTTCTAGTTTGTCCGGTTAAAGACAAATAAACTACTTTCATACTAATTGATCCAACAAGTCTGGGCGGAACCCGTTGAACGCTTCTTGTCCTTCAATTGTAATGACTGGCACTGAACTGAACCCTAACTCTTTTACTTCTTCTAATGCAGCTTCTGATTCAAAAATATCTTTAGTAACGTACTCAACACCCTTATCGTCTAGATATTTTTTAGTAAAATTGCATTGCATACAGTTGGGTTTTGAATAAACCACTATTGTTTTATTGTCCATTCTCATTACTCCTTTGATTTAAACTATTGGTATTAAAGCTGCTGACACTTTAACTAAGAGCAGCTTCCTTCTACTCTTAATATACTACACAACATCTTGTCTTTTTACAATCATAAGATACACCATATATAGACTAATTTTTATATTCACAAGCTACGTCATACTATATATAGTATTTCTTGTGAAATAGAAAAAAGCACTTAAAAACCTTATTTGTCTCTATTCTTCTCTACTTTCCTTTCGTTTTTTCACAATGCTTCTTTAGAAAACTATTTCCTCTATTTCACAATTCTGATGGGTAAAACTTAAAAACACGCTTTTTTCGTCCTTTAGATCAAAGAGGTTCAGTTAAGTTAAAAAACATAAATAAATTGACCATGTGAAAAAAGTACAAATTTTCAAAAGACAAATGTAAAAATAGCATTGACTTTTTATTCATTCTCCCATATAATAAATTCTGTTGCTAAGAGATGTCTCAGTAGCTCAGCTGGATAGAGCATCCGCCTTCTAAGCGGACGGTCGGGAGTTCGAACCTCTCCTGAGACGTAATTTAGTTTTTGTGTTTTTTTGTTTAAAAATAGAAACACCTCTCAAAAACGGCTATATGTCGGCGTTTTTGAGAGGTGTTTTCTTTTTTTGTTTTTTGTTCCTTTTATTGGTTTTGATAATAAATTTAGCATAGTTTCGGAATAGAATGCCGTTATCTTTTTCTCGTCTTTATTTTCAACAAAAGTAATGAATACTCATTTGTATTAATAAAAATACATTAAAAAGCGATTTTTACTATAACTCATTGCCATTTTATTGATGATCCTTTGAAGGTGCGATTCCCTCTCTTCGGATATCTATAAAAATTAAAAGAAGCCTAATCCAACAAGTGGGGAGGCTTCTTTTTTTAAATAAAAAACTTATGCTTTTTCTTGGTATTCTAATGATTCAGGCCAAAATGTAACTACTTCGGTATCAGAATCTCCTCTAGACAGAAAAGCTTCTTTTCCTGAACCTTTGTCTGCTTTAACAACCAATACGCCTTCATCGTACAACTGTTCCACTACGTCTATTATATCGCCATCTTCGAAAGTACCTTTAAGGCCATCAATTTTTTCTTTTATTCCATCGTTACTCTTATAAATAGATAGGATTTCATTTCTCAATTCTTCTTGATCCAATGTCATCTCTCCTCTTTTATTTAGTAGCATAATTATACCAATTATTGAAAGGGGTTTCAATTCATAGCACCTAAAAAAAATAGAGCGACTAAACCTGTTTGCTCTATTCGACCAGCACAAACTTCGTACTATTTTAATATAGCTGATTAGGATCAATAAACTGATTAGTATTTTTGGTGTTTAATCCACTGATAGATAAAAATTCTGAATGCAAAATACGTCTAACATCTTCATCTGTCATAGCAGTGGTATTTTTTTGTTCTAAATCAACAGGATTTAATTTTTTCATTTCATAAATATGTTTGATCCCGGCCATATTGATTCCTTCAGATAAGAAATCTTTAATTTCAAGAAGCACATCAACGTCATTTAAAGAAAACATTCTTCTATTTCCTTCATTTCGTTCAGGTTGAATCAACTCTTGTTCTTCATAGTAGCGGATTTGCCGTGCTGTTAAATCGGTCAATTTCATGACTGTACCAATTGTGAAAACAGCCATTGAACGACGAAGCTCTTTTTCTTTCATTTCAGTCCTCCTCTTCATTACTTTTATAGAATAGCAAGATCATTTTAAAATAAATCATTTTATTTGCTTCATCAAACTTGAAAAAAACGGGACAAGCCCGCCCTGACTCGAAAGAAATTTAGGAAAGCAGCACTGTGAGCAAATGCGATTATATTTTAGCTGATCTGCTAGGTATTGAATGCAAAAAACTTACAATATTCTACTATAAAAAAAGAATTACGCAAGTAAACACGTAATTCTTTTTTAGTTCCACTCTTCTTATTCTTCCTAATCGGAGTGTAAACTCATTTAATTTTTTAATAGAGAGTCATATATTTTTCTTGTTCCCATTCAGAAACTTGTTCTCGATAAGCTGCCCACTCCACTTTTTTAGCTGTCATAAAACTATTATAGATATGCGAACCAAGCGCTTCTTTAACTACTTCATCTTTGCGTAAATATTTTAGTGCATTATGCAATGTAGATGGTAAATCAATAATTCCTTTTTCATAGCGTTCTTCACTCGTCATTCGGTAGATATTGCGATCAATGGGCTCAGCAGGTACCAATTTATTTTTTATTCCATCTAATCCAGATTTCAATAAAACTGCTACAGCTAAATAAGGATTGGCACTAGGATCGACACTTCGTAATTCGACACGTGTCGATAAGCCGCGTGAACTTGGTACACGCACTAAAGGCGAACGATTTCGTGCGCTCCATGCAACATAAACAGGTGCTTCATAACCAGGAATCAACCGTTTATAAGAGTTGACAGTTGGATTACAAATAGCTGTAAAAGCTAAAGCATGCGTCGCTATCCCTGCTAAAAATTGATAAGCGACTTCGCTTAATCCCAATTCATTTGCTTCATCGTAAAAAACATTCCCATTTTTATTAAATAAAGACATATTAAAATGCATTCCTGATCCGCTGACTCCTTCTAAAGGTTTTGGCATAAAAGTAGCGTGCAAACCATGTTCACGGGCAACTGTTTTAACAATTAATTTAAAGGTTTGAATATTATCACACGCTTCAAGAGCATCAGCATATTTCCAATCGATTTCATGTTGACCAGGAGCTGTTTCATGATGGCTCGCTTCGATTTCAAATCCCAAATCTTCTAAATGCAAGACAATGTCGCGGCGGCAATTTTCGCCTAAATCTGTTGGAGCAAAATCAAAGTAGCCGCCATCATCATTTAATTCCAACGTTGGCTTTCCATTTTTATCAAGTTTAAACAAGAAAAATTCCGGTTCTGGTCCTAAATTAAAATCAGTAAAACCTAATTCTTCCATTTCTTTTAAATTGCGTTTTAAGTTCGTACGAGGGTCTCCAGCAAAAGGTGTATCATCAGCATTGTAAATATCACAAATCAAACGGGCTACTTTGTCTTTTTCATGTCCTATTTCCCATGGAAAAATCAACCATGTGCTTAAATCCGGATATAAATACATATCGCTTTCTTCAATACGGACAAAACCATCAATTGAAGAACCATCAAACATCATTTCATTGTTCAATGCCTTATCTATTTGACTAATAGGAACTTCAACATTTTTGACGGTACCGTCAATATCTGTAAACATCAAACGCAAAAAGCGGACATTATGTTCTTTTGCACTGGCTTTGATCTCTTCTTTTGTGAATTTTTTCATTGTCTTAAAAATTCTCCCTTTCGTAATGCAGCTAGATTTTTATTTATCTATTCTTCATTCATCACTTTAACAAGGCTTATTTAAATTGTCAAAATTTTTATTACATGGGAATGTGATATAACCGCGTGTTGCACTACTTTTTTTGAATTAAAAAAAACTACTTATTGTCTATCTAAAAATCAGATTTACATAAGTAGTTTTCTTAGCCTCTATTAAAAGAATAGTTCTGCTACAGCTGAACTGACTGCCAGCTTAACGTGTTCATAAGTTAGGCCTCCTTGTACATATAAAGTATAAGGTGGACGGATAGGGCCATCAGCTGTCAATTCGATGCTCGATCCTTGAATAAAGGTTCCCGCTGCCATGATCACATCATCTTCATAACCCGGCATATAAGCTCCTACCGGCATGACATGAGCATTAATAGGAGAATATTTTTGAATTGTTTGAGCAAATTGAACCATTCTTCCTTTGTCATTTAAAGAAATGATTTGGATTAAGTCCGTCCGTTCATCATTCCATTTAGGCGAACTCTCTACTCCACAAGACTCTAATAAGGCTGCAGTATAGACGGCGCCTTTTAATGCTTCTCCCACTGTATGAGGTGCCATAAAAAAGCCTTGATACATTTCTTGCAAACTATATAAAGAAGCTCCTGCTTCCCGGCCAATTCCCGGAGAAGTTAAGCGGTATGCACATGCTTCAATCAATTCTAATTTACCTACAATATAACCGCCTGTCTTCACTAGACCTCCGCCTGGATTTTTAATCAGCGATCCTGCCATCAGATCTGCACCAACTTCAGTAGGTTCTTTCAGCTCAACAAATTCACCATAGCAATTATCAACAAAAATAATCACAGAGGGATCAATTGACCTTACAAATTGAATCATCTCTTCAATTTTTTCAATAGTAAAAGACGGACGACTGGCATAACCACGAGAACGTTGAATGGCTACTACTTT
>NZ_DAMDAK010000035.1:13507-24367 GCF_032094055.1 Carnobacterium sp.
GAACAGCTTCGAAGTCCACATTTCCATCCGGTAACAAATCAACATGATCATAGCCCATTTGGTATTCTTTAAACGAACCAATGCCTTCTCCCGTAACTCCCACTATTTCTAGTAATGTATCATACGGAGATCCAGTAATATACAGTAGATCATCTCCTGGACGCATAACACCAAACAAAGCTGTAGCAATTGCGTGTGTGCCGGAAATGATTTGCGGACGGACCAATCCAGCTTCTGCTTTAAACACATCAGCATAGACTTCTTCTAATGTATCACGGCCATAATCATCGTATCCGTATCCAGTTGACGGATTAAAATTTTGTTCCGTAACTTTTTTGTCTCTAAAGCTTTTTAATACTTTATATTGGTTAAATAAGGCAACCTCATGGATTTGTTCATGAACCGGTTTGATTTTTTCTTCAATGTTTTTTATTCTTTCAACTAGCTCTGGTGCAAAGTGACTGTTCCAACTCATTTTAATTGATTCTCTCCATTCCATTTTGACTCTTTTTTTGCATAGCCTTTAACAATATAACTGTTTGTTTCTTCTTCATAGGTTTCAGCTGTTACTAAAGTTTCTTGTTTTAGTTGGACAAGCTTTTGTCCTTCTTCTACTCCTACTTCAATTTGATAAGGAACCATGATTTCTTGCATTTGATTTGTAATTTCCTCTAATAAAATTTCAATATCTGCTGGATCTTTAGCAGAAATCAATAGATTCGGATATAAACTCGGGAAAAACAATCCATCTACTAAATCTTTTTTATTGTAAACAGTCAACATGGGAATATGATCCATTTTTAGTTTTTTTAGTAGATCTATTACCGTTCTTTCATGCCCTGCCATGTTCTCTGCAGAAGCATCAACTACATGCAGCAGTAGATCAACACCACGCGTTTCTTCCAATGTAGATTGAAAAGCTTCGATTAATTCTGTTGGAAGATCTTGGATAAATCCAACCGTATCCGTTAATGTTACAGTTGTTCCTATTGGCAATACCAATTTACGTGTTAAAGGATCCAGTGTAGCAAATAACTGATTTTCTTCATAGGTCTTTGCTTGAGTTAAAGCATTCAATAGAGTAGATTTTCCCGCATTGGTATAACCCATTAGCCCAATTTGAAAAATCCCGCTTTCTCGACGGTGTATCCGATTACGTTCTCGGTGTTTTTCAGTATCTTTTAAGGCTCGCTTGATATCGCTGATTTGATTTCGAATATGACGGCGATCTGTTTCTAGTTTCGTTTCTCCAGGTCCTCTTGTGCCGATGCCGCCGCCTAAACGAGACAAATTGATGCCTTGTCCAGCTAAACGTGGCAGCATATATTGCAATTGAGCTAACTCCACTTGCAATTTCCCTTCTTTGCTTCGAGCACGCATTGCAAAAATATCCAAAATCAACTGAATACGGTCAATGATTTTCACATCACTCACTTCTTGAATATTCCGAGTTTGACCTGGTGTTAACGCATGGTTAAAAATGATTACATCTGCTTCAGTTTCTTCTATTAAATGAGTCAATTCTTCTAATTTCCCTTTGCCTAAAAAAGTACGCGGATCGAATCGCTCTCTTTTTTGCGTTATCTCTCCCACAACTTTTCCTAAAGCTGTTTCTGTCAATTGCGCCAATTCATCCAAAGAATAAGCAAAATCAGAATCTGTTTCAGTTGTTTGAACGCCGACGAGGATTACTTTTTCTTGTTCTTTTTTTGTTTCCATCACAATGACCTACTTTTCTTTTGGATTTGTTTTTGATTGTTCTTGTAAAAATTGTTGAATCTCTTCAACCAATTCTTTTTTAGTTTCCGGTTGTTTTACCAAATCCCACCAGCTGACAGCTGACAGCCGATTTCTAAACCAGGTTAATTGCCGTTTAGCATAACGTCTTGAATTTTGCTGAATAGCAGCAATCACTTCATCTAGAGAAGCTTCCCCTTTAAAATACGGCTGCCATTCTTTGTATCCAATTCCGCGTGTTGCTTGCGCATCTAATAATTGCTGTTCAGCCAACCAGCGCGCTTCTGATTCAAGTCCTTGCTCTACCATCAGATGCACCCGTTCATTGATACGGTCGTACAACATCTCCCGATCTGTCGTTAATCCTATTATTTTCATATTATACAACGGTTCTTTTATTTCCCGTTCGTTTTGATAAGAAGAAAATAACTGCCCAGTTACATGGTAGACTTCCAGAGCGCGAATAACGCGTCGGACATTATTCATATGGATTTTTTCAGCAGCTGTCGGATCAAGTTGTCTGAGCTCTTTCCATAAGTAGTTTGGACCATACTCAGCAGCTTCCTTTTCTTTTTGAGCTCGAAAAATTAAATCATTTTCTCCTGAACCGCCCAAACTGACCGCATACAGTAAAGATTCAATATATAATCCTGTTCCTCCAACAATAATCGGTAATTTACCTTTTGCGCTAATCTCTTGTATTAGCTGCCTTCCTCTTTTTTGAAAGTCAGATACAGTGTAACTTTCCGAAACAGCTACTTCATCAATCAAATAATGAGGAATCCCTGCTTGTTCTGTTAAAGATGCTTTAGCAGTTCCAATATTTAATTTTTTATAAATTTGCATGGAATCCCCGCTAATAATTTCGCCATTAAACTGTTTTGCTAAAGCAATGCTTAAGCTGGTTTTTCCAACAGCGGTAGGACCGACGATTACAATAATAGGTAGTTTAGTCACATTTCTCTCCTTTAAAACGTTGTTTCTAATTGATTTCGTAAAGCAATAGCTTTCTCCGGATAGTCCGTAATAATTCCAGATACTCCTTGATTAAAGCAATAAGTTAATTCCTGGTCTTGATTGATTGTCCAAAGACGGACAGCCATTTTCACTTCATCGGTTGCCACCTTTTTTCGATACCAAGATAAGTCTGGATGCCACATTGTTACAAGGATACCGG
Organism: Carnobacterium sp.; assembly: GCF_032094055.1. Lineage (GTDB taxonomy): Bacteria > Bacillota > Bacilli > Lactobacillales > Carnobacteriaceae > Carnobacterium_A. The sequence continues at coordinate 16,422 of NZ_DAMDAK010000035.1, forward strand.
CATCTAACACCAAAAGGTCTCTTCCGTCTTTTTCAAATAATAAAGCAATCTCAACAGCAGGATTTAATTTTTTTAAACGAATAAGTGTCTGGTAGTTGAAACTCGAAAAAACGATTTTAAATTGGATTTCCGTTTTATCTATTAATTCAACCACTTTTTCTTCGATTCCCGGATAAGCATAATGATCTGTTTTAAGTTCAATATTCAATATTCCTTTAAACTGACGATCATTCAAAAAATCAATCACTTCTTGTAAGGTAGGAATACGGCAATCTGCATAGTCTTTATTGAGCCAACTGCCGGCGTCTAATTGCTTTAATTCTTGCAACGACAATTCTCGAACCAATCCTTTTCCATTACTTGTACGATCTACTGTTTCATCATGAATGACGACTAATTTATGGTCCTGACTTAAATGAACGTCTAGCTCAATTCCATCACTCCCGACACGGACCGCTTCTTCAAAAGCTGCCAAAGTATTTTCTGGATGAGTTCCTTTACTGCCTCTATGAGCAAAGACTTCGGTTTTATTCATAATGACCCTCCATTTATTAACGTTAACGTTTTTATTATAACATAGTCCACTACCGTTTCATTATTTTCATCTTTTAAAATAATGGATCTTTCTCGTGTTTTCTGACAAAATAGCGTAAAATAGACTATATCAAAAGAATGGAGGGGTGTCAGATGTATCTCACGCTTGAAGAAACAGCAGAATATCTGGATCTTACGATTTCAGAAGTTTACCGTCTTGTTCGTGAAAAGCAAATTCGCACCGTATCCGATGGGGAAGAACCCTTAGTTAACAAAGATCAATTTAACCTTTATTTAAAATCATTAGAACAATATAAGGCAGAGTTGATTGATTACTTGAATGATCCGCTGCCAGATGATAGCGACATTAAAGATGAGGACTAATAGACATACACCAAATAAAAAATCGCCTCTAAAGTGAGAGGCGATTTTTTATTTGGTTACTTTTTCTTTGTTTTTCCTGTCCAATCACGGTAACCGCCTTTAAGCCGGTACAACTCTTTATACCCTGATTTACGCAATTTAACAGCTGCTCGGCCACTTAAAGATTTATTATAATCATAAAGGTAGACAGGTTGATCTTTTCGGATTTCAGCCATTCTTGTTTTAAATAGCGAATAAGGAATGTTTCGAGCCCCTAATATATGTCCAGCATCAAAGTCTGTTTTTTCACGAACATCAATCAGTTGGACTTTCCGCATATTTTTTTTAAATTCTTCTTCAGTCAGTTCGACTGCCGCACGTTTCCGATTGAAATATTGATATAGCTCATAACCGCCCCACACTATAATAATAATCAATAAAACGGTGTTTAATAACACATTACCATTCAATTCAAAATACCCCTTTCCTCTCATACTCACATGAATAATTGTACACAAGAGAAAGGATTTTTACTAGCTTTTTTTGTATCTCTAACTAAGTGCTTAATTAAGAAGAAGATTTTTCCATTTCAATCAAAGGATAGAGCTTCTGCTCCTCTAGATCAATCATGTATTCAAAACGCCAACCATATAAACAATAACGCTGATTTTTAGTCATGCTGATTGGAGCATTATCGGGCAAATCAATAATAGGTTCAATTTTTCTTGTCTCAAAATTCAACTTTCCAAATTCAAATTCCCCTGATTCCAATTCTAATTGTGTTGCTTTTTTAGCAAATACTCCATAAAGATCTCCATTTTTTCCAGATTGCGTTAAATTAGGAAAAACCAATCGCTCATTCATAGTGACTTTTGGAATCGTAATAAATCCTTTATCAACCATAAAAGGATACTGCCTATTTAACAACAATTCTTCTTGATTGAAGTCGGAAGGAGAAAATGAAATAAATGTATCATTGTTTAAGTAAAACCCCGTAACTTGACTTTGAATACGCGTCATTTCATTTGTTCGGATATCGCCCATATACAGTTCGCCAGTTTGCAAGGTAAAATCATCTAAGTTATCTACATACAAATAAAGATTGCCAGAATACCAAATAGGAGTCAAAGATTTTGATTGAATATCGACCAATTGATTGGTTTCCATATCCCATTTTTGAATGATCATTTCTTCTTCCCATTTATAATAAGAAATAAATAATTGGTCTTGATCAACAGGATTCCAATTGACATTCAAATAACCGTTCGTTTCAATGGCTAGTTTTTGCTTTACTTCACCCGCTGAATTGATGATGCGCAGTTCGCCCCCTTCTTTGTCGGCAATTTGAACAAGGACAGACTGCTTGTCTTCAGAAATCGCAGTTGTTAAAATAATGGCTTCTGCTTCATACAACAATGTTAATTTCCCCGTCATTAGATTAAAGCGATAGAGGGTATCTTGATTTTCTTTCCCAGCATGCACAAGGAGTTCATCATCAGAAAGCCAGCCAACAACTTTCCTAAAATCTTCATAGTTTAATGGAAGTTTATGAGGGACGTGCTCTTTTTCTTTTTTTTCAGGGACAGACATATCTTTGCTGCAGCTTACTAAAAAGCAAACTGACAAGAAGACTAACACAAAGACGCTAAGCACAGTAAGCACGTTTTTTTTCATTTCATCACCTTATGTTTCTGGTTATTAGCAGTTAAATTAATGCTGTTACCCCTTTTCTTATTGGTCTTGATGCTTATAATTATAACACAGCTCTTTTTCTTTGGCATGTTTTAACTATTTGAGTTCTGGATTGGATTATCGTTGATGTTTATTAGATTCTTTTTTTGACTATTTGTCCTACATACTTTTGCCCAAAATAAAAAGACTTCCATTTTCATGGAGCCTTTTTTATTCGGTTCAGCTAATCACAGCTTATTCACTTTTACTCATAATACCTTTAATCAATGAACTAGCCCCAATAACCCCTGCATCATTTCCTAGTTGAGCCAAGCGTATTTTACAGCTGCTGCGAATAGCCGGGAATGTAAATGTATTAAAGTAATCTTGTACTTGTTCAACTAAAAATTCTCCTGCATTTGAGACCCCGCCGCCGATTACAATAGTAGAAGGATTCAATATGTTGGCAATATTGCCGCAAGCTAATCCTAAATAAAAAGCAACTTTATCAATCACTTTTACTGCTAACGCATCATTTTGCTTAGCAAAGTCAAATACATCTTTTGCCGTGACCAGTTGGCCATCATCAATAGCAACTTTTAACGTAGACTCCCCAGCGTATTGATCTGCATAATCTCGTGCTAAACGCACTACGCCAGTTGCGCTCGCGACTGTCTCTAGACAACCCTTTTTACCACATGTACAGTCATATCCATTGGGCTCCACAGTTATATGTCCTACTTCACCGGCTGCTCCGACAGACCCATGCAGTAAGTTCCCTTCAGCAACGATTCCGCCACCTACACCAGTACCTAATGTTAAAAAGGCCATATTATCTTCATTTTCTCCGGCACCTTTCCAGCGTTCCCCAAGTGCAGCTACATTAGCATCATTATCAATAGCAAAAGGAATACCCGTTCCTTCTTCAATTAACAACTTAACAGGCTGCAAGGTTTTCCAATTTAAATTGTAAGCGCCGATTACCGTACCGTTTTGCAAATCTACCGTTCCTGGCGATCCCATTCCGATTCCAATAAAATCTTCTTTTGTCATACCGTATCGTTCAATGTGTTCATTAATAGATGCCACAATTGAAGGGACTATTTTAGTCCCATCTTCAGAAATATCTGTTAACAAACTCCACTTTTGTTGTACTTCTCCTTCTTCAGTTAACACAGCTAATTTTACAGTTGTTCCGCCTAAATCAATCCCAATTAATTTTCTTGACATGTTGTATCCTCCATCACTCTTTATTTTCCATTTCTTTCTGTTCTTCCACCCGGTGTTCTTGTTTAAGAACTAAATAGGCTTTTAAGTATTCGTCATCTTCTATTAAGCCTTGTTCGTGTATCTTCTTTAATTCAATCATCATTAATTCAATATCCCACAAACGCTTTCCAACATAAATGAAAATACCATAGCGTTTTAACACTTGCTGCACTTCATAGAGAGTTTTCATTTTCTCACCACCTGCTAATTAACAAGAAACCGATTTTTCAAATAACCGATTGTTACAAATAAAACCACCATTACCAGAAAAATGACCGCATATAATATTCGCCTTTTTTTCCAACGAGGCAATGGATCTGCGACACTAATCGCAGTTGAGGCCAAGTAGCCTCCAGCAAATCCTCCAATATGACCGGCTAAATCAATAGAAGAATCAAAGATGCCAAAAACTAAATTGATTACAACTAACAGTAAAAAATTTTTAGACAGTTGCTGGATTGCCGGATTATGAGGATACGTTTTTCCTAACATTAAAGCTGCCCCAAATAGACCAAAAATAGCGGTGCTTGCTCCAGCAGAAATAGCATTATTCATAGCAAAACTAACCGCATTTCCAGCAAGCCCACTCAATAAGTAAATAAGAGCGAAACGCCAATGACCAAAAAGGCTTTCTAGTTGAATTCCAAGATAGTATAAAATAACTGAGTTCACTAAAAGATGCATCCACCCAATGTGTAAAAACATGGGCGTGATTAGCCGCCACCATTCTCCCCAAGCAATAAAGGGATTAAACTTTGCGCCAAATTCAATTAATGTCTGTGTATTTGTACTGCCTCCATTAAAAGTCATTAAAATAAACAACACAATTTGGATACCTAAAAAGGTATAGGTCAGAATGGGTTGTCTAAAAAAACGCTTTATTTTCATTTCCAATTGATAATCCAAGTCATCAACTCCATTCTTTATCGCATAAGTTACTATAATAAAAATGTCTGATGTACACTATTTTCTCATTATAGCATAAAAAACGATTGTTCGCGCTAACAGAAAAGAACAACAGCAGCTGATTTTAAAATGGCAGGTAAAAACGAAAATGATTCAACAAAAAAAGCCTGACAACAGGCTTTTTTCTAATAAACTATTCCATATTATCAATATCTTTACTTAAATCTTTAATCGCTTCTAAATTATGACTTTCATGCTCTTCTTCTGTTGCTTGTTCGCTCAGAGTAAATACTTCATTCTTAGATTTTTTGAAATCTGATGTTACAAAAACAACTTGTAAAGGATTTATATAAATGGAATCGCCATCTTGGTTTTGTAATAAAACTAATCGACTATCCAGCATACCGTCTTCTGTGTTGATTATTTCGTTAAATGCTGCTTGAGATACATTGACCTTTAAGGACTGACCATTACTAAAAAAAACTTCACATATATCCATCTGCAAAACCGTCCTTTCTCTAATTACTATGAGTATACCAAAGGTCGGACAGGACACCAAATAGAATGAATTTCTATTTTTCATTTCTGCAGGACGTTACTTTTTCTGCAGTAATTAAAAAATCAATAGGGATATCAAAAGTTTCCACTGGAAATGACCTTATTTCCTGTTCTTTAAAAACTAAAGAAAGAGTGGTTCCTTTATAATCTGCTAAAAACCGATCATAATAACCTCCGCCGAAACCTATGCGGTATCCTTTTTCCGAGTAAGCTAATCCTGGAACAATCACTAAATCAATTTTTGATTTAGGTACCGCTGTCAATGTTTTAAGCGGTTCTCGCAAACCAAAAGATGAAGTTTCCATAGGTGTAGTTGAAGAATACTTCACAAAATCCATTTCTCGGTTTTTTTTCGTCCTCGGCACAACAACAGTTTTCCCCTCTTTCCACGCTTTTTCAATAATTGGGTAAGTAGTTAATTCCAACTTTTGTGATAATGTTAAAGCTACTACTTCAGATTTTTTCCATTGTTCCGTTCCAAAAAGCAATTCATAAATACTATTTTCTTGTTCTTTTTTTTGTGCAACCGGCAAATTATTCAGCCGTTCGATTATTTGCTGCCGTATTTCCTTTTTTGACACTTGCTTTACCTCCTCAAGAAAAAAAGCGCTGAGCATAATTTCTCTCAGCACTTTTTCCTTTATCCTTATTTGCCAAATTCATCGTATAAAAAAACAACAGAAATTCTGTTGTTATTTTGTTTCACGATGTAAAGTAACGACGCGTTCGCGCGGGCAATATTTCTTAAATTCTACACGATCCGGATTGTTACGTTTGTTTTTCTTTGAGATGTAATTACGTTCTTTACATTCAGTACATTCCAATGTGATATTTACACGCATGATTTTCCCTCCAAGCACTAAACAATAATTGAAGTTACATTTCGTAAACTTCTGACTTAAATATCATATCATTTTTTTGAAAAACATGCTAGTATTTTTTTGCGGGTTGTAAAGTTTTTTTACTTTACGTATCTTTTTATTGTAATTTGTTTAAGTTTTTTTTACATTCTATGTTTCTATTAGATATTATGGTAAAATCAAACGTGAAGTTTAAATAAAAGAGGTGAAAATAGTGGATTTATGGATAATAGTGATTATCTTATTAATTATTGCCATTGCTTTAATTGGCTGGTCTTTTTATAAAAAAGATAATGGTGAAAAAATTAAAGAAGAATTTGAAGAACTATCTCTTCAATTATTACAAGACATTTACCAATTAAAAAAACGTGTTGCTGTCCTTGAAGAAGAACTAAATATTCATTCAGAAGAAACAGCTACATCAGCAAAAATTCATGACGTATTAAAAAAACATGTGATCACCTTATATACTCAAGGAGTAGCGATTGAAGACATCGCCAATCAAACGAGACTATCAGAAGCAACCATTAAAGTTGTGATAGATGACTATATCAATACAAAATAAAAATTTAAACGAAGGAGCTTTTTGAATGAGTAAACCCACATTACGTTACATGGCACTCGGTTTTTTGATTTCTGCCATCGTTCTGGCTGGATACCGTCTTTTCCTTTACGAGCCACAGGTAGGTGCTGATCATTCGACTACAAATGATTCTGTTACACTAAGCAAAGAAGAAGCATCCTATAAAGAAAAATATGAAAGTTTGCTAGCTGAAACAGAAGTTGCTAACTTAACTAAAGATAAAGAAAGTTCAAAGGACACTGAAACAGCTTCTTCTGAAAAATCAAAAGAAGAGGATTCAGCCACGAAATCAAGCGAATCAAGCAAGCCAGAAGTCGTTAAGACAACAATCGTCATTAATGATGGTGATCCAAGTAGTGTTGCTGTACAACAATTAGAAGATCAAGGAATTATTGAGGATTCATCTGAATTCGAAACATTCCTTGAAGAAAATGATTATATTTCACTTTTACGTCCTGGTTCTTATGAAGTAACTAGCGAAATGGATTTTCAGAAAATCGCAGATGTTTTAATGGGCCGTTAAACTCAAATACAAAAAAACCGCTAAATATTTAGCGGTTTTTTTGTGCTTCTTGTTGCTTTTTCTATTCTTCAGTGTCATCTGAACCAGCATCTTTAGCTACTTCAGCATCTAAGTTTTTATACTTCCCTACACGGAAATACGCATCAAATACTTGACGAGCAATTTGTGTGTTTTCACTACTTGTATTCGGTAACGGTAAATACGGTACCACTACTGTAACCGCAATTTGCGGATCATCATAAGGTGCATACCCAATAAACGTCCGATTTTCTACTGAAGAACCTTGGGCACTTTCTACAGGTCCAAAATAACTTGCTTCAGCTGTTCCTGTTTTTCCAGCAGCCTCGTATTCAGCGCCAATAAAAGCACTTCTTGCTGAACCGTTCGCTCCATGGACTACTTGGTACATTCCTTGCTGTACGCGGGAAAATTCTGTTTTTCCTACATTAACTGTATTTAAGATGTTAGGCTCTAATTGAGTTTCTACTGCTCCTAAATTGCCGTCTTCGTCTGTACCGCGAATTTCACTTACGATTCTAGGCGCAATCCGTTTTCCGCCGTTGGCTATAGTTGAGACATATTGAATCATTTGAATGGGTGTGTACGTATCATATTGTCCAAATGAGAAGAACAACGGTTGTACACCAGTAATATCTGTACCGACAAAACCAGTACCTTC
>NZ_DAMDAK010000036.1:0-1831 GCF_032094055.1 Carnobacterium sp.
TTTAACCATAAAAAACTGACCTCCAAACATTAGATTTTTGGTCTAACATTCGGGGATCAGTATACTTTTGTCCTGCTTTTCTTATTTTCTTAGTGTGCTAAAGCTTGTTCAGCCGCGTGCATACCAGCAACGCGTCCTGTAATAAAAGCTCCAGTAATGTTGTAGCCGCCAGTATAACCGTTGTAATCGAGAATTTCTCCAGAAAAATACAACCCTTGCATAAATTTACTTTCCATTGTTTTTGGATTGACTTCTTTTGTGTTGATGCCTCCGCCGGTCACAAAAGCTTTTTCGATAGGTAAAGTACCAGTAGCTCTAAAACGAAAATCTTTTAAGAAATCAATTAGTCCTGTTTGCAATTCAGCAGAAACCTGTTTTAATGGAGAATTTTCGTCAATACCTAAGCGTGCCAAAGCAAATAAAAGATACCGCTCCGGTACTAGACCTTTTAAAGCATTTTTAACGCTTTTTTCACCTTCATTTTTGATTAAATACTGCAATTTTTGTGTCAGTTCGCCTTTAGACTGATCTGGTAAAGCATCTAACGTTAATGTAACAAAATCGGTTTTGTCTCGTTGCATCGTCTGATGGACAAACATGGAGCAGCGTAAAACAGCAGGGCCGGAAACACCAAAATGGGTAAAAATCATATCCATTTGATGAGTGATGACTTTTTTACCTTTTTTATTTAATACACTTAACGCAATGTCACGCAAAGAAAGACCTTGAAGGGTTTTATCTTGAATAAACGGTTCGTCTGACAAAACGGGAACTTCTGTAGGGTAAAGAGGCTTTAAACTATGTCCCGCTTTTTTTGCCCATTTATAACCATCGCCAGTCGAGCCGGTTCTCGGCATAGCTCGTCCGCCTGTTGAAAGAATAATACTCTTTGCTGTTAATTCGCGTTCATCTTGTAAGCGCAAACCGTGCACTTGATTGTCTTTAAATAATACGGTATCGACTGGAGCATCTGTGTAAATTGTAATAGCTAAACGATCCATAATAGCAATCAAAGCTTCTAAAACAGTTCTTGATTTATCCGTTGTTGGAAACATCCGTCCATGGTCTTCTTCTTTTAAAGCGACTCCATTCGAACGGAAAAAGTTCATAATATCGTAATTATCATATTGATGAAAAGCACTATAAAGGAAGCGCCCATTTCCCGGAATATGCGCAACGATTTCTTCTTTATCGCGGTTGTTCGTCACGTTGCACCGTCCGCCTCCAGTAACCAGCAATTTTCGACCAAGTGTTTTATTTTTTTCCACTACGGCAACTTTAGCCCCATTTTCAGCCGCTGAAATAGCCGCCATCATTCCGCTTGTGCCGCCGCCCACTACAATGACATCGTAATCTATCAAGTTTCTTCCTCTTTTCTATACTACTTCATTTATTTTCTTACTTTAGCATATATTGTTGGTCAGTTCCACGCTTCAAAGAAAAAAGCTGATGAAATCAGTTACATCTTGTAGTTCAATACTTAAGCCTGTTATGATAGACCTATTATAAAGTACAGAACATATAGGAGGAAATTATGGGGATTTTGATCGCATTGGTACCTGCCATTGCTTGGGGCAGCATTGGACTGGTCAGCGGAAAGCTAGGAGGCACTGCCCACCACCAAACGCTTGGAATGACGATAGGAGCGTTGTTTTTCGCTATTGGCGTTTATTTAGTATACCAACCAGCTCTTGATGCAAAACTAATAATAGTGGGACTCGTCTCCGGCTTTTTTTGGACACTAGGACAAAACAAACAATTTCAATCGATGAAATTAGCGGGTGTATCAAGCACTTTACCAGTCTCTACCGGCTTACAGTTAATCGCAAAT
>NZ_DAMDAK010000036.1:1980-15086 GCF_032094055.1 Carnobacterium sp.
TACGATCAACGCTTCTGGCGTAAACGCATTGGCTGTGATTTTGCCACAATCTGTTGGTATGTTAGTTGGAGCTTTATTATTTTCTTGGAAACAAAACGTACGAAGCAAATACACTGTTCGAAATATCTTAACTGGATTGATTTGGGGGATCGGAAATATCTTTATGCTGCTGGCAATGAAAGAAATCGGTTTAGCCGTTAGTTTTTCATTATCACAAATGGGAATTATCATCTCAACACTAGGCGGTATTTGGTTCTTAGGAGAAACGAAAACAAAACGCGAATTCAAGTTTGTCATTTTGGGCTGTTTACTAGTGATCGTCGGTGGTATTGTTTTAGGGTATTTGAAAGCTTAGACAATCGAACAGTGCAGTATGAGAAAACAACTAATTAATTATATAAGAGATCGGTAGGTTAGCTTAATGGATTTATTTCGCAAAAAACCAATGAATACGGCATTGCATGAGAAAATAACATTAAAAAAAGAATTAAAAACGTTTGATCTGATTTTGTTAGGTTTAGGAGCCATTGTTGGAACAGGGATATTTGTGATTACCGGTACTGCCGCTGCTACAACTGCCGGACCAGCTTTGATTGTTTCGTTTATCATTGCAGCTTTTTCTTGCGCCTTATCTGCTATGTGTTATGCAGAGTTTGCTTCACGAGTGCCAGTTGGCGGAGGAGCTTATTCTTATATTTACACCATTTTCGGCGAGCTTTTAGGCTGGCTGGTTGGCTGGTTGCTGATCTGCGAATATTTACTGGCCAATGCTTCCGTTGCATCTGGTTGGTCAGGTTACGTCCATGGTTTTTTAGACGGAATGGGTTTGCATTTCCCACAAGCTTTACGTGCTTCTTACGATCCAGCCAATGGAACCTATGTAGATGTAATTGCGATAGCTATCACTTTAATTGTAACTTATATTGTCGTTCAAGGTGCTAAAAAAGCTTTGCGGTTGAATAATTTAATGGTTATCATCAAATTCAGTTTGATTGCATTGTTTATTGTGGTCGGTATTTTTTATGTGAAGCCAGTTAACTGGACACCTTTTGCACCATTTGGGTTAAAAGGAATTACTTCTGGGGCAGCTATCGTCTTTTTTGCTTTTTTAGGTTTTGATGCTGTCAGTACAGCTGCAGAAGAAGTGAAAAACCCACAAAAAGATGTTCCAAGAGGGATTATCGGTTCACTGGGAATAGCTACCGTTTTATATATTGGTGTAACCTTGATCTTAACCGGAATTGTGCCGTTCACCCATTTAGATGTTAAAGATCCAGTAGCTTTTGCTATGCGTTTTATTGGTCATGATATGATTGCTGGAATGATTTCTGTTGGAGCGATTTTAACACTACTAACAGTTTTGATTTCTATGACCTATGGATTGGCACGTTTAGTTTATACGATCAGTCGCGATGGGTTATTGCCGATTACATTGAGCGAAGTGAATGAGAAAACAAAGACACCGCATAAGGCGACAGTTGTAGTGGGAATCATCTCAGCCATTCTAGCTGGTATTATCCCTTTAAACCAATTAGCTGCTTTAACCAATATCGTTACGTTGATGGTTTTTGTTATTATTGCAGCCGGTATCCTGCAATTGCGAAAAGATCATGGGAAACCAAAATCAGGTGAGTTCAAAGTTCCTGGGGTTCCTTTTTTCCCAGTCGTTTCCATTATCGTTTGTTTCTATTTAATGTTTCAATTGTCGCTTACTGTTTGGATAATGTTTGCCGTTTGGCTGATCCTTGGTCTCGTAGTTTATAGCTTTTACGGCTACCGGCATAGTCGACTAAATGATGAAAATTAAACAACAACTAAAAGAGCAAATCTAGGCAACCATTGTTTTGGTTTAATTTTTCGTTTTTAGCAAGTTAAATAAGAGACAAGTCCTTTTACTTTTAATTCATGAGAGATTCCTTATACTTAACTTATACTATCAATAGGTAGAGAAAGAAGAATCTTAGGTAGTTTCAAACTAACCATAGAATGAAATAGAAATAAAAAGGAGAAGGATAATAATGAAAACAAAGATGAATAAAAAGGCTTTGGTCGGTACAGTCACTTTAGCAACTTCACTACTGTTGATGGCGTGCAGTAATGGTACTCAAAACGATACAACGACAAATTCAGAAACAGCTTCTTCCGAAATGAGTATGTCGAGCAGTCAAATGGAAAGCTCAAGTATGGCTGAATCGAGTTCATCAGCAATGAGTTCAAGTTCTGCAGATTCTAGCTCTACCAGTAGTGATATGAATGATACTTCATCTAAAGGAATAGAAAATAAGACATTCGATGTCAGTATGGAAGACGCAGTCAATAAATTCAAAGAAACATATTCAGATGCAAAAATCACCTCGGTCGGTATCGATAACGATTCAAACAGTTATGTTTATCAAATTGAAGGATACAACGATACCAACGAAGTAGAACTAGACGTTGATGCAACATCCGGAGAAATTGTCAAACAAGATACAGATGACAAAGACAATGTGAGTGATGATGACGTTCTGGATCTGGAAGGATTAGTTTCACCACAAGAAGCTATGAAAGCCGCATTGGATAAAGTCGGCAGCGGATACGCTAAAGAGTGGAGTATCGATAGCAAAAACGGTAAAGTCTACTATGAAATAGATGTAGAAGGCAGCGATAGTGCAAACGATGATGTTCATATCGATGCTAAAACTGGAGACTTTATTGGTTTTGATTAAAAACAATTAACATGTAAAGCTAATAGTTAAAAGATTAAATAAGTCGTAAAAATCGTAAAATCGATTTTTGCGACTTATTTGTATGTTATAATTGTTTCCATTGATTAAAAAAAGAAAAGTAGAAATGTAGGGATAGAATGGCTTTTGTAGAAATTATCGACGAATATAAGCGTTATCAAATGGGCGATACCACCATTGCTGCAAATGATGGCATCTCTTTTGAAATCGAAAGAGGCGAATTTGCTGTTATCGTCGGTCCCAGTGGTGCAGGAAAATCAACTGTTCTGAATATTTTAGGCGGGATGGACGATGCCGATGAAGGACAAGTAAAAGTTGATGAAAAGGATATTGCTAAATTTAACAAGAAAGAATTGACTAAATACCGTCGTGATGATGTGGGTTTTGTGTTTCAATTTTACAATTTGGTTCCTAATTTAACCGCTAAAGAAAATGTGGAATTAGCTGCCGAAATCTCGCAACACGCATTAGATGCTGAAAAAGTATTACGGGATGTCGGGTTAGGCCATCGATTGAATAATTTTCCAGCTCAATTATCAGGCGGAGAACAACAGCGGGTAGCGATTGCTCGGGCTCTTGCTAAGCAGCCAAAACTGTTATTGTGTGATGAACCAACAGGTGCATTAGATTATGAAACAGGAAAGCAGATTTTAAAGCTGTTACAAGATACCTGCATCAACACCGGGACAACTGTCATTGTAATTACGCATAATCAAGCGATAGCCCCAATGGCTGATCGGATTATTGAAATCAATAACGCAAAAGTACGTAAAACAACATTGAACCCCAATCCATCATCAGTAGCTGATATCGAATGGTAAAGGGGGAGATAACATGAAAAAGAAAGCTTTATGGAAAGATATTTTCAAAGAAATGTGGCAATCCAAAGCTCGTTTTCTCTCAATCTTTGCCATTATTACATTAGGTGTAGCGTTTTTTGCTGGGATCAAAGCTACCGGCCCGGATATGATCGATACAACTGATCAATATTATCAAGAGACAAATTTAATGGATTTAAAAGTCGTTTCTACTTATGGACTAGAGCAGTCGGATATCGATTTACTGAAAACAGTAAAAGGAGCGGCTGTCCAAGAAGCATACAGTAAAGATGTGATGTTAAAAGATAGCGGATTAGTAACAAAAGTCATGAGCTATCCTGAAGACGCTGAAAATACCTCTAACCAGTATGCTGTTGTATCAGGCAGACTGCCAGAAAAATCTGGGGAAATAGCGCTGGATGCTGCATCTGAATATTCTTCTGCCTATGCATTAGGCGATACTGTTGTCTTAACGACTGACGATCAAGAGGATCCGATACAAGATAGCTTGGTTGAAGATACGTATAAAGTAGTCGGATTTGTAAACAGTCCGCAATACATTGAAAAAGATGCTAGAGGGAACAGCACAATTGGAACTGGTTCATTAGATGGTTTTGCGGTTATTCCTAAAGCGGACTTTGATATGGAGTATTATACAGAGGCTTATCTCACGTTTTCAGATACAGCTTCACTGCAAGCTTATTCCAAAACATATGAAGATACAGTAAATCAGCATCAGAAAGATATTGAAAAATTAACGAAAGATCTGCCGCAAGAACGGTTAGCTGAAATAAAAAAAGAAGCACAAGCAGAAATTGATAAAGGCCAAAAAGAAATTGAGGAAGCTAAAGAAAAACTGGCAGATGGCCAATCGCAATTAGATGATGCTAAGAAAAAGCTGGAAGACGGCCGTGCAGAGTATGAAGAAGGCGTTGAAAAGTTAGAAAGTGAAATCAGTAAAGCACAAGCTGAATTGGATGCCAATAGCCAAAAAATAGCTGAAGGGAAAAAGGAACTGGCCTCAAAACGCACAGAACTCGAGGCGGGACAAGCAGAATTAAACCAAGCAAAACAGTCCTTTACTGAACAAAAAGCTTCAGCAGAAGCCGAGTTGACAGCTGGCGAAAAGGAATTAGCTGCCAATCAGCAAAAAATCGACCAAGGCCTTCAAGCGGTTCAAGCTGCACAAGCAGAAATCGACCAAGGAAAAGAAGCGATTCAACAAGGTCAAGCAACATTAGATAAACAAGCACAAGAACTCAAAGCAGGACAACAGCAAGTGACTGAGATGAAAGCGTCCTTGCAAGCTGCACAAACAGAATTGGCAAAAGCAATTGAAGCCGGAACAGACGAAGCGGCTGTAGTTGAACTGCAACAAAAAATTGCAGGATTACAGCAAGCTATTCCAGCTGCCGAAAAAGAAATTGAAAACGGTCAAGCTGCTTTGAGCCAAGGACAAGCTGAATTAGACAAACAACTAAGTACGATTCAAGTCGGCGAACCCGAATTGGCTCAAAAACAAGCTGAATTAGAAGCTGCACAAGCTGAATTAAACCAAGGAAAAGAAGCTTTTGCCGCACAAAAAGCAGCTGCTCAAGAAAAATTAGTAGCAGGAGAAAATGAAATTGCTGTCAATCAACAGCAAATCGATGAAGGACTGCAAGCTATTCAAGCAGCTGAAACTGAATTAGCTAATGGAGAAACTCAATTAACTGAAGGTCAAGCTACATTGGATCAAGAGCAGGCGAAGGGACAAGCTGAACTAGCTGAAGCCAAAGAAAAGCTTGAAACAGGCCAAGCTGAGTATGAAAAAGCTGCTGCAGAATTTAAAAAGCAGAAAGAAGATGCAGATAAAGACATTTCAGATGGCGAAGCTGAACTGGCGGACGCTAAGAAAGAATTGGCAGACCTTGCTAAACCGGAATATTTTGTCTTTGATCGTAGTGTCAATCCCGGATATGCAGAATACAGCGATAATGCTGACCGTATATCGGCTATTGCGCAAGTCTTTCCCGTCTTTTTCTTCTTGATTGCTGCGTTGGTTTGTTTGACAACTATGACAAGAATGGTTGACGAACAACGACTGCAGATCGGAACATTGAAAGCACTTGGTTATACAAATTGGGATATTTCAAAAAAATTCTTAGTTTATGCTTCACTAGCGAGTGTAGTTGGTACGGTTGTTGGGTTACTGATTGGTTATCAAATTTTCCCAAGCGTGATCTTCAACGCATATGGCTCATTATACAATCTGCCAAGTATCCGAATCACTTATTACCTCAGCTATGGATTGATTTCATTTGCGATTTCGATACTTTGTACAGTGGCTTCAGCTTATGCAGCTGTAAGAGTAGCTTTGCAAAGCAATGCAGCAACGTTGATGCGGCCAAAAGCACCAAAAGTTGGGCAACGGATTTTGCTGGAACGACTTCCATTTATTTGGAATCGGATGGGTTTCATCCAAAAGGTAACTGCCCGTAACTTATTCCGCTATAAACAACGTATGTTGATGACTGTTTTAGGTGTAGCTGGTTGTACCGCCTTGATTTTAACAGGTTTTGGTGTATCTGATTCAATTGCAGATATTCCAAATCTTCAATATGGGAAAGTTATGAAGTACAATGCATTAGTGGCTTACAACGCAGATGCTTCTAAAGAAGAAAAAGAAACGTACCAAGAATTTATTCAATCTCAACCTGAAATCAAAAATCACTTGGACGTCTTACAAGAACCGTACACAGCTTCTGAAAAAGGAGCAAATACTCAAGATTTTTGTGCCCGAAACAACTGATCATTTAGCTGATTACGTGTTTTTGAATGACCGACGTTCAGGAGAAACGTATTCATTGTCAAATAACGGGGTCATTATCACTGAGAAACTAGCCAAATTGTTTGATGTGAAGCCTGGTGACACACTAGCGTTGAAAGACGATGATAATAATGTAATTGATGTTAAAATTTCTCAGATTGCAGAAAATTATGCAGGTCATTATGCATTTATGACAAAAGATTATTATAAAACAGTGATTGGTCAAAATCCGGTATACAATACACAACTGCTGAAATACCAAGAAGGCAAACAGTGGGAAGATAAAATAGGCAGAGAATTAACAGCTTTACCGAATGTATCAGCTGTCAGCTTTGTACGAGACGTGAGCGGAACGATCAATGATACAATGGGCAGTTTAGGCATTGTGACGTTAGTACTCATCGTGTCAGCAGGACTGTTGGCATTTGTTGTTCTTTATAATTTAACAAATATTAATGTGTCAGAACGGATCAGAGAATTATCCACTATTAAAGTATTAGGCTTTTTTGATAAAGAAGTCACGATGTACATTTATCGGGAAAATATTATTTTAACACTAATGGGAATTTTAGTCGGATCGTTCTTAGGTTTGCTCTTACATGGATTTGTTTTAAATACAGCCGAGATGGATATGTTGATGTTTAGTCCCAATATCCAACCGCTTAGTTTCCTTTATTCAGGATTGCTGACTATGCTGTTTTCAGGAATCGTGATGGTCGCTATGCACATCAAATTAAAAAATATCGACATGATCGAAGCTCTAAAATCAGTAGATTAAATAAGGATGCGAAGAGCTAGAATACGCAGCTCAAATAAGACCAGGATGCGAAGTGACCCCTGGTAGATACACAGCTTAAAATAAGAAGAATAGGAGTTGCAACTGTTTGTTTAGCAGTTGCAACTCCTATTTATTTAGAATAAAATTGAGCCCGAAATTTGGAAGGAGACATCTTTTTATAATGAGCAAATTGCCTTGAAAAATGAGAAGGGTGATTAAAACCGACTAAAAAGGCAATTTCTTCAATCGAATAACTAGTTTTTCTGAGTAATTCAGCAGACTTATTCAAACGGTATTCAATTAAATAAGTTTTTGGGCTAATCTGTTTATACTTTTTAAATAACCGAAATAAATAAGTGCGTTCAATCTGCACAGCATCTGATAAATTTTCGATATTAAAATCAGGATTATAATAGTGTTGATGAATTAAATTCATTGCCTTTTCAACATATTTTTCAGCTTCGCTTAAATTATGAATGATTCTCTCATGGTACTGTGAAGACAATAAATCAACGATATGATAGGCTTCTCCTAATGCTGAATAGGGTTTATTTACTTCAGAAAAAGCAAAAACATTTTTAAAGTGAGAATCCATTTGATACTTGTCGAGAAATTGATAAACATAATTTGAACTATTTTTTTCAGAAGTCGGAAGCAGCAAACCACATTCTTGAAAGATTTCATGGCAAGCAGCACCTTTAAATCCAATCCAACGGTAACTCCAAGGATCTTCTGTTAAGGGGTAATAATTATTCTTTGTATTAGGTGGAATAATAAATCCTTGGTTTTCTTCTAAAATAACATGTTCATCATTAATAAAAAAATGACCTTGGCCTTTTAAAATATAATGAATCAAATAATAATCGATTGGTTCATATTGATAAGGTTCTCTTGGCTTCACATCTTCATATCCGCATTCATAAATATAAAATTCCTTATTCAAACTCTTTTCTGTTAAAAATGTCCCAACAGAATTGAACATAAATTTCCTCCTAAAAGCAACATAATGTCAAACATAAGCAACATTCATTAATTACATTTTAACAAAAATTCTATTAGAATGAAAGCGTAATCAAATACTAGCGCTAGTATAAAAAATAAAGAACAGATTACCTACTAAATAGTAAACACTTATAAGGAGGCCTTTTCATGCCAGAAACACGTGGAAAAATGAAACCCATTTCTTTTCTGCTTATGACTTTCACAGCAGTATTTTCTTTTGGAACCATTATTAATGCAAGTGCTAGTATTGGGCTAGCGGCAGTTCCAACATTTCTATTTGCAACAATTTTCTATTTTTTTCCTTTTACTCTGATGATCGGAGAATTTGCTTCAGCTAATACAGATTCAGAATCTGGAGTGTACAGTTGGATCCGTACATCTCTTGGAGAAAAATGGGCATTCTTAGGTTCGTGGTCCTATTTCTTTGTTAACTTATTTTTCTTCACTTCACTATTACCGCAAACTCTGATTTATGCCTCTTATACTTTTTTAGGGTACAACATCTTTGGCGGAAGTAATGCAACCGTTATTATTTCGTTTTTATCTATCGCTCTTTTTTGGTTAGCCACTTATGTATCAATTAAAGGAGTATCTTGGATTTCTAAAGTAACCGATTTATCTGGAGTTGCTCGATTGGTTATGGGAATCGGATTTATTATTTTAGCTTTAGCAGTTGTATTTATTTTAGGTGAGAAACCGGCACAACACTTTACAAATGCTACGGTATCTTCAAATATGAACTGGAACTATTTGACAACTTTAGCGTGGATCCTGCAAGCAGTCGGCGGTGCTGAAGCGGTTGGTGTATACGTTAAAGATATTAAAGGCGGAAACAAATCCTTTATGAAGACAATTGTTGTAGCAGCACTATCCATCGGAGTTATTTACGCTCTAGGCGCGGTAGCAGTTGGGATGATATTACCGAGCGAAACATTGCAAGGAAATTACTCTAATGCGTTATTTGATGCTTTTGCAATTTTGGGAGCTCACTTTGGAATAACTACTGGTGTTACTCGAGTCGTTGGGTTAATTATGCTGCTCAGTTCAGTCGGTTCCTTGGTTCTTTGGACAGCAGCTCCAGTTAAAATTTTATTTTCTGAAATTCCAGAAGGGATTTTCGGCAAATGGGTATCAAAAACAAATAATGAAGGAAATCCGACAAATGCACTTTTACTGCAAGCTATTATTGTCACAGCCCTAATGATCATTCCAGCATTGGGTGTGGGTTCCATTGATACATTCTTGAAAACCTTGATTAATATGACAGCAGCTACATCACTGATTCCAGTTCTCTTTCTACTATGGGCGTACATTACTATGCGTGTAAAAAAAGAAAATCTACCACGTACATTTAAAATGGGGAACCAAAAAACAGGTATTACAATTGGCATCATGTTGTTAGTCTTCTTTATGTTCGCTTTTGTAGTATCTATTCTTCCTTCTCCAGCTGCATTGATAACCTACTTTAAAACTGGATTTGTAGCAGAAGGCACAGCAAACCCATTGTTTACATTGATTTACAATGCACTGGGGGTCATTATTTTTGTAGGGTTTGCTTATATTTGTTATATGAAATACGAAAAAAAAATAGGCGGTGGATTGGTTGAGACAACTAAAAAGATGGGAAAATAATAAGGTAGACAGCATCAATAGAATGGAACCGAGAGCGAATTTTAGAAGCTTTGCTGATCGTATGGAAGCTGAAAAAAGTGAACATACTGCATTGTTTTTTGAAAGTTTAAATGGCAAATGGGACTTTTTATTCTTAGAAGCTCCAGAATATAGTCCAGAAGACTTTTACAAAACATCTTGCAGTACAGATAAGTGGGATAAAATCGAAGTGCCGGGAAACTGGCAAAGACAAGGATATGGCGACATGCATTATTCAGATTTATGGTATAATTTTCCGATTATCCCGCCGTTTGTTCCAACTGCAAATCCTACAGGTATTTACAGAAGAACATTCAACTTGGACACTGTTCAAGAAGATCAACAATATATCTTGCGTTTCCAAGGAGTGGATTCTGCTTTTGAGGTCTATTTAAATGACCAATTTGTCGGCTACAGCAAAGGTGCAAGAATCCAAAGTGAATTTGATTTATCAGATCTATTAACAACTGGAACAAATACGTTAACGGTAAGAGTATTTCAATGGTCGGATGGAACGTATTTAGAAGATCAAGATATGTGGTGGTTGAGCGGAATATTCCGTGATGTGGATTTGTTTACTCGGCCAAAAGAAGGGTTGTATGATTTCACGATTCAAACTCTTTTGAACAAAAACTTTACTTCAGCCACGTTGATTGTTAACCCTGTCTTTACAGAACTAGCAGATCAGAAAATTGTCTATGAATTATTAGATAAAGATGGAAACAAAGTAGTTGAAGAAGAAAAAAATGGCAGAGAAAGCTTAGTTAAAACCATCACAGAACCGCACAAATGGTCTGCTGAGTCTCCTTATCTTTATCAACTTTTAATGACCGTTAAAAAAGATGGGAAAGTTGTTGAGGTCATCAATCAAAAAGTTGGTTTCAGACAAATTGAAGTACAAGGAAACTGTTTCCTAGTCAATGGTGTAGCTATTAAATTAAAGGGAGTAAATCGCCACGATTATAGTCCGACAACAGGCAGAGTCACGACTAAAGAAAGTATTGAAAAAGATATTGTTTTGATGAAGCAGCACAACATCAATGCGATTCGGACCGCTCATTACCCTAACTCACCTTATTTTTATGATTTATGTGATGAATACGGTATGTATGTTATTGATGAAACCGACTTAGAATGCCATGGTTTCGAGTTGACAGAAGATTATAAATGGCTTTCTGATAATCCAGAATGGGAAGAAGCCCATGTCAACCGTATCAAACGAACGATTCAACGAGATAAAAATCATCCTTCTATTATTATGTGGTCACTTGGAAATGAATCATCTTTTGGATACAACTTCAGAAAAATGGCAGAATATGCTAAGAAGACAGATCCAACGAGACTCGTTCATTATGAAGGGGATTTCGAAGTGGAGGTCAGCGATGTATACTCAACTATGTATACGTGGTTAGAAAGAGAAGATGACAAACTGACAATGGATAAAGTTATTACAAATACGAAAAAACCGCATATTCTTTGTGAATACGGACATGCCATGGGGAATGGTCCAGGCAACTTAAAAGAATATCAAGATCTTTTTTATCAGCACGATCATATCCAAGGCGGATTTATATGGGAATGGTTCGATCATGGGATTGAATCGGTTTCTGAAGAAGGGGAAGTTTATTACCAGTATGGTGGTGATTTTGGAGATGATCCAAATAACGGCAACTTCTGTATCGATGGAATGTTGTTGCCCGATCGGACACCTTCTACTAGTCTGATTGAATACAAAAAAGTAATTGAACCGATTGAAACAAAAGTTATTGATAGTGTATCAGGATTTTACCAGCTTACAAATAGACTAGATTTTAATACCTTAGCTGATTACCAATTGATATGTCAGTTTTATGAAGATGATCGTTTGATCGAAGAACGGAATGAAACAATACCTGAAACGTTAGCAAGAAAATCATCTACTATAAGAATCTGCTATCCTGAAGTTGTCTTTAAATCAGGTGCTCTCTATACTGTTCGGTTTGTTTATCAATTAAAAAATACAGCAGCTTGGGCACAAAAGGGATTTGAAGTAACGAGAAGTGTGTTTGTTTGGCATAAAGAAAAACCTTTAGCAGAGACAAATAAAACGAATACTAGTGAAATAAAAGTAAGGGAGCAACAAGCCTTTGTGACAGTAGAAGGAGATCAGTTCAGTTTCCGTTTCGATAAAGTCAAAGGGAAACTGCTTGAGGCGTACTACAACAAAGAAAAAGTTATTGAAAAAGGTCCGGAAATGAACTTTTGGAGAGCTCCTATTGATAACGATATGTATCTTTTAGAAGATTACAAAAATAAATACTTTATGCACTTGCCTCATGAATCTGTTCGCGAAGTTCAATGTGAAACAAAAGAAAATACATTTGAAATGCGAGTAAGTGCCTACTATGGGACTACGAACAGCGCATGGTATTATGATCTTGATTATAAATATGTAATAGATTCATCTGGCCAAATCAGCTTCTCTATTGATGGAATCGCGTCTGGCCGCAAGCTGCTTGCTCCGCCAATGCTTCCTCGATTAGGGGTTTCCCTTCAAATAGCCAAAGATTTTGACACTGTTTCTTGGAGAGGACTTGGTCCTTTAGAAAACTACAGTGATTCTCGTCAAGCAGCTTATCTAGGAGTATTTACAAATTCAGTAGACGATTTATTTGTCAATTATGTAAAACCTCAAGAAAACGGCAACCATATGGAGTGCGATTGGGTCGGTTTAACAAAAGAAAATAATGCATTGTTAGTCAAAACAAATAATACATTCGATTACAGCGTGTCCAGATATGAAGCGATTGATCTTGAAAAAGCTAAGCATACGATTGATTTGAAAAAACGTGATTATGTGGTCTTAAATATAGATACTTGCCAAAATGGGTTAGGGAGCAACTCCTGTGGACAAGATCAGTTAGACAAATACCGTTGTAAGTTCGAAGATTTTTCATTACAATTTACGATTGCATTAGAAGAAATTGCGCAAAAAAACATTGCAGAAATAGCTCGGGAAAATTAAAAGTAAAATAAGAAGATCTTTTCGTTAAAGAATACATTTTTTATCTTATCATATAAATACTGGTAATTCCTCAGGTTAAATTGATGAATTACCAGTGTTTTATTTAGCTATACTTGTATTGAAAGTCTTTACTCAGCCAACTGGTTAAAAAATTCTCTAACCTCTTGCCAGTTGTTCATACGATAAGGAAAATCGATCTGTTTATTGTGATGTGCAGTGAACAATAAACCCGTTCCAGCAAAACCGTCAAAATGGTGAATGTGATCATCTATTAAATAATCAGCTTTGATAATGCTTTTATTACCACAAAAAACAATAT
>NZ_DAMDAK010000036.1:15096-22642 GCF_032094055.1 Carnobacterium sp.
TTTCGATAAAAGGAAACTTATCTTGCAGCCAATAAAATTTATCGTCAAAACTATTGGGAAAGTCCATTGCTGCTGAAGTGATAAAGACTTCATGACTTAGCATTAATTCTTTTATCACCTCTTGTGCATCCTCAATAACAGGAAGGTCTTTAAAGAAGCCTTTTGTATTTCGAATAAATTTCATGATTTTATCTGTTTCGGGATAAATCTCACTCACATATTGGTCATTTAAGTCACTTAACTGGAGATTTGATTCATAGAGATCATTGTACATCTGCAGATCTTTATAATAGAAATCTGCTATTACTTCATCCATATCAATGGCAATTCTTAACATAGTTTCCCTCCTAGATCATAACATTCAACTATTGTTGATCATTAAAAGTGGATAATTCAATTTTATAATAATTCCACTTTTTGTAGCTGACAACGATTTCAGCCACAGTTCCGTCTTGTAAAATAGTTTTCTTGTCTTGGCGTACGGTAGGCTCGTTTTTTTTCATTAGCAAAACATCTGCAATATCTTTTTCAGTTGGAAAGAAAATTTCATTTGTTTCTTTTGAAGCTTGATCATACATACGAATATTAAAATCACTTTTAAAACGGTTATAAATAGAATCATAGTAGGCTAAATTAGGGATATTTTTTTTAATGAATTGGCTGGGAATATAGGAAAAATGGACTAGAAAAGGGTCTTCGTCTACTTTTCGCACGCGTGTGATTTTATAGTAGCTCTCATTTTTTAGTAATCTTAACTCTTTACGCATATCAGGTTCATTTTCTTCTTCAATGCTTAAAACTTCTACAGTTTCTGTTTTACCTGCAAAAACTTCAATATCTGAAAATTCAACTAAAGTTCTTTTACGTGAGCGAGAGACATACGTTCCTTTTCCCTGATACCGTACTAAGTATCCTTCGTTGGCTAATTCCTGTATGGCTCTGATAACCGTAATAGAACTTACGTTGTAAAGCTTTACTAATTCTGCTTCACTATAAAAGCGATCGCCATGTTCAAATTCGCCTACTTCAATTTTTTTGAGTAAATCATTTTTAATTTGTTGGTATTTTGGAATTTTCATTATGGTCTCCTTTCTGAACAGTTCCTCTTAATATATTAACTGATATCGTTTAAATGTGCCAATTTATTTTTCTTTTAAAAAAAGTTTGACAAGATTAACTTAATATATTAATATACTAACTGTAAACGTTTTAGGAGAGGTGTAAATAATGAAGAAATTTGAAGTACAAGAAGATTTTTTGTTAGACGGTAAACCTTTTAAGATCATGTCTGGAGCCATTCACTATTTTAGAGTTTTACCAGAGGATTGGTACCATTCGTTGTATAATTTGAAAGCGCTTGGTTTTAATACAGTAGAAACATATATTCCATGGAATGTGCATGAACCCAAAGAAGGTGAGTACGATTTTTCAAGTCGTTATGATATAAAACGATTTGTAAAAACTGCAGCAGAGCTGGATTTGTTTGTCATTCTTCGTCCTTCTCCTTATATATGTGCGGAGTGGGAATTTGGTGGATTGCCAGCTTGGCTGCTGCCTTATAGGGATATGAGAATACGTTCATCAGATCCTACTTTTATAGAAAAAGTGTCACGTTATTATGAAAAACTTTTTGAAGTCATTACTCCGCTGCAACTTGATCATGGCGGTCCCGTTATTATGATGCAAGTAGAAAATGAATACGGTTCTTATGGTGAGGACAAAGAGTACTTAAAGCTGTTGTATAACCTGATGCTTAAGTTAGGAGTAACAGTCCCTATATTCACATCAGATGGAGCTTGGAGAGCTACACAAGAAGCGGGAACGTTGACAGAAGCGGATATTTTAACAACAGGAAATTTTGGTTCTCGCTCAAAAGAGAACTTTAAAGATCTAAAAGATTTTCATGAGTCAAAAGGGAAAAAGTGGCCATTGATGTGTATGGAATTTTGGGATGGCTGGTTTAATCGATGGAATGATCCAATCATAAAGAGAGACGAACAAGATTTGGCTCATGATGTAAAAGAAGCATTAGAAATTGGAAGCGTTAATCTATACATGTTCCATGGCGGGACCAACTTTGGATTGATGAATGGTTGTTCTGCAAGGGGACAAAAAGACCTTCCGCAAGTAACGTCATATGATTATGATGCACCATTAGATGAACAAGGAAATCCAACGAAGAAATACTATGCTTTACAAAAAATGATGCAAGAACTATTTCCAGATATTCAACAGCAAGACCCCTTAGTGAAAGATAGCATGGAACTCAAAGCTATTTCATTGGATGGAAAGGTTAGCTTATTCTCCGTTATTGATGAAATCGTTGAAAAACAGCAATCTAAGTATCCTAAAACAATGGAAGAATTAGGTCAACAATATGGTTACACGCTTTATAGAAGCCATGTAAAAAAAGACAGCAATGAAGAATTCTATCGTGTAATAGACGGTAGTGACCGCATTCAATTCTTTTTTAATGAAGAAAAAAAAGCTACTCAATACCAAGAAGAAATTGGAGAAAAAATTAATGTTGTAACAAGCGAAAATCTCAATCAGTTGGATATTTTAGTAGAAAATATGGGCCGTGTAAATTATGGACATAAACTTTTAGCGAATACTCAACAAAAAGGGATTAGAACAGGAATTATGTCTGATTTACACTTTATTTTGGATTGGGAACAGTATTGTTTAGAATTCTCTAAACCCTTAGCAATAGATTACAGCAAAGAATGGAAGGAGAATACTCCTTCATTTTATAAATATACCGCTGTTATTGATGAACCAGAAGATACTTTTGTAAATATGGAGTCATTTGGAAAAGGAATCGTGCTGATTAATGGATTTAACATCGGACGCTATTGGAATGTAGGACCAACATTGTCTCTATATATCCCAAAATCTCTTTTACAAAAGGGAGAAAATGAAATCGTTGTTTTTGAGACAGAAGGTATCTGGTCTGAAACAATAAGCTTAGAAAAAGAACCCAAATTTAAAAAACTTTAAAAATTAGGAGGAAGATTAAGATGAGTATCACTGCTGTAAGAATAGATGGAAGATTAATACATGGACAAGTAGCTAATTTATGGACTACAAAACTAGATATCAGTCGCATCATGGTGGTAGACGATAGTGTTTCCAATAACGCAATTGAAAAGAGTGGACTGAAGTTAGCAACTCCAGCGGGGGTAAAACTCAGTATTTTACCAATAGAAAAAGCAGCTGCTAATATTCTAGCTGGAAAGTATGACTCCCAACGGCTGTTAATCATTGCGAAAAAACCAGATCGTTTATTAAAATTGGTTGAATTAGGCGTACCCATTAAAGAAATCAATGTTGGAAATATGTCACAAACGGATGGATCAAAATCTGTTACGAGATCTATCAATGTTATCGATGAAGACATTGAAACTTTCAAGAAACTGGATGAAAAAGGCGTGAAATTGGTATCGCAAATGGTACCAAGTGATCGTGCAGAAAACTTTATGTCTTTATTAAAAGAACACATTTAAAAAATAGAGGAGGAAAAAATAATGGCAGTTGCATGGTGGCAAATTATATTGTTAACGCTTTACGCAGGGTATCAAATTTTAGATGAACTACAAGTTTACACGGGGCTTGCTCAACCAGTATTTGCTGGTTTAATAGCCGGATTGATCATGGGAGACGTTACAACTGGACTTATTATTGGTGGAAGTATGCAATTAACAATTTTAGGCGTGGGAACGTTTGGCGGTTCTTCAAGAATTGATGCCAACTCTGGTACTGTATTAGCTACAGCTTTTTCAGTAGGAATCGGCATGAATCCTGAACAAGCAATAGCAGCGATTGCTGTTCCAGTAGCTGGTTTAATGATTCAAATGGATATTTTAGGCCGGTTTGCCAATACATTCTTTGCACATCGTATTGATGCAAAAATTGAGGAAATGGACTACAAAGGGATCGAACGGAACTATTTGATGGGTGCTCTTTCTTGGTCATTATCTAGAGCTATCCCGGTATTATTAGCTTTAAGTTTTGGTGGAAGTTTTGTCAATTCTATCGTTGATGTGTTAAACAATCAATTGCAATGGTTAGGAGATGGATTATCAGTAGCCGGAGCTGTTCTACCTGCTGTTGGTTTCGCAATTTTACTAAGATACTTACCAGTGAAAAAGCATATGCCTTACTTGATTTTAGGTTTTGTTATTACTGCATTGTTTACAACAGTATTTGGAAATATCCAACTACTTGGCGGATCTGTAGCTGGCGTAGTGGATGATTTTGCAAATAACTTTACAGGCATGCCGATGTTAGCTATTGCCTTGATAGGATTTGCTCTTGCCTTTAGAGAGTACAAACGGACTTCAGAAACGCCAAAAATTCAACAATTTAATGGTTCAGCATCAGAGGAAGGAGAAATAGACGATGACGAAATCTAACTATAAATTAACCAAAAAAGACTTTAACCAAATTAACAGAAGAAGCTTGTTTGGTTTTCAACTAGGTTGGAACTATGAACGAATGCAAGGGTCTGGCTATCTATATACTATTTTGCCTCAATTAAGAAAAATTTATGGTGATGGTACACCGGAACTAAAAGCAATGATGAAAACACACTCACAATTTTTTAATACGAGTAACTTTTTAAACACGATCATTACAGGGATCGATATGGCGATTGAAGAAGAAGAAGGTGTTGATGCACGAGAAACAGTGGCTGGGATTAAAGTTGGTTTAATGGGTCCGTTTGCTGCAATTGGAGACTCGATTTTTGGTGCCTTATTGCCTACGATTTTTGGAGCACTAGCTGCCAACATGGCAGTCAACTTTGGAGTTATGTTTTTCCGGTGGAAACAAATTGAAATTGCGCATAAAGAAGGAGTTTCTTTAGTTACAACAATGCAAAGCCGGCTAACTGCTATTACAGATGCAGCCACCCTATTAGGAGTATTCATGGTTGGCGCACTGGTAGCGACGATGATTAACGTTCATTTATCTTGGACACCAGCTATTGGTGACTTAGTGATTGATGTCCAAAATAACGTAGATATGATTATGCCTCGTCTCTTACCAGCAGCAATTGTTGGAGCTGTTTACTGGTTGTTGGGTAAAAAGAACATTACTTCTACTAAAGCAATCTTTATCGTATTAGTCGTATCTGTTGCCTTATCAGCATTAGGTGTAATTGCAAAATAAGAAACAAGTAAAGGAATGAAGAGAATGAACAATTTAATATTGGTAAGTCACGGAGATTTCTGTAAAGAATTAAAAAATAGCGCAGAAATGATTTTAGGGCCACAAGAAAACATTTACACGGTCTCTTTATTGCCAAATGAAGGTGAAAAAGAATTTTCCGAAAAATTTGAAGCCATTACTCAACATTTAGATGGTGACTATACGGTATTTGCAGATTTAATGGGTGGTACTCCCTGCAACATTGCTGCTAAAAAAATCATGAATGGGTCTGCCTTTAATTTATATGCAGGAATGAATATGCCGATGATTATTAGTTTTGTAAATGCCTCACTTGTTGGAAACACGCAAACTTTCGTGACCGATGCACGAGAGAGTATTGTGAAAGTGAATGATTTATTAGCCGTTGGTAACTTTGACGAAGAAGACGAATAGAATGGAAATGGAGTCGAAATTACATGCAACTATTTACGAAATCGAAAAGTGAACTGAAGGATTTGGGAGCATCGATCACAACAAAAGAGATTCAACAACAACCGGAACTCTGGATCGAAGCCTGGGAAGCTTATCAAAAACAAGAAGAAAAAATTCAATCCTTTTTAGAAAAGATAAAAAAAGAAGCGACAGGGAAAATTCGTGTTGTGTTTACCGGAGCAGGAACATCAGCTTATGTTGGCGATACAATTGTGCCTTATTTAAACCAAACAGGCGATTCGCGTACTTTTTTGTTTGAAAGTATTGCGACAACAGATATTGTTGCTTCTCCGAAAGCCTACTTGCATGAAGAAGACTGGACGATTCTAGTTTCATTTGCGCGCAGTGGAAATAGCCCGGAAAGCATTGCAACAGTTGATATTGCGAATAAAGTCGTTAAAAATATCCGGCACATCACCATTACATGTGCTGCAGAAGGTTCTCTAGCTAAAACGGCTTCTCAAGACGCAGAAAACCTTTTGTTATTGATGCCGGAGCGCTCAAATGATCAAGGATTTGCTATGACAGGCAGCTTTACTTGTATGTCCTTGACCTCTTTATTGGTTTTTGACCAATCTACTGCAGCAGATAAAGAACAATTTGTTACAACAGCGGTAAAAATGGGGAAAGAAGTAGTTGATCAAGAAGAAAACCTTTCTACTATTTTAGCAGCTGATTTTAACCGAATCGTTTATTTAGGATCTGGTAGTTTGGCAGGCTTAACACGTGAAGCACAATTGAAAGTACTGGAACTCACAGCAGGAAAAATCTCGACTATGTTCGATTCTTCAATGGGCTTTAGACATGGACCTAAGTCATTTGTTGATGAAAAAACACTTGTCTTTGTTTTCGTCAACAATAATCCTTACACTCGTCAATATGATCTAGATATTTTAAAAGAGATTCACCTGGATCAAATTGCGAATCAGACCATTGCCATTGCTCAATCACTGGAAGAGACAGACTTTGAAGGTGAAGCGTTCAGATTTGACCAGAACCACGCTTTATTGCCTGAAGGTTATCTTGCGTTACCATTTATTATGGCAGCACAGACAGTATCTTTATTGTCTTCTGTTAAAGTTGGAAATACTCCAGATACTCCTTCTGCCTCTGGAACTGTAAACCGTGTTGTCAAAGGAGTAACGATTCATCCATACGAATAGTGTAGGATAAAAGAGAAAAGGGATGAGAGAATTGGAAAATTATTACATTCATGCAAGTCGTTTCTTTCTACCAGGAGGAATGGAGCGAGAAGGTTACTTATCTGTAGTTGATGGAAAATTTGGCGCTTATTTTAAAACAGTGCCTGACAAAACTGCCAAAATACTTGATTATGCTGGGAAATGGATCGCTCCTGGTCTAGTGGATACCCATGTTCATGGGTTTAAAGGTCACGATGTAATGGACAATGACTTTGAGGGGCTCAATACCATGTCTGAAGGCTTATTGAGCTGTGGTGTAACTTCTTTTCTTCCGACTACATTATCTTCAGACGTTGAGACACTAAATCAAGTCAGCCAGATGATCGGTGAACGTTACCAAGAGGTAAATGGCGCTAAAATTCGAGGTATTTTCTTTGAAGGTCCTTTCTTTACTGAAGAACACAAAGGTGCGCAAAATCCTAAATATTTTGGTGATCCTGACATTGATATTTTTTATCACTGGCAAGAACTTTCAGGTGGATTGATTAAAAAAATAGCCATTGCTCCTGAAAGAGAAGGTGCAGCTTACTTTACTGAACAGCTTTCTAAAGATGGTGTGGCTGTGGCTCTTGGGCATAGTTCGGCTACTTATGCACAAGCTAAAAACGTGGTTTCTTCAGGTGCTTCTATTTTTGTTCATACCTATAATGGAATGAGTGGCTTGAATCATCGAGAACCAGGAATGGCTGGCGCAGCTATGG
>NZ_DAMDAK010000037.1:0-3423 GCF_032094055.1 Carnobacterium sp.
TGCTATTGATATGCTCGACTTAAAGAAAGATTTTGATATTCAATTGATCGCAGCTGAATTACTCGATACTGTGTACGCCGATGAAGATTTCTTGCCTTATCCGGATTTTTTTCCAAATGGACAGCAAGATACTCAAAAATTATCAGCTGCTAATTTAAAAAGCGATCCTACCTCGGTTTGTGTCTTTACCGCACAGGAAAACCAAGAACTTATTATCAATAAAATTATTCAGCGTTATGGCAATTTAGTTGAAGTTAGAACATGGGGCGGCCAAACTCCCTGTTTAGAAATTGTTTCAGCCGGAGTTCAAAAAGCTCTTGGCGTTGAGCGTGTTGCCAGCGTTTACGGAATAAAACAACAAGATATTATTGCTTTTGGAGATGAAGACAACGATTACGAAATGATCCAATATGCCGGCCATGGAGTCGTGATGCAGAACGGCATTCAGGCTTTAAAAGATATCGCCAATGACATTACTGAAAAAACGAATGAAGAAGACGGTTTGGCTCTTTACCTTGAAGACTACCTCGGACTTGCTTAAGCAAAAAGCCGCAAATCAACTTTTCAGTTGGTTTGCGGCTTTTCTTATTTGTTTAAGAACGGTGTCGTCTAGCTTTTTGCTGGTCTGAATTTAAAAATTCTCCCAACACTTTGTTTGTTCCCATAAAGTTCACAAAAGCTGCTGCATCTGCTTCTTTTACGGCTTGTTCTAAATCATACATTTCATAATTGCTAATGACAATCATTAAGATAGAACGGTCGATTCCTGTATAACCGCCTTTGGCAGGAATAATGGTAATGCCGCGAATCAGCTTAGCATGAATAGCTTTCACTAAAGCGTCTGGATCGTTTGTCACAATCATGGCGGTTACTTTTTGATGGCTTGTATGAATCATATCCACTACACGTGTCATGACATAAATAGACAACAACGTATACATGGCATATTGCCAGCCATTTAAAAATCCAGCAGCAATCACAATCAAACCATTGATCGTCAATAACAAACTGCCTACTGACCGTTCAGTTGTTTTAGCCAAAACCATAGAAATAATATCTATCCCGCCGGTTGAAAACCCGTATTTTAAAGCGAAGCCGATTCCAGCACCTCCGATAACGCCTCCGAAGATAGCATTCATAATAGGGTCAGTCGTCAACGGACTGATGGGCAGAACAATGGTGAAAAAAGAAATCATTACAGAAGTTAAAAAGCTATACAACGTAAAATCTTTTCCTATTTTAAACCATCCTAATAAAGCGATCGGTATGTTGATCAATAAGATAAACACACCTGTATCTATGCTGATATGTAACCCATTATTTATTAGATTTGACAGCAATTGCGAGATCCCATTTACACCTGGTGCATAAATATTTGAAGGAATCAAGAAGCTATTCAAAGCAAATGAATTTGTAATCGATGCAAATAAAACAATCACTATTTTTTTTAATTGTTCTTTCCAAAAAATAGGCGTTTTTAACTTTTTCACTTTTCCGGCCTCCTTTATTTTCCTTATACAGATTAACAAGATTTCAGGGATAAAGAAAGAAGAATTCGCTTGCATAAAAAATATATTTTTTTAAGCGTTCTCTTTAGCCCACTCGTCAGTTATGGTACACTGAATTTACTATATGTTAACGATAGATATTGGAGGAGAAAATATGGCAAAAGAGGCAAGTTTTGATATTGTATCTGAAACAGATCTGGAAGAAGTAAAAAACGCTATTCAAATGACAAAAAAAGAAATTGCTACTCGTTTTGATTTTAAAGGAACGATAAGCGATGTTAACCTTGAAAAAGATCAATTGGTGTTTCTTTCAGAAAGCGAATTTAAATTAGAACAAGTAAAAGATATCTTAACTGGAAAATTAATCAAACGAAATGTTTCGTCTAAAAATCTTCAGTTTGGAAAAGTTGAAAAAGCCTTTGGCGGAAACGTGCGCCAAACCGCTGATTTGGTGAATGGAATCAATAAAGAACACGCTAAAACGATTACACAACTAATCAAGCAATCTGGTGTCAAAGTCAAATCGCAGATACAAGAAGACCAAATACGCGTGACTGGTAAAAACAGAGACGATTTGCAAAAAGTCATTTCTATTTTACGTGAAGCTAAACTACCAATTGCTTTACAATTCACTAATTATCGTTAAACACCAATAAAGAGGTTAGGACAACAGTCCTAACCTCTTTTGTATATCCGAATGTTTATTCTAGAACATGTTCTAAGAAGCAGGCCCGAGTCCACTTTGTCATGCCTGTAGTAGCTTTAGCTACGTACAGACACGATACACTTAGGCGCTAGCCTACCAGTTGCCTTAGCCCTTACAGCTTTAGCTGCTTAGGGATACGGTATGCGAGGTAGAAGATTCAGGTCTAAACGCTTTTTGTCTTACTCTCTTTATTTAGATCTTTAAAGAGTATCATCAGCGATTGTTTTGATCGTTACCGTCTGGCTGCCAATCAGTAATTTAGAGACAGGACAGCGTTTTTCAGCTTCTTTTATAAGGTTTTCGGCTTCATCGAATGGCATACCATTCACTTGTGCTAAAGCAAGAACATTAAAGTAAAAGCCAATTCCTGAAGGTTCTCGCATAAAATCAACTTGTACTTCTACACGACTCTGATTCTTTTTTCCTCTAGCTTTTAATAGGGATTGAATCGTAGCGTTTAGACAAGTACTTAAAGAAAGACCTAATAGTTCTTCAGGGTTTGTTCCTAGAGCAGATGAAGTTGGACTTGAAACTGTTACTTTCAATCCATCATTTTTAACATACGCAACTCCGTTTACACCATCTTCGTTCACCATTTCGGCATGAAATAAGCTGCCGGATTGACCCATAGTCTCACTCCTTTTACAGTTAGTCTTCTTTATTCAGATTTAGTCGGATTAATGACTGCTTCAATATGTGGAATAACAGCTTTTGCTATGGTAGATCCTGTGACCAGCATTTCATAGAGAGGCTGAACATCAGCAGAAGTTCTGTTGAGCAATCGCATATAAATCTCTCCATCGCCGCCCAAGCACAAGCGGTAATAACCAGAACGCAGCTCATTCAGTTCATTGAGCACTTCTAAAACAGCGGCTTTTTTATTAAAATCTGATACAAATGCTAATTGATGATAAACGATTTGATAATCTATAATGCCTTCTCCTGTATCAAAGACGATTCCAAATGGCAAAGCTTGCTGTTTAGTGATTTGAAACTTACCATTATATAACGTTTGGCCATTATCAATTACTTTTTTTGCTAAAGGAATTTGCTTCTCTTTTAAAATCATTTCGAATTGGTCTGTAATTTTAGACAATTGAATACCTCGTTTCATTTTCCTAATCGTATTTTCATCATAAGTATAACGTATACAATCAATGAAATACAAGCTTATCAAAAAAGTTTCCAAAAATAAAAAATGACTCAAAT
>NZ_DAMDAK010000037.1:3433-5417 GCF_032094055.1 Carnobacterium sp.
CCTTTGCAACAACAATCGGTTGTTTTTGTTTATTCCGTTGCATCTTCTTTTAACGTTGCATTCCTATGAAGCGCAACGTTAGCTTGTTTTTCAGTAACTCATTTTTCTCGCCTCTTTTATGTCTACACCAAACTGACATCCCACTAAACAAATACTTCTCTGTTCTCCTCGTTTGAATTAAATTGTCTAACTTCACAAATTCTCCTCCCTCTCTTGTATATAATTAACCTGCAATGAGATATACTGGACATGTACAACGCTTATAGTGAACAATTATCTATAACAGAAAGGTATGATAATATGGATATTCGTGTACTAAAATATTTTTTGAGCGTAGTAAACGAACAAAATGTAACTAAAGCAGCTAAAGCTCTGCATATTTCTCAACCTGCATTGTCCCGTCAATTACAAAACTTAGAAGATGAGTTAGGAACAAAACTATTTGAACGAGGAAATAGATACATTCACCTAACTGAAGAAGGGACTTAGCCAATAGAGCAAAAGAAATAATCACACTTTTTGACAAAACTGAAGCCAATTTTCATAAAGATAAAATCATCAGTGGGGAAATCTATATTGGATGTGGAGAAACGGAATCAATGTTACTGATCGTTAAAGCAATTAAACAACTGACAACTGCCTATCCTGATGTGAAAATCAACTTATATAGCGGAAATGCAGATGATCTTACTGAAAAGCTTGATAAGGGTATTCTAGATTTTGGATTGGTTATTGAACCAACCAACAAACAAAAATATAACTTTTTAAATCTGCCAACTAAAGACAAATGGGGGATATTAGTTAACGCTAAGTCACAGCTTGCTGAGAAAAGTAACATACAACCAGCAGATTTGGAAAATGTTCCGTTGATTATTTCTCAACAAACTTTAGTAGATAATCAATTATCAAGCTGGCTAGGCAAGAATCTATCTACTTATAATATAGTGGCTACTTATAATTTACTTTATAATGCTTCTTTACTTGTAAAAGAAAATATTGGTGTAGCCCTATGTCTCGATAAAATTATCAATACAACGGATACAGACTTGAAATTCATCCCTCTATCTCCTAGCTTAGAATCTTCACTTAATTTTATCTGGAAAAAAGATTCCGTTTTATCAAATGCATCCAATAAACTACTGGAATTCCTTTCAAATCAGGATTAATTTGTAAATACTTTATTTTTTACGGCTTTCTAAAATACTTACAGCTTGCAGATAATCGGGATTAATGGAACCATCTATATTTTCTTGCACCATTTGGTATCCAAATGACTCATATAACCCGATTGCTGCATGACTCCACGTTTGCGTATGTAGATAAATCGGTTGATCATCTCCGTATTTTTGTAATAATTTAGTCACTTCGCTAACTAAAACAGTAGCTAAACCGTGTCCTTGAAATTCTGGTTTGACTGCTAACCAATGAAGGAGCGAAACGTTCTTTCCTGCGATTTCTTTCCACCAGGCACTGCATGTAGCAACTTTTTCGCCATTTTTTGTTTCAATAAACAACATTCTTTTTTTTACTTCTTCTGGATAAGGAGCAAAAGTTTTATCAAAATATGCACGTGCAGCATTGGCTTCGTCAAATTCTAAAACTGAACACTCAATTTCAGCCCAGGCCTTTTCATCTTCTGGTTGGTAAGTAGTGATTTTAAATCCTGCTGGCAGTTTTTTTTCTCTTATGGGTAAACCAGCTGGTCGTTTCATCCAAAATTCAATATTGGGAATCGTTTTATCTAACATTTTTCTGGCTCCTTTAACTTTTATCATTTTTTTAAATATAGTTTAAAATAAACAAAATTCAATATGAGACAACCTAGTGAGTCTCCACATTTTTTAACTTTGGTAAGTTTTAGGAAGTATCGTCACAACAGCTATAGTTAATATTATAGCTGTTAACTTTAAAAAGTATACCCAGTTGAACCTTGTTCTATTATTACCAACAAAAAGAGTCCTCTCCTTTGCGGCTTGTTAATTTG
>NZ_DAMDAK010000037.1:5427-7329 GCF_032094055.1 Carnobacterium sp.
CATTGAATTTCAACATTATTTGCAGTAAAGTTTTTATTAGAAGGATTTTTTTCTGACTAGTTTGTTTCAATTGTAACATTAACAGAAACAATTTGTTTTTCGAATACTGCTAAAAATTTAACTTAACCTCTATGGGGATTAAATGAATATAGGAGAAAAAATAAATGATTGAAATTACAGAAGAGGATTTTAAGATTTTTGATCGTAAAGAATTTACATTCAAACAGATCAATGAGAATTACCCTAAAAAAGAAATTGAAGAAATAAAAAATAGTTATAAAACCGTTTGGTTAAAATGGAAAAATTTACAAAACGAAGTATGTATGCAATTAATAGATGATGAGATTTTTGGAAAACCTAAAATAGAAAGCTGGACAAATGGTTGGAACTTGCGAAACCACTTTTGGAGTGCTTATCGAGGAGTTGAACGCCAAGAAGAAAATGCGTGTGCAGCTGTGTTAATGAATTGTAAGCAAATCCAAATATATTTGATGTTCCAACACTATAAAAGCGATAGGCGTAAAGGAACTAAAGAAGATTACAATCACTTATTAAAGGCAATTCCTGCATGGAGCCAACATATCGATACAGCAGATTACTATATTTGGCGGCAACAAGATCCTGAGTTAGAAAATCATTTACCTTTAAAGAATTACCTTGAAGATTCAGCGATACAAAAACAGTTTCAAGAAAGCCTTGAAGGAGGTACGTTTCAATTAGGAAAAATTTTTTATCGCGGGATAGAGCTCAATAATCTTGAAGATGAGATAGCCGAGAGTTTAAAGGAACTCGCTCCATTATATCTATTGCTTGATACTAGAAATCGATGATTATTCTAAGTTGCGCGTAAGATTTGAGATGAAATGATTGTTCTATATTTGAAGTTTTCCAAAATGTTATATGTTTAAAAAAAGTACAGTTCAATATCAAATAAGAACTGTACTTTCTATCTAAGATGTTCAATTATAATTCCTCAATACTATGCACCCTTGTACATATCACGACGCCTATATCCAATCATCCCTAATAGAATAAGGAATAAACTGGCATTTGCGGCAACCAATTTAAAGCTGATGTCTTTAAAAACCAAGCGGGTAAGTCTAGGATTCCGCCAAAATAACTTAAAGAAAAAGAGTAGCCCAAATATACATAAACCGCTTTTCCTAATTTAGGTGCAACTCCAAGCGCTAAACCTGCTAATCCTATAAAGAACAAAACAGTCGGTAAATAGTTAAAGCCAGCAATCAGAAAATCCCACATGTTCATTTTGGTGGGATCTTTCATTGCCAATAAAGCGACACTGCCTAAACTACCAGCACTTAGTAAAACACCAGCTAATCCAGAAGAGATAGCCAAAAGGACTGTCGTCCAATAAAGCTGACCACGAGAAACTTTTGTTGAAAAAAGTTGGCTTAAATGTAATCGAGTTTCTTCTGCATATAATTTATTTACAACAGCTATTGGCAAAATAATTGCCAGTCCAATCATAACCATCATGATAGTACCTGTAAATGACTGCTCAATAGAAATCCCAGAGTGATTAAACATTTGTTTCATCAATTCGTTGCTATTAAGAAAAGCCTGCATATCTCCGTAGATTGATCCATATGCCATTCCCATGCAAACAAATGCAATCAACCAACCTAAAATAACACCTTTATTGATTTTAAAAAAGAGTCCCGGCACTGATAATAACGATTTTTTAGCATAAGCTCGTCCCCTATGTTCAGGCAAATAACCAGCATTTAAATCCCGGCCTCCTTCCAAAGAAAAAGCTATCAGCAATAGGATGAGCACAAAGACGATTCCCAGTATAAGAGGAAACCAATTATTTTCAGTGAATGGATAAGTTAAATACGTCCACCCCATTGGATTGATCATGGAAAAATGTATATTTGAGTT
>NZ_DAMDAK010000037.1:7375-9808 GCF_032094055.1 Carnobacterium sp.
ATATAAGATCCCAACAATCGCTAAAGAAGAGCCTGTAGCTCCTGATGAGGTAGGCATAATTTGTGCCATAACTAGTCCCAGACCTGCCCCTATGATGCCTGCCAGACTGATAGAAGCGCCAAATAATAAACTCCCTTCAATAGTAATGGTTTGAGCGCCAAAACTAGCCATAATTCCACCAATCACTAGTGCCAGTAAGAGATTGATAACTACTGTTTCTATAATAACTGCTAAGGAATTGGCTTGACGGCCAACACGAAAAGAACGAATGAGTTCTGTTAATCCTAAATCTTCTTCTTTTCGCGTATGCCCAACAACATGCAAGATGGACATGATCATCGCGAACAACCCGCAAAAAAGCAGCATTTCATTTGCATACATCGCACCTACTGTATAATGGACAGCATTTTTCACAGGACTAGGTCCGACCATAGCAACCATTGCCGGATTTTGCATGGTTTCATACATTCCCAGCAGCCCTTGTCCTTTCCCGATTTCTTCAAATGCTGGGACAAAAGCACTTGAAAAAAGCCCTAATCCAAGCAGCCAAATCATCGTTTTTTTCCAATCGCGCTTTAAGTACTGGATAAATAATAAATTCCATAAAGCAAATTTTTTATTCATGGTAATTCCTCCCTCCCATCCATTAACCCTCATAATGACGCATAAACAAATCTTCCAAGGTTGGAGGGACAACTTCAAATTTTTTAACGGTTAATTTTGAAGCTTCTAATAATACTTCATTCATGTGTTTGTTATCAATTGAAAATTTTGCTTCATTTCCTTTAAGGACGAAGTCATACACTCCTTCAAGTTTTCCTAAGCGAGTAACATCTCCTTTTGTAACTACAGTGATAGCTGAACGAGTTAAATGACGTAACTCATCTAAAGTTCCAGTTTCAACTACTTTTCCTTCTCGAATAATAACAACTTTGTCTGCCAAACGCTCAACTTCACTCAAAATATGAGAAGAAAGCAGAATCGATTTGCCAGCTGTTTTTATCTTTTCAACTTCTTCTTGAAAAATTGCTTCCATCAATGGATCCAGCCCTGAAGTCGGTTCGTCAAAAATATATAAATCAGAATCTACTGCTAATGCAGCAATTAAACCAACTTTTTGTCGGTTCCCTTTTGAATAGCTTTTAGCCTTTTTCTTTGGATCTAATTCAAATTTCTTAATCAAATAATCGCGTTTTCTGTTATCCCCATTACCATGAAGCTTCATAAATAAGTCGATAATTTCGCCACCAGTCAGATTATTCCATAAAGCTACATCTCCCGGCACATAAGAAATACGTTTATGAATATCCATGCTTTCGGACCAGACATCTTTTCCAAATATAGTAGCTTCTCCACTATCGCGCTTAATGATTCCAAGCATTGTTCGGATAGTTGTTGATTTCCCTGCTCCATTCGGTCCAATAAAACCAACCACTTCACCTGAATCTACTGTAAACGAGACATCTTTTAAAGCTTCAAATTTACCAAACTTTTTTTGTACTTGCACTACTTCTACAATTTTACTCATAACAAAAACTCCTTCTAAACAATATCTTAATGGGTAATGCTCTCTGAAATGGTTAGGAATTTATTTCTATTATCTTACTGACATGTAAACTTTAAGCCGTTAGTTCGATTCTAGTATAACAGTAAGTTCTCTTACTGAGAATGCCCATTTCTAACTTTATATAGTCTTAATCACACAATCAATTTCAATACGCAAAATATCCTGTAATTTTATTAAATAATCATTCTATTAGCTTCCTTCCTATCAATCTAAATAGACCACTAAACAAAGAAAACCTCCAGATGCCTTGTGCATTTGGAGATTAATTCATTTTAAAGTCTATTTATTCAACTATCTGTTCAAAAATATAACTGAACACTCTCTTCCAGTCTACGTCATTTCTTATCTCCAATAAATCTTTTATGGTCGCTAGACTTTATCCTCATTCCGTAACATTGGATAATTTTATTGAGTTCTTCAGCAATCTCGTGTTCAGTCACTTTTTAGATACTAGCAATCGAAGCCCATTTAGTATAACGACTAAAGTACTTCCTTCATGAATAATTACACTGATTGCAATGTTTGATAATCCTAAGAAATTGACTACAATTAAAAAGATAACAACCGCCATTGAAAAGATAATATTTTGCCAAATAATACGGCTCATTTTTGAAGAAGTTTTATGGGATTGTACCAACCTAGATAAGTCATTTTGCATCAAGACTAGATCAGAGACATCTACGGCCACGTCTGTACCATCTCCCATCGCAATTCCAACATCTGCGTTGACTAGAGCAGGAGCATCGTTCACGCCATCTCCAGCCATGGCCGTCACACCATATTTTTCTTTTTGTTCGTCTATAATTCTAGATTTGTCTTCCGGCATGACATTAGCAATAACTTCGTCGATCCCTAACTGTTTGGCG
>NZ_DAMDAK010000037.1:9818-12044 GCF_032094055.1 Carnobacterium sp.
CCCTTGTTGTTTAAAGTTATCAATCGTTGCTTTTGCCTGTTTATTCGGCACATCCATAAGAGCTATCAGGCCGAGAACTTTATTATTTTCAGCTACGTATACCACCGTCTTTCCTTCAGTAGCCCATTCAGTATTTAGACGGGTATATTCATCAGAGACACTCTTAAACGAAGTAGGCTTGCCTATACGATAGATGTGTCCGTCGTACTCTCCTTCCAAGCCTTTTCCGATCTGGTTGTTTGCTTTAATGTTTAATTTGTTTTTAGCTTTAAACTTATTTAAAATGGCCTCTGCTAAAGGATGATTTGATTCTTTTTCAAGAGCTACGATAATATCAATCATCTTTTCTTGGTTTACAGCATCAGAAAAATAAACATTTGTTACTACGGGTTTTCCGTTAGTAAGCGTCCCCGTTTTATCAAAGGCAATCGCATCAATATCTGCTAATTGGGACAGATAGGAACTTCCTTTTGACAACACTCCTTTTTTAGCTAAATTAGAAGTTGCGGATAAAGTTGCGGATACAGTAGCTGCAGCTAAAGCACAAGGTGAAGCTGCAACTAAAAGCACTAAACCTTTGTACAGACTTTCAGACCATGTCCAATTAAACAGGAACGGAGACAGCACAACCACTAACACTATAGCGACTAAAACAATTGTCACATATTTTGGCTCAAATTTTTGAATAATACTAGCAGCCTTTGTTTGATTGTTTTGGTTTTGGTTTACTAATTGTAAGATTTTTGAAAAAACTGTATCTTTATTTTCTTTCGTAACTTCCATTGTAAAAGAACTTGTTCCATTAATTGTGCTTCCAAAAACGCTATCGCCTTTCGTTTGCTCTTTAGGAATGCTTTCGCCATTAATAGAAGATTCATCAATCGAAGTAGTACCAGATACAATAATTCCATCAATTGGTATTTGATCCCCATTTAATACTTGAAGTCGGTCTCCAACTTTTAATGTACTGACGTCCACGATTTTTGTGTCTCCATTAGGCATCATCAATCTAGCAGTTGTTGGATTCATTTCAAGTAACTTTGTAATTTCTCTTTTGCTTCTTCCTTCAGCATACTCTTCTAGAAAATGAGCGCCAGAAAAAATAAGAATCAATAGTGTTCCTTCCCAGAA
Source organism: Carnobacterium sp. (assembly GCF_032094055.1). Classification (GTDB taxonomy): domain Bacteria; phylum Bacillota; class Bacilli; order Lactobacillales; family Carnobacteriaceae; genus Carnobacterium_A. The sequence continues at coordinate 10,950 of NZ_DAMDAK010000037.1, forward strand.
ATTTCCGATCAACGAAGCTCCAATCGCAGCTAAACCCATTAAAAGATGGGAGTTAGGTGTAAATCTTTTTTGAGCTTTAGTGTTTTCAATCGTCTCTCCAATGCCTTCAAGCACAATAACGTGATAACCAGCTGTGATCGTAGCAATTAAAAAAAGACTATTTTGTAATAATTCTAAATCTTTATTTAAAAATAACGCAATAAGTGCCAACACAAAGCCAGAAAAATACAAAATAATCGGCATTTTTCCTTGATTATGGTTATGAGTGTGCTCGTGATCATGTCCATGTGAGTGGTCATGACTATGTTTTTCTTGTGACTGGTTTTTTTGAATAGTATCCATTTCTATTGTCCTCCTATGAAATTATAATTATGTACTCATTTGCCGTTAGAACATTATTCAGCAAATATCTCTTTATGAACTGCTACACTTCTCCCGGTTTTTCCTAAAGCGTAATAGTTTTGGTTTACATATGAATGAATTTTCATATGAATATATGTTCATTATATCAATTGATGCTATTTTGTCAAGAGATTGGCTGGATAAAAAACAACTTAGAGGATAAGTTCATTCTGTAAAATCATCTGTAACCCAGCTCAACTTTAAAAAGAAATTTGATAGTAGTTTACTGCTAGAGTATTGAAGCCTAACGTGGTGCATCAGTTTTTTCAATATAAAAAACAGCTATTCTATTTCGTACAAGCACGATAGAATAGCTGTTTTTCTTTGTTTTCATTAATAAGTCGTTAGTCAATCACTTCAGTATGGAAGCAACGTTTCATATGATTTAGCATTGTCTCTCCAAGATCCGTAAATGTGGCTACACCTTGTTTATGAATAACTGTTTTGAAACCTTCTGCATCTGCCCCTGAAACCGTTAAAAAGTCACAAATATCTGTAGTGACTCCAACAACGTGAACTTTTTCTACTTCTAATTTTCTTAAGCTTTCAGCTAAACCTGTTTTAAAAAATGCATTATAGTTTGTTTTAGGCGTATACATCACATTTTTATTTCCTTTGTTATCTTGAAACCACTCAGATAAGTCTCCGTACAACTCTTGCCCTTTTGTACCTATAACGTTGTGAGGCGGCCAC
>NZ_DAMDAK010000037.1:12054-19735 GCF_032094055.1 Carnobacterium sp.
GGATCATTGGGCTGATGTGCATCCATCGATACAACAACAACATTTTCCTCTGCTAAAAATCTTGTTGCTAACTCCTGAATATAAGGTACTATTTTTTGTGCTGGTTTACCAACAGTTAATGTTCCTTCATCAGATACAAAATCATTACTCATATCAACAATTAATAAAGCTTCTTTTGCCATTATCAATCAACTCCCAAAAGTATTATGGTTTCACTATTCATACTGTTTTCTAAAATAAGTATACCATAAGTGAAGATATCTTCATGCACGTCTGGGAGAATAGTACAAAAATGAAAATCCATCGAAATAATACAGCTAACAGGCAATGTAACTTAGATAATACTCAATTTTACCTTAAAAGAAATGCAGATTGATGGGATGTTCCATCATGAGGATTTGTAGCTGAAAATCCAACACATTGACATTTTTTTCTCTTAAACTATTAAAAAAAGACAAAGAAAAAAGCCCTTGTATCACAAGGACTTTTTTCTTTGTCTCACATTTAGACAGAAAATCAAAAAATGAATTATCTTCTGATTTCTTTAATACGAGCTGCTTTACCATGTAATGCACGTAAGTAGTACAATTTAGCACGACGCACTTTACCAAAGCGGACAACTTCGATTTTTGCAACACGTGGAGTGTGTAATGGGAATGTACGCTCAACGCCTACACCATTAGAAATTTTACGAACTGTATAAGTTTCGCTAATTCCTGCACCACGACGTTTGATTACCACGCCTTCAAATAATTGGATACGTTCTCTAGTACCCTCAACGATTCTTGCGTGAACACGGACAGTATCTCCTGGACGGAAAGCTGGAATGTCTTCGCGCAATTGTTCGTTTGTAATTGATTCGATTAAGTTCATGATTTTTTCTCCTTCCAACAAATATTCATACATCTCTATTCAGACACAGCGGAATATCGTTATTTCAGCAGGCTTTACCCACTCACCAAAATAGTTTACCATATTTAAAAATAGGTGTAAAGTAAATTTCCTTTTTTTAACCTATTTCTTGTTCTTTTTTTATTTCATCCAGCCATTTTGTTTGTTCTGTTGTCAACTCCAGATTTTCGAGCATATCTGGACGTCTCAAATAAGTACGGCGTAAGGATTCTTTTTCTTGCCATTCGGCAATGTTTTTATGGTTTCCACTGAGTAAAACATCTGGAACTTTCATGCCGCGATAGTCTGCTGGTCTCGTATATTGCGGATGTTCCAATAACCCGGTAGAGTGTGAATCTGTTTTAGCAGACTCTTCATTTCCAAGTACTTCCGGCAGCAAGCGAACTGTGGCATCAATCATGACCATTGCTCCTAATTCACCACCTGTCAATACATAGTCGCCTAAAGAAATCTCGTCCGTGACTAAAGAGCGAATGCGTTCATCGTATCCTTCATAATGGCCGCAGATGAAAACCAAATGTTCTTCTTCGGCTAATTCTTCTGCTACTGATTGGGTAAAAGGTACACCAGCTGGATCTAGTAGAATAACTCTTTTTTTTGTTTCTGGAGTTTCTGATTGAATCGTATCTAATGCACTGAAAATCGGTTGGGCCGTTAATAACATACCCGCTCCGCCGCCATAAGGGTAGTCGTCTACATTACGGTGTTTGTTTTCTGAAAAATCACGAAAGTTCATCACAGAAACGGCTAATAGATTTTTATCAATTGCTTTTCCTATGATCGATTCAGATAATGGCCCTTCAAACATTCTGGGAAATAAAGTCAAAATATCAATTTTCATTAATCTAATAATCCTTCCATAATATGGATCGTGACGAATCTTTTTTCTAAATCAACTTTTAATACGACTTCTTCGATATAAGGAATCAATAAATCCTTTTCGCCTTTACGTTGTACGACCCACACATCATTTGCTCCTGGTGACAAAACTTCTGAAACTTTTCCTATTTCAGTTCCTTCTTCATCTTCAACAGTTAAACCAATAATTTGATGAAGATAATATTCATTTTCCGGTAATTCTTTCAGCTGTTCTGAGCTTATTTTTAAAATGCCGTCCCGGTACTTTTCTACATCATTAATATTCGGATGGTTTTCAAAAGATAATAGATCAAATGTTTTGTGTTTACGATGACTGGCAACAGTTAACTCAATCATTTTTTTCCCCGGCTGATCTAAAAACAATTTCGCTCCTTTTTTATAGCGTTCTTCTGGAAAATCGGTTCTTGAAATTACCCGGACTTCGCCTTTGATCCCTTGTGTATTTACGATTTTTCCTACATTGTATAATTCTGCCACATTATCCCTCATTCTCTTTTATTTTTGTCTTATTTATTGTACCATATGTTCTCGTTCAATAAAGCGAGTTAATGAAGCAAGAGAAATAAAAAAAACCATCTCTTTTAGAAATGGTTTACTTCTTTTAAGAATTTTAGCTATTGACAATCGTTAATCTAATACGCTTTGGTCCTGAGACTCTAACGCTGTAAACGATTGTCCGAATAGCTTTTGCTACGCGACCTTTTTTCCCGATTACACGTCCAATATCATCAGGGTGAACAGATAGATGATATTCTGAAAAATCTTTTGATTCTTTGATATCAAGTACTAGTTCCTCCGGATGATTAACAAGAGGACGAATAATGGTAAGAATTAATTCATTCATGTCAGCCATAGTTCTCATCCTTTTTACTTAGTGTTTTTTGAATCATGGAATTTTTTCATAATGCCCTCTTTTGAAAGGATGTTACGAACTGTATCAGAAGGTTGAGCGCCATCGGCTAACCATTTTAATACTAATTCTTCGTCCAATTTAACTTCAGCTGGTTCAACAACTGGGTTGTATGTGCCAACAGGCTCGATGAAACGTCCATCACGTGGAGCACGAGCATCTGCAACTACAATACGGTAAAAAGGATTTCTTTTAGAACCCATACGTTTTAAACGGATTTTTACTGCCATATTTCTTACACCTCCATTAACTATCTTTCACTAAGTATAGTAACAGGAATTTACATCCTTGTAAAGTGTTTTTTCTTTACACTCTGTTTTTTTACGAAACTTCTCTTAGCGTTTCTTTTTATTTTTCTTTTTAACTTTTTTCTTATTCTTGCGCACCATTGAATTCATCGCCATTTTGCCTATTTTACCTTTGACCCCTTGTCCAAACATACCATCTAATCCATCAAGATTTCCTTTAGACATTTTACTCATCATTTTTTTCGATTCGTTAAATTGTTTGATCAAGCGGTTTACTTCAGCTATTGGACGTCCTGAACCTCTAGCGATCCGACGTCTTCTGCTTTGTGATAAAAGATCAGGATTTTCACGTTCTTTTGGCGTCATAGATAACACAATGGCTTTCATGCGAGCCATGTCTTTTGGATCAATTTGCAAATTTTCTAAGCCTGGAGCATTGCTCATGCCTGGAATCATTTTTAAGATGTCTTCTATTGGTCCCATATTGCTGACTTGGTCCATTTGTTCAATGAAATCATTAAAATCAAAACTGTTCTCTTTAAGCTTTTTAGCCATTTCTTCATTCTTTTTCTCATCAAAATCTTGTTGGGCTTTCTCAATCAATGTCAACATGTCGCCCATACCTAAGATACGATTAGCCATCCGGTCTGGATAGAAGGGTTCTAAAGCGTCTAACTTTTCTCCTTGACCAACAAATTTGATTGGCTTGCCTGTAACGGAACGAATAGAAAGAGCTGCCCCACCACGAGTATCCCCATCTAATTTTGTTAAAATTACTCCGGTAATGTCCAGTTGTTGATTAAAAGAATCAGCTACATTTGCAGCCTCTTGTCCTGTCATTGCATCTACTACTAAGAAAATCTCAGTTGGATCAACAGCAGCCTTAATATCAGATAATTCAGTCATCAATGTTTCATCGATTTGCAAACGCCCTGCTGTATCGATAATAACAAAATCACGATGTTCTTCTTTAGCCTTTTGAATACCTTGTTTAGCAATTTCTACTGGACTTACTTTATCTCCCATTGAAAAAACAGGGATATCCAATTGTTCTCCTAATGTTTCCAATTGTTGAATAGCTGCAGGACGATAAATATCTGCAGCAACCATTAAAGGCCGTTTATTCTGTGTTTTTCTTAAGTGGTTAGCTAGCTTCCCAGCAGTAGTTGTTTTACCTGCACCTTGTAACCCTACCATCATTACTACAGTAGGAGCTTTTGCAGCCATTTGAATCGTGCTTTGTTCGCCGCCCATTAAATTAGTCAATTCCTCACTAACAATTTTAATGATTTGTTGGCTAGGAGAAAGGCTTTCTAATACTTCTGATCCTACTGCACGGTTGCTAACTGTCTTTACAAAGTCTTTCACAACTTTAAAGTTAACGTCCGCTTCTAATAAAGCAAGGCGCACTTCGCGCATCATTTCTTTTACGTCTGCTTCCGAAACTTTGCCTTTGCGACGCATTTTTGCCATCGCATTTTGCAGGCGTTCTGATAATCCTTCAAATGCCATTTCATTCACCATTCCTTTTATTCTTCATTTGTTTCTTTTTTAAGCTTTTGGATAAATCTTTGCAGTACTTCATCTTTTGGGTAGTGGTCATTTACATAAACAGAAAATTCATCAAGGGTTTCTTCTAACTGAGTGAAGTTTTCTACTAAGTGAAGCTTGCGTTCATAATCGGTCAGTATCTGCTCTGTTCGTCGGATATTATCATAAATAGCTTGTCGGCTCACTTCAAAATCCTCTGCAATTTCTCCTAAAGAATAATCATCTGCAAAATACAATAACATATAACTTCGTTGTTTTTCAGTCAGCAAAGATCCATAAAAATCGAATAATCTATTCATACGATTCGTTCTTTCTATTTCCACTTTTACCCTTCTTTCTTTATCTCAACTGATGTCAAGTGTTTCTCGTTTACACACCTCTTAAGCGTACTCATTATCGCTTGATTAGTCAATAGCTTTAGCGTGTTTTATCGATATTTTAAGTTAATTGGAACTGCAAATACAGCTTTTTGTTTCATAAAGAAAGAGGACAAGACAAAAGTCTCATCCTCTTTCTTCTTCTTCATCATTTTTCTGATACAAGCTCTAAAAGTCAGGAACAATGTCCCACTTTCTTTATAGCATTTTATTTGTTACGGTATTCTTCAATATTTGATTTAATATTGGATACTTTTGGTCCATAAATAACTTGAGCATTATTGCCTTTAACGACAACTCCAGCTGCTCCTGTTGATTTCAATTGGTTTTGATTAACTAAACCGCCGTCTTTTACGGTTACTCTTAAACGTGTGGCACAGTTATCAACTTCTATTAAATTATCTTCGCCGCCTAGTCCTTCAATAATGGTTTTAGACAATTGATCTTCTGGACTAACGGGTGTTTCAGAAGTGCTTGAAGCTGTTGCTTCATTAGGACTCGTTGCTAAATATTCATCAATATTTGATTTGATATTAGATACTTTTGGTCCATAAATAACTTGAGCATTATTGCCTTTAACGACAACTCCAGCTGCTCCTGTTGATTTTAATTGATTTTGGTTAACTAAGTTGCCGTCTTTTACGGTTACTCTTAAACGTGTGGCACAGTTTCCAACTTCAATTAAGTTATCAGCACCGCCAAGACCCGTTACGATATCATGAGATAATTCATCTTGAACAGGTACGTTTGCTTTTTCTCCAGCTTTTTTAGCTTGATAATCAGCTTTCGTATACATCTTAGATTCAACTACATCATCTTCACGTCCTGGTGTCTTCAAATCGAATTTTTTAATAAAGAACGTAAAGACAAAATAATAAACAAATGCGTAAACGATTCCGACAAGAACCACTGGAATCCAGTTTGTTATCCCTTGCCCAGGTAATATACCATATAATACAAAATCAAGTAGTCCACCTGAGAAAGTCAATCCAACGCCGACCTGTAGAAAATGCATCAATACAAATGAAAATGCAGCTAGTACACAATGTACGCCAAAATATAAGAATGGCGAAGCAAACAAGAATGAGAACTCAAGAGGTTCTGTGATTCCTGTAAAAATCGACGTTAGAGACGAAGACATCATCAGTCCTTTAACATCTTTTTTGCGTTCTGGTTTAGCTTGTTGGTACATGGCAAATGCTGCTGCTGGGAACCCAAAAATCATAAATGGGAACATTCCAGAGAAAAATTTGGCAGCTTCAGGATCAACCACTTGCCCATTACCTAATTGAGTAAAGACAATATTTTGAGCGCCTTCTACTACATGACCGCCAATCGTTGCTGTTCCTCCAAGTGCTGTTTGCCAAAATGGCAAGTAAAAAACATGATGCAGACCCAAAGGAATCAGAGCCCGGTAAATAAACCCATATAAAAAGGTACCAACATAGCCTAAATCAGCTACAACAGAACCTAGCCAAGCGATTCCTGCACCGGCATATGGCCATAGGAATGAGAGAACCATGCCCGTTAAAACAGCCGCAAACGCTGATATAATTGGAACAAAGCGAGTTCCTGCAAAGAATGACAAAGCGTCCGGAAACTCTACTTTATAGAAACGGTTATGTAGATAAGCTACAATTAGACCAATAATAATCCCACCGAAAACCCCGGTATTCATTGTTTCTGAAAATCCTAGTACAGAACCAATCAGGCCTGGAGTTTCTTTTAGCTTTTCAAGGTTACCAAAGTTTACAATGGTACTTGTCATTGAGGCATACATCATAAAGTAAGCAACAACAGCTGATAATGCCGCAACTTCTTTTGCAGCTTTTGCCATACCCAATGCTACAGCTACTGCGAAAAGCAACGGTAAGTTATCAAATATAATTTGACCACAGTCTTTAAAAACCGTTAGAACATTATAAAGAACCGTCCCTTCTCCTAGTAACCAATCTAAATCGTACATGTTAACAAAAGAGTCACCTGTAAAAGATGAGCCAACTCCTAACATCAACCCGGCTACAGGCAGCAATGCGATCGGCAGCATAAATGTTTTACCCATCTTTTGCAGCGTCTCGAATAATTTGTCTTTCAATTTGTTTCCTCCTCTATAAATGCTTGCTTTTCAGCAAATGAAAATAATAGCTTGTGTTTTCAAAAAAGGCCAATCAAAAAGTTTCTGACCTCTTGCAAAACAAGAGATTAGAAACTTTAGGTTTTGAAAACACGCTTATCATCGTAACATATCTTCTACAAAAAAGCTACTTGCTAACGGTTTTAAATCGTTTCTTGAATAAGCTCACTGAATAATCCATAAACATATTCTCCAGGTTCGAATTCCTGTAAATCATCAACACCTTCGCCTAAACCAACAAACTTAACAGGGATGTCCAATTCTTTCCGAATGGCTAAAACAATTCCGCCTTTAGCTGTTCCATCCAGTTTAGTCAAAACAATTCCTGAGACATTCGTAGTTTGTTTAAACTGTTTAGCTTGAATCATGGCGTTTTGACCAGTTGTGGCATCAAGTACTAATAAAACTTCATGCGGGCCTCCCGGGACTTCCTTTTCAATCACACGTTTCATTTTTTCCAATTCATTCATTAAATTCACTTTGTTTTGCAAGCGTCCTGCGGTATCCACTATTAAAACATCTGCTTCTTGTTGTTTCGCTTGTCGTACAGCATCAAAAACAACCGCTGCTGGATCTCCGCCAGCTTTTCCAGTAACGACATCAACATCTACTCTTTCGCCCCATACGACTAGTTGTTCTATTGCTCCTGCCCGAAAAGTATCACCGGCTG
>NZ_DAMDAK010000037.1:19745-22202 GCF_032094055.1 Carnobacterium sp.
CACCGGCTGCTAATAGCACTTTTTTTCCTTCGTTTTGAAAACGTTTTGCCATTTTTCCTATAGTGGTGGTTTTTCCAACACCGTTTACACCAACTACTAAAATAACAGTTAATCCATTTTCATTAAATAAAACTTCAGGCTTTTCAGTATTGTCTTTTTCGTAAATTTCCACCATTTTTTCAATGATTACATTCTGAACTTCGCCTTCGCTTTTAGCATTTTTTAGTTTTACTTCTTGACGCAAAGCATCACTGATTTCCATAGAAGCTTCATAGCCGACATCTGCACCAATTAAAACTTCTTCCAACTCTTCAAAAAAATCTTCGTCGACAGTTGGCAAATAATTCATTCATCCGTTGAGAGAAAGACTTACGCGTTTTTTCTAACCCTTTTTCATATTTTTCCGTTACTTCTGTCTGTTCGACTTTCTCTTCTCCCGTAAAAGCACGTTTTATTTTATCAAATAATCCCATTAGCTTACCCCATTTCTTATTTATTTTCAGTCGGATGTAGTTGTCCAGACTGGTTGGTCTTGTAAAGCAAACTTACGGATTGCATAAGCAACACCATGGTCATCATTATTTTTTGTAATAAATTGGGCAATTTCTTTTATTTCAGGTACGGCATTTTCCATAGCTACTCCGATTCCTGCATATTCAATCATTGCTTGGTCATTTGCTTCGTCTCCCAAGGCCATCACTTCATCTGGTTCAATTCCTAATAAATCGCATAATACCGCAATCCCTTTTCCTTTATCTACTTCTTTATTCATCATTTCAAGCAGAATCGGCCTAGATTTCATTATGGTATACTTTTTATAATAACTAGCTGGAATAGTCGCAATAGCCCTATCTAAAACTTCTTGATCGTAACAAAAAACAACTTTATTGATTGCTGCATCTTCAGGTAGTTCAGCCAATGTAATCGGCATGTAGGGCAAAGCATTCATTACAGTGGGATATAACGAATCTCGGCCTTTAGGATAAGGCGGTTCATAAATTTTTTCTAAATCTATAAAATTACAAGGTACATTTATTGCTTGGCTTAACTCATATAATTCTTGGGTTTCTTCACGAGTTAATGTTTTTTGCGATAAAATTTCTCCAGTATCTGTTTTTTGTACTAAACCACCGTTATAAGTGATGCCATAATCACCCGGCTCTCTTAAGTCCAGTTCTTCTAAAAAGTGGATCATACCTAACAATGGTCTTCCTGTGCACAAAACCACTTTGATTCCTTGAGCTTTTGCTTCTTTTATAGCTGCTTTATTTTCTGGAGAAATGGTTCGATCTTTCGTTAATAACGTACCATCTAAATCAATAGCAATCAATTTGATCATTTAACTTGCTCCTTTTTTAGCTGTTCTGCTGCCTGAACTCATTTATTTAACCGATAATTTTTCTTTTTCTTCAACTTCTTCTAAGCGAACAGAGACAAGTTTGGAAACCCCCGACTCTTGCATCGTAACTCCATATAAAACATTGGCTTCTTCCATCGTTCCTTTACGATGAGTGATCACAATAAATTGAGTATCCCCTTCGAATTTTCTTAAATAACGCCCAAAACGAGCCACATTTGCTTCATCAAGAGCTGCCTCTACCTCATCTAAAATACAAAAAGGTACCGGCTTGACTTGAATAATAGCAAATAATAAAGCAATGGCTGTAAAAGCACGCTCTCCTCCAGACAATAAACTTAATTGTTGCAGTTTTTTACCGGGTGGCTGAGCAATGATTTCAATTCCTGTCGTCAACAAATTAGTAGGATCAGTTAACTGCAATTCAGCTGACCCACCACCGAATAGTTGCGGAAAGACTTGACTAAAACGAATACGAATAGCTTCAAAAGTTTCTGAAAAACGCAGCTTAACTTCTTCATCCATTTCGTCCATTGTCTCGTATAAACTTTCTTTTGCTTCTAACAAGTCATTTCGTTGTTCTGTCAGAAAAGTATAGCGCTCATAAATACGCTCAAATTCTTCAATAGCCCCAACGTTGACATTTCCTAATTCTTTAATACTTTGTTTCAGCAGTTTCACTTTTTGAGCAGCCTCTTCAACTGAAATATCTAATGGGTATTCTTTTTCAGCCATTTCATAATTCAACTGATACTCTTCATTTAAATAAACTAAATGATTTTCAATCATCGTTTCGTTTCGATTAAAAGCAATTTCCACTTTCGTTTTTTGCTCCATTATATATTGTTGCTGGTTTTGTTTAATCGTGCCTTTCTTTTCTAGTTGATCCAATTGTTCTTGGACTAGTCGCTGCTGCTCTTTATTGTGGAGCAACGCTCGCTCGCATTTCGTTTTTTGTTCTTTTAAATCAGCTAATTTTGCTACTATCTCTTTCTGCGTCAATTTTTGACTGCCGTCTGATTGAGACATGTGCTGAAGGTGCAGCTCAAGCTTCGTTAGTTCTTGTTGTTCATTCGCTAATTGTCCATTAAACAGTTCTT
>NZ_DAMDAK010000038.1:0-267 GCF_032094055.1 Carnobacterium sp.
TCAGGTGCTGAACTGGCATCCCCAGTTGTGCCATGGGGTTCAGCCATCCACATCCGACTATAACCCAACTCATCTGTTAGCACAGCTAACTCTTCTGCTTTTTTTAAAGCTTCCGCAGCTGTATTCCCGCTAGTAATTGGCGCTTGATCTAGTACACTCAATTTCATAAAGTTTGACCATCCTTTTAATGTCATTTTTGTTTTCTTTCTTACTTTTAGTATATCAGTTTATTAGAACAATAACCGAAATTTGGCTTAAAGCTTCGTA
>NZ_DAMDAK010000038.1:277-14485 GCF_032094055.1 Carnobacterium sp.
GATTCTACTTTTAAAAATGAGCAGCTTATACTGATAACAAGAAATGAATTAGGAGGAGAAACTACATGGAAAAATCAACTCGTGGAATAGACCACATTGGCGTAACTGTTCCAAACATTGAACAAGCCACTCTTTTCTTTCAAAAAGCTTTCGCTGCTGAAGTCATTTATGATAATTTGACAGCAGCTGATGAACCAAAATCTGGTCAACAAGTAGAACAAAATCTTGGACTCAAACCGGGCACAAAAGAAATGCGCATTCGAATGCTGGCTGTTGGAAACAGTGCAAACATTGAATTGTTTCAATTTGGTAATGTCTCGCAACGACAACCGGTAATTGCTTCAGATTACGGCTTACAACATGTGGCTTTTTATGTAGACGATATCCAAAAAGCTGTTGAACAGTTCACTCAGGCAGGTGGAAAGCTTTTGTCTAAGCCAAATGAACTCTCTTCTGCTGCCGAGAGCGGTCCTGGAAACCAATTTGTGTATGGTCGAGCTCCTTGGGGTATGTTGGTTGAAATGATCAGTTATCCAGCAGGCATCAATTATCCGGTCGAAAGCCAAGCTAAACGATGGAAACCAGCTGAATAATGTGTGCTATAAAAGGTTGGAATGGAGTGGATAAAAATGATTGAAGACCATATGATGAATCAAATAGCAAAGATATGGTACGTAAAAGCATGTTATGGACCTTATCACTCTGATAAAATTAACGTTGCGGTACACAAATACCTTTTAAGGTCCGGAATGATAAAACTTCTTGTGCTTTATGGTACTTAAATCAATTTATCGATAGAATTTTAAAAATTTGTGCTTTTCGGCAGCTGCCGAAAATGTTCGATATAAACTAAAGATTTTTTTAGTTTTTGTGAAAATCTGAATTGAGTTACTTTAATGCATCGCTGATATAAAGCCCTATATAATTGTTTTAATCCATAGAAAAACTCCAATGTATATAAATAATATCCTTGCTATTTTCTAGATTGTTCTCATCAGATTAAGTTAAACTGTCAATTGACATTTCTTTGCTGGTTAACTATACTAAAAGCAACCTCATAGCACTGTTTACGATGAATGAGCGCAGTAGCAAAAAGAATGTTGTCCCTAGAAAGCTAGTGGGTGATGGAAACTAGCACAACCCTTTTTCGCGAATTACACTCTGGAGTAACTTGATTAACCTCAAGCGTTTTACTGGCGATAACAGTAAATGAGCGGTCAGCAACTTTGCAGTAAAATTTGTTGGCAAATTGGGTGGTAACACGAAATTTTTCGTCCCGATGAAAAGATGATTTTGTCTTTTCATCGGGACTTTTTTTATTTGTTTTTAACTATACAAAAAAGGAGCTTAAAAAATGAATATTCTTGATGAATTAGAATGGCGCGATGCCATTAACCAACAAACAGACGAAACAGGTTTAAGAAAACTAATTGAACAGAAAAAAATATCTTTGTACTGCGGGGTTGATCCAACGGGGGACAGTATGCATATTGGTCATTTGATCCCTTTTATGATTTTGAAACGATTCCAGTTAGCTGGCCACCGTCCTGTCATCGTTATTGGCGGAGCAACGGGTTCAATCGGCGATCCTAGCGGAAAATCAGAAGAACGCACTTTACAAACAAGAGAACAAGTTCAAAACAATGCCGATAAATTAAGCCGTCAAATGGAAAAATTATTTGATGCAGGGAAAAATGAGAAATCAATTCGTATGGTAAACAACTTGGATTGGACGAAAGAAGTCACATTATTAGACTTCTTACGCAATATCGGAAAAAGTTTTAATGTTAATACGATGCTGGCTAAAGACATTGTTGCTAGTCGTTTAGAAACGGGTATTTCATTTACTGAATTCACTTATCAAATCCTTCAGTCCATCGATTTTTTGCATTTGTATCAACAGGAAGACGTTCAATTACAAATCGGCGGTGCAGATCAATGGGGAAATATTACGGCTGGTTTAGAGTATATCCGCAAACAAGAAGGCTCTGAAGCTGAAGTTTATGGCTTAACCATTCCATTAATGTTAAAAGCTGACGGAACGAAATTCGGAAAAACTGCTGGCGGGGCTGTTTGGTTAGACCCAGAAAAAACTACTCCTTACGAATTTTACCAATTCTGGTTAAATCAAGATGACCGTGATGTCGTCAAATACTTGAAGTACTTCACCTTCTTAACTAAAGAAGAGATCGAAGCTTTAGCTGAAAAAATAGCAACTGAGCCGCATAAACGGGAAGCACAAAAAACGTTGGCCCGTGAAATGACGTTATTTGTCCATGGCGAACAAGCATTGAAAGATGCTGAAAAGATCACTGCAGCTTTGTTTTCTGGTGATGTGAAAAGTTTGACCGCTGATCAAATTGAAGAAGGCTTCAAAAATATGCCGACTTTCGAAGCTCCTAAAGAAGAACGCAACATTGTGGAATGGCTAGTAGATGTTGTCGGTATTGAGCCTTCTAGACGTCAAGCCCGTGAAGATATCACTAACGGCGCACTTTCCATGAACGGGGAAAAAGTAACCAGCGTTGATGCCATCGTAACTCCTGAAAATTCTTTTGATGAACGATTTATTTTGATTCGTCGAGGAAAGAAAAAATATTTCTTAGTAAAATTAGTTTAGTCCTTAACTAAAAAAAGCCACCCCAGATATTCTTGATTTGGAGTGGCTTTCATCAATATATAAGGTTAAAAGGTCAACCAAGAATAGTTTCTTTCTTCAAAAAACTATTCTTAGAGTGCTTAGTTTCGCTGCTTTTTCTAATCATCTCACTATTTTTGTTAAAAATGATCTTTATTGATATTTTTTAATGTACTGTTTTCAGGATATTTCGAACTATTTTGTATAACAGAAATGCTGCCAGTAGTCTCTAAAACAACTGCTAAGACATTGTCCATTGTGGCCAATCCTTTTGAGCGTACAGCTTGAAGAACTTCTTCTTCTGAAAGACGTTCCTTTTCTATCGTTTTAAAATCAAATCGTCCTTTATAAAACAGCAATACCGGTTCTGCCTTTATCACTTTATCAGCTGCTTGAAAATGAATCGTCAACTTAGTAATAATGTATTGTAAAAAAATCAAAAGGGTAAAAGCAATTGTTCCGTCTAACAGTGTTACATCCCGGCTTGTTAAAATACTAGACAAAATCGAACCTAAAGCTATCGTTACAACAAAATCAAAAGCATTCATTTTGGATAACGTCCGCTTTCCAAAGATTCGCAATACTATAATCAACAACACATAGGCCAAGCTTCCAACAATAAGAATCTTAAAAACTGTATTCCAATCACTAAATAACATCTTCATTTGTAAGCCTCCTTTGTAAAAGTCTGTTTTCCTTCTTCTTTTACTGTACACTTTTTTGGGTGGCCACTACAATTCAGACAAACTGAAAATCAGCCTTTTTTGCTATTAAAGAAAAAGCAGCTACAAAAAAAGAAACAGACTAAGTATATGCATTTTTTCAATCCATTTTCTACAGCAGCGCCCGAATTTAATAAAGGAGATGTTTAATATGATTCAGTTGATTAAAGCAACTACTAAAACAGATGCCCATACTCTATCCCTTCTAGCCAAAGAAATTTGGGAGGAACATTACACTGCTATCTTAGGCGAGCAGCAAGTAGCTTATATGCTTGCTAACCTGCAGTCAGAAACGGCTATTTTCAATGAACTAACTCAAGGAAAAGAGTATTTTTTAGTTCAATCCAATCATGCAATTATCGGCTATCTCAGCTATCAATTATTGCCAGATCAGCTATTCCTTAGCAAACTCTATTTAAAACAGTCTGAACGCGGTCAAGGAAAAGGTCGCTTACTGATTGAAAAATTAAAAGATATTGCCAAGAAAAACAAAAAAGAACAACTTGTTTTGACGGTCAATAAATACAATATGAACACCATTGCCGCTTATAAGAAGTTTGGTTTTGAATTAGTAAAAGAACAAGTCGCTGATATTGGCGGCGGTTATGTCATGGATGATTATGTTTTGCAGTATCGCTTAATTAAGAAAAGCGGGACAAGCCGACCTGACTCGAAAGAAATTTAGGAAATCGTGCCCTGAATGAGCATCGTAGAGCGCAATGGGTACGATTTATCTAATTTCCAAGAGGCAGGCTTGTTTCGCTAGACATTGAATGCAGAAAACTTATCATGCCCTACCTTTTAAAAAACAAAGTTGTACTAAACCAGACTTCTCTTTGTACAATCTTATTGAAAAATACAGCTTTTTCACTTTCTTCTTTGTTAAAGCTCACTTTTTTGGAAACCTGATGCTACACTAAAAGCAATGACTAGTTAGAAATGAGGTTTTTTACTATGAAAATCGATCGGCAAGAAGACGGCTTAGCTGCTGCTGAAGATCTCCACCAGAAAAAGGTAACTCCTTTTGAATTAGTAACAGCAGCTTTTCAAAAAATTGAATCTGAAAATCCACAATGGAATGCGGTCATTCACACTCGGAAAGAAAAAGCTTTGCAAGAAGCTCGAGAAAGAGACTTTTCCGACACCCTATTTGGCGGCTTACCAATTTTAATTAAAGGATTGGGACAAGATATGGCAGGCGAACCCAGTACATCTGGATCGCGCTTGTTAAAAAACAACTACGCCAAACAAACCAGTTACTTTGTGGAAGCACTGGAAAAAGCTGGTTTTATCGTCATCGGCCAAACAAATACGCCTGAATTTGCGTTTAAAAACATTACCGATCCAGTCCTTTATGGACCAGCTCGCAATCCATGGCATTCAGCTTATTCTCCGGGCGGATCAAGCGGCGGTGCTGCTGCCAGCGTAGTTTCCGAAATGGTTCAAATTGCTGGAGCCAGCGATGGCGGCGGTTCAATCCGCATCCCTGCTTCTTTCACTGGACTAGTCGGCTTGAAACCCACACGCGGTAGAACTCCCATTGGTCCAGGATACGGGCGCGGCTGGCAAGGGGCTTCGGTTAGCTTTGTCTTAACAAAAACCATTCGTGATACGGCCGCCATGATGGATGCTTTACAAACCGTTCAACAAATGGCTGCTTTTCAAACGCCGCTTTTTGAAACAGGTTATTTGAACGCTTTACACCAACCTGCACCAAAAAAATTCCGTGTAGCTTATTCTGTTGTTTCACCAGTTCATGGTCCGGTCAGTGAAGAAGCTAAAAAGGCAGTGTACAATACTGTAGAATGGCTGCGCCAACAAGGACATGACGTAGTTGAACAGACTCCTGAGATTGATGGAGTCGATTTGATGCGCAGTTATTATACAATGAATGCAGGAGAGACGGCGGCTATGATAGCTAATTTGGAAAAAGCCATGCAAAGGCCATTGACGATGTCCGATATGGAATTAATAACTTGGACTTTATACAATGCCGGTAAATCAATTTCAGCTGCTGACTATTCCAACAGCTTAGCCAAATGGGATACCGCTGCCGAAATCATGGCCCATTTCCATGAGTCTTATGACTTGTACTTAACGCCAACTACTGCAGATGTGGCTCCGCGTATTGACGCCAAATTGCAATCCGACGAACAGATCGAGCGGATGAAACGTGTAACCGAATTAAATGCAGCCGATCAACAAAAAATCGTCTGGGATATGTTTGCAGATAGCTTGGACATCACTCCTTTTACACAGCAAGCTAACTTGACCGGTCAACCGGCTATCAGTTTGCCGGTTCATTTAACTGAAGCTGGACTGCCTTTAGGTGTGCAGTTTACTGCTCCTAAAGGCAAAGAAGATTGGCTCTTGTCTATCGGACAAGATATGGAAAAAGCCGGACTATTTATTTAAACAGTTAAAACCGCTGCTCAGTTGAAACAGGCAGCGGTTTATTTTTTATTTCCTATATTCTGCAACTGGTTAAAACCCTTGGTCTATCAGTGCTTTTTCTAATCTAGAGACAAAGTTTTTTTCAGCTCCCCAACTAATATTGAGCAAGCCCTCACCGCCCGCTGCACCGATAGCTGAAATAATGACCTCTTCTTGATTCCCAATTACAGTTAAGCTGATAGAAGCATAACTGCTGCTGCGGAAAAAGAATTTTTCATACACTCTTGTTGTCACTTCAATCTTTTCCACTGTCACTGCATTTTCCGCTACTAACTCAACACTTACACCAAAATTTCGAATGGTAGTGTCCAGCATTTGGAGTGTCTCTGTGTAATCTCCTGTTATGGTTTTGGTAAAGTGTGCCATTTGAAGCAGCCTCTTTTCTTTTTTAGTTTGTTAAGAAGAACTATCAGTCGAAAGCAAAATAACCGCAGACTACATCCCCTACCGCTTTAGCCGCGATTAAAATCGCTTCTTCGCTGATATCGAATTTAGGATGATGGTTATTGTACGGTTTTTCTACGCCATTTGGCCAACTGCCGACAAAGAAAAAACAACCGGGTATTTGTTGTGAATAATAAGCAAAATCTTCATTGCCTGTTTGCATGGGAGCTTCAACTACTTTCGTCAAATAATCGCCGACGCCATTTTTTAAGTAATCTACCACGCTGCTAGTCAATTCAGGATTGTTGTAAACTGGAGGACAGCCTTCTTCGACTGTTAATATCGTCTCTACAGCAAACATGTCTTGCAAACCTTCTGCCAAGCGGGTCACTTCGCGGTTCAGCACTTCAAAAGTAGCATCTTCCATATACCGCATATCCCCTTCAATGGTAACAGTATCTTTGATCACATTAAAGGCACCTTTGCCATCAAACGAACCGACCGTTACAGTTCCCACCTCAAAAGGGTCTAATCGTCGACTGACCACAGTTTGAAGTGCGGTCACAAAGTAAGAGCCTGCTACAATTGCATCATTCGACTTATGCGGTGTTGAAGCATGTCCTCCTGTACCTTGAATAACCAATTTAAATTGCGATCCGCCAGCCATTGCTGCACCGCTACGATAAGCAACTTCACCAACCGGACGATCTGGGAAAACATGAATGCCGATAATATGATCGACCTCTTTTAAAACTCCGGTTTCCATAATAAATTTAGCACCGCCTGGTGGCGCTTCTTCAGCATGTTGGTGAATGATTTTTATAGTTCCGGGAATTTCTGATTTTAATTCAATCAAACAATCTGCCAGTATCATCAAATAAGCCGTATGTGCATCATGTCCGCACGCATGCATCACACCTTTGTTTTGCGATTGAAAAGACAAACCTGTTTCTTCTTCGATTGGCAAGGCGTCAAAGTCTGCTCTTAAAGCTAATGTTTCTCCAGGTTTATCGCCTTTGATCGTGACAATGATGCCATTTCCGCCTACATGAGTTGCCAAATCCACTTCTTTGTCTTGGTAAAATGCTGCTATGTAAGCTGCTGTTTCTTCTTCTTGGTAAGACAACTCTGGATGTGCATGTAAATATCTGCGAATTTCAATCATTTCTTCTTTACGTGCATCCAGCATTTCCATCAATTTTTCTCTCATCTAAACCCCTCCACTTGGAAAATAGCTTTATCATCTTTCAGCTTTTCATTTACTATAGCACAGTTTCGTAAAAAAACGTTTTCTAAATTATCCTTTAAAAAAGAAAACCAATATTCGCGAACTAATTCACTACGATATGTGAAACTTCTTCATCTCCAGTCCCGGTAGATACCTTAACTACGGTCACTTCAATGCATCAAGAGTTTCTTTTTTTGTTTAATCCTCTAAAAACAGCACCCAAAACAATTTGTTTGGTTGCTGTTATTTTGCTTATTTCAAAATTTAAATTCAATATGGGTTGAAACATTTAGTTTTTTTACTGTCCTATTTTGATAACTGCAGCGATATTCTTTGCTGTATTTCTTATATTTTCATATCCAACTTCTAAAGCAGTTTCCAAAGAAGTGATTTCAGAAAGAATGCTGAATACTGCCGTTATACCATGTTCATAAACTGCTTGATAGTTGCCTGATAAACGACCAGCAACAGCGATAACGGGCACCTGGTATTTTTGAGCAATCTTGGCTACACAAATAGGTGTCTTCCCATAAATCGTTTGGTGATTAATTCCGCCTTCGCCTGTGATCACTAAATCTGCCTCACAGATTTTATTTTCTAAACCGACCAATTCGCTAACCAATACGCCGCCATTTTGTAGTTTAGCTGCTAAAAAGGCCAACAATGCACCGCCTAATCCACCAGCGGCTCCTGCTCCAGCAATAAATTCAATGTCTTCTTTCAAATCTTGACGTACCACACTAGCAAAATGTGCTAGGTTTTGATCTAATTGTTCTACTTGTTCTGCTGTTCCGCCTTTTTGAAAACCATAAATATAAGAAGCCCCTTTAGGTCCGGTCAAGGGATTGTCCACGTCACAAGCTACTTTAATTTCAACTTCTTTTAATTTGGGGTTTAATTCGGAAAGGTCGATAGTAACTAACTCAGACAAGCCAACACCTCCAGGAACGATTTGCTGCCCCTCTTTGTCTAACAGTTTGCCGCCTAAACATTGAATCATTCCAGCGCCTCCATCATTGGTTGCACTGCCTCCGATCCCAATTAAAATTTCTTCGACTCCTTTATTTAAAGCAGCTTGAATCAATTCACCGGTTCCCCACGTGGAAGTCACTAAAGGATTACGCTCTAAAGGATTCACTAAGTGCAAACCTGAAGCTGCTGCCATTTCAATAATGGCTATTTTTCCATCTCCTGAAACCCCATAAAAAGCTTCGACTGGTTCGCTTAATGGTCCATGAACAGTGAGTGTTTCTATTTTTCCTTTTGTTGCATCTACTAAAGACTGAACTGTTCCTTCTCCACCATCAGCCATCGGGACTTTTACATATTCTGCATCTGGAAAAACTTGCTTAAAGCCTTCCTCAATAGCATTGGCTGCTTCTAACGCAGTTAAACTTTCTTTAAATGAATCTGGTGCGATAACAATTTTCATTTAGACACACTCCTTTATTTTTACTTTTTCTAGGTACACTTTTCAAGTTACTTATCAGTTCACATATCTCTACTATATTTACTTAGATTTAATATTTGCTTCTCGCGAAAAATGCGCTATCATTACTAATAGAAAGGATGGGTTCCATGCACTTCTATGAGCTTTTAAAAAAGAATCGATATTTACTTAACAATACAGAAGACGCTATACTAGAGTACTTACTGAAAGAATCTATTCGTATAAAGGAAATAACTATTCGAGAAGTAGCTAATAAAAATTATACAGCTCCTAATACAGTTGTTCGTTTATGCCAAAAGTTAGGTTTTAAAGGATTCTCTGATTTTAAAGATGAACTATATCAAGCTTCTAGAAAACAAGAAGATTTTGTAGAAGTAACTTCATTAGATAATAAAATTATAAAAACGAAGCAATTAATAAACTCTAATGTAATTGAAATGATAATTTCTAAAATTTATAATGCTGAAAAAATTATATTTCTTGCTGTAGGACTATCTCGTTTTCCTGCTGAAGAACTAAGTGAACGTTTAAAAATTTTAGGTAAAAACAGTCAGACATTTGTTGATCCTCATGTAATGAAACATAACGCAAAGCTATTAACAAATAAAGACTTAGCAATTGCTATTAGCATCAGTGGAAATACAGATAATATTTTA
The DNA here is from genome assembly GCF_032094055.1 of Carnobacterium sp. Taxonomy (GTDB): domain Bacteria; phylum Bacillota; class Bacilli; order Lactobacillales; family Carnobacteriaceae; genus Carnobacterium_A. The sequence goes on from NZ_DAMDAK010000038.1 coordinate 9,810, forward strand.
TCTGCAACAACTATTGCAAATGTTGCTGGTGCGGAAACAATAAGCATAACAGGTTTTTCAACTAATTTATTATCTAAAATAACAACTTATCAATTATATGGGTATATTTCAGAAGCTAGAGTAGATGGAGTAGATGTAACTGACCGATTAAGTATACATTACTTAATCAATGTTATTTTCTCCGAATATTTAAAAAAATATCGTACTTGATTTTATTCTACGAAAATATCTGTACAACGTGATTATTATCCTTAACAAAAGGAAACTTTTATTCATTATAATTCTATTTAAAGATATGCAGGAATAAAATAGACAAAAGTAGAGATTCACTATGAGTTCTCTGCTTCTGTCTATTTTTAGTTTTTTTAGATATAGCTATTTTAGTTCTGGCCAGTAATTTTTATTAGCCACTATCAAAGCGTCTAGTACTTTACGTGCTTTTTTAGCATCGACAACTGTTCTGTTCATTGTCAGCGCTTGTAGTGCTTTAGCATAAGATTCTTCAAGATATGCTTCAACTGTTAATTTTTCAAAAGCATGCTGCCCTTCTATTAGCCCTTTATAAAACGTTTCAATTTCACCAACAGCATACGGAGCCGGTCCATTTGTGCCAAGAGAAGCTACTACTTCAATCATCACATCATCTGGTAAATTCGATACAATTCCATTATTGGGAACAATGACAACATACGTTTTACGTAAATTATTAGCAATAGATGCAGCTACCTCTACCATCATATCGCCATGCGCATCATTATGCACAACATGTGAATCTTTTGCAGTACCATTTTTTGCAATACGACGACATTCTTCAAATACTTTTTTTTCTCGACCTTCCCTAACTTCGTCTGTACGAGTATGGTTAGGGTCTAAATGCGCTAACTTATATTCTGGATATAAGTAATATTGTAAATACGTATTTGGTAAATAGTCAGGAAAGTCATGTAACATATCTTCTACCATTGCATAAGTTTCTAACCATGATTGATCACGTTGTTCGGCATCGACTGGTCTAAAACCACCATTTAAAATAATTTCTTTAATTTTTGGAGCAACATCAGTACCATTTTCATCATAAATATGTGTAAACCAGCCAAAATGATTTAATCCAAAATAAGTAGGCTCAAGTTTGTTTACATCATAATTAATCAGCTTTGCATATGAGCGTAATAAGTTAACTGGTTGGTCACAAATGTTCAAAATCCGTTTGTCTTCTGGAAAAATTTTATTGAGAGCTAAACCAACAATTGCCGCTGGGTTCGTGTAATTTAAAATCCAAGCATCTGGGCTCAGACGCCGAACATCTTTTACCATATCTCGAATTGAACGTAACCCATATGCAAATCCACCAGGCCCACAAGTTTCTTGGCCAATTATACCTAAACTTAATGGGATTTTTTCATCTTTTTCGCGCATGGCATATCCGCCAGTACGCATCTGACAAAAAACAAAATCAACATTAGAAAAAGCTTCTTCTTTGTTTGTTGTATAAGTAAATTCAACTTCTGGGGCTTCTTCAGCAAATAAAATTTTTGCAAATTCTCCAATTACAGATTGACGCTCTTCATCGATATCATAAAGTACTACACGATTTAATGCAAAGCGATCTAAATGAGTAGTCATCGCTTTTAAAATTCCTGGTGTCCAAGTGGAACCTCCACCAACTAATACAATGTTATTTTTATTCATATTCAGCAGCTCCTTTTACTTTTAATGCAATTCCTTCAACTTGTGGTCCATAGATAACTTGTAAATGAGTATCATCAATTTTGACTATACCTGCAGCTCCAGTTGCTTTCAATGCTGCTTCGTCTGCTACAGTGGCATCATCTAAAACTAGACGTAATCTTGTAAAGCAATTTTCAATTTCTTTTATATTTTCTTTTCCGCCTAATGCAGCAACAATGGTATTGCCAATGTTGTCTTTATCTTTAATCACAACATCACTACCTTCTATTATTTCTTCGCGTCCCGGTGTTTGGACATTTTGCTTTAATATGACCGTTTTAAATACAAAGTAATAAGCAAATGCATAGCCAATTCCCACTATAACAGCTACAAACCAGCGTGTATCAAGTCCTTGTAAGATTCCAAACACACCTAAATCAATGGCTCCACCCTGTACATTCCCAATTACAACATTAAATAAGTCCATTAACATAAATGATATTCCTGCCATAAATGCATGGAAAAAATATAAAACCGGAGAAACAAAAATAAATGCAAATTCAATCGGTTCTGTAATGCCAGTAGTAAAACTTGCCAAAGCAGCCGCATACAATAACCCTTTAACTTTGTTCTTTTCTCCACTTCTAGATGTTTTGTACATTGCATAGCATGCAGCCGGAAGACCAAAAACCATAAAGGGAATCTTTCCTTGTGCCAAGAAACGAGTAGCTTGTGCCATCAAATTCATATCAGGATTATCTTGAGCCAGTAATGTGTTAAAAATATTTAAAGCTCCTACCGTTTGTTCGCCATTAATTACAGCTACTCCGCCAATTGGTGTGAAGCGTACTAATTGATTCAAAATATGATGCAATCCTGTTGGTACTAATAAACGCTCTAGGAAACCAAATAGGAATGTTCCAAATACACCTGCTTGCGCAATGACATTCCCAATGCCTTCAATTCCTATTCCTAAGAAAGGCCACACAAAGTACATCAATAGGCCTAAAAAAGGAACCGTAACTGTAGTAATGATTGGGACAAAACGTTTTCCTCCAAAAAAGCTAATCGCTAACGGTAACTCAATATCATAAAACCGATTATGCAACGCAGCAACTAACAAACCAGATAGAATACCGCCAAATACATTCATTCTCAAAGTGAATATACCTAAAACGGTTTCATATTGTGAAGTTGTTTGAGTAGCTTTTAACAGAGAATCACCATTTGAAACTAAATAATCTATGGAAGTAGTCTCTGCGTCAAATCCATTTAATCCTAGAATGTAATTTAAAGTAATGTGGAAAATTATAAAACCAATTACTGCAGAGAAAGCAGCCGTAGCTTTTTCTTTCTTAGCCATTCCAATAGCTACCGCAATAGCGAAAAGAATTGGTAAATTACCAAATAGAGCAGATGCTAATGTTCGAATAAAACCAATAATATTTTGTACTATTTCAAGTGAAACAAAGTCTTCTCCCACTATTGCAGGATTTTGTAACACTGAGCTTAATCCTAAAAAAATACCTGCAGCTGCAATAATTGATATAGGCATCATCAAAGATTTGCCGAGCTTCTGTAAAAAGTCTTTCATGTTGTAACGCCTCCTCTTATCTTTTAATACATTAAGTATATATTCTCGAATAAGCGGTTTCAATGCTATCTAACCAATAAGAAACAACAATACAAGATTGAGAAATGTACACACTTGTGTTTTTTTGTACACAAGTGTATTATTAAAATTTTCTACCACTTATCATTCTTGCAGTGTTTTTAATCTGAAAGACTAACGTCAGTATAATTACTTAATTCCAAAAGATTTCTATCTTAGTTAAAGTTTAATTGCCTGTACTTAATGAATCCTGGTAATCACTAGAAATAAAACAAAGAAAGCGCGTTTCCAAAAGAGGAAGCGCGCTTTCTCAGCGTACATATAGTAAATAAAAAATAGCTGGCGTTGGAATCCATCAAGAATCTCAGAAACTAAAGTTCATTCAATTGCTCCAATTGCTTGGACTCCATAATTTCCCGTCTAATTCGCCTTCCATTTGACTAATGCGTTTGTATTGTTCTTTAATGAGACGAATAGTCGCTTTAAGCAGAGCTTTTTGTTTATAGTCTTGGCTGTTCACAACCATCGATTCAAGTTCCGTCAATACCCATTCTTCTTTATCCATTGTAATGCTCCTATTCCATTTCTTCCAATGATAATTTCAAATCATCCATCGTTTCACGATTCTCTTCAATAATTTCCATAACGTGTTGTAGTTTAAAGCTATCTTCTTCAGCCAAGGTCGTTAAATCGGTCTGTTCTAATTGGTTTAAAAACCAATTTTCACGGCTGGCTAAACTAGTGTCTTTTTCATGTGTTAAAAGAAGTTGATACTCTATTAAGAGTTCCATTTTTTGTTCTTCTGTCAAATAAGAAAATTGGTGGATAGATAAAGGTTTAAGATAAATCATCCCAGTTTTAAGTGCCATTGCTTGAAAAGGTTTGGTTAATTCAGTGATACTGAAATGCTCTTTTCCGCCAGCTTGGTATTCATTTTTTGAAGCGCCTATTGTCAAAACTAAGCCAAATTCTTTATCTTGCAAGTGATGACCATTTTTCCCATAAGCAAAATTTTCTGTCAGTACTTCATCTTGCCACTTTTTGAGTAAAGGGGGAGAACTGTACCAATAAAGTGGGAATTGAAAAATAATGCGGTCATGCGCTGCAATCAATTCTTGTTCTTTTATACTGTCAATTTTAAAATCTGGGTACTTTTCTTCCAGATGATGGACCGTCACCTCTGGCTCACCTGGTATGGAGCTCAACAAATATTGTTGGCTGCTGGATTCTCTAATATCCGGATGAGAAATAATAATCAATGTTTTCAAGTTACTTGCCTCCCCTAATGACTATTGCACGTGCTATCTATTGCTCTAAATACTCTAACATATCTTCTTTAATAACTGAAATCAGCGGCAATTTTTGGATCGGTGTCAATTCAATATCCAATTGGCTA
>NZ_DAMDAK010000038.1:14495-16819 GCF_032094055.1 Carnobacterium sp.
GCCGGCAGACTATTTTCTGAAAGAATCAGCTGGATTAGCAGACGCTGAAGCGATTCTGTGTCTCCTGGTTTAATAAATTCACTGCAAATAATTTGGCCCGTCTCACTATTTACTACTAATAAAAGAGTTGGAAAATAAGGACGGCCTCCTTCTGACGGTCTTATGGGAGTTTCTATAAAACCAATATCCAATTCCCAAATAGAAGCCCCGAATTTTTGAGAGGCAACTCGTTTCATTTCAAATTTAGTTATTAAAACTGGCGCTTCTTCAACATGAGCAGCACCATCTGCGATAAATTTCGACAAATTAAGTACACCATCTTCATAGCTGCCATCTTTATGATAGGTTCGTAATAAGATTTCATGATTCATGCGCTCTGTTTCATAAAAGGCCAATTTTTTTCGAAAAGCTTTTGCAGTCTCCAGCAGCTTTTCCATTACGTCTATCAGCATGCGTTCATCTGCTTTTTCTATAGGAGAAGGGTAATAACCAGGGCAGTAATCAACGAATACCGGCCAATTTTTTTTACCTCTGAAGGGAATACCGCTTGATTTGATTCGCTGATAAGCTTCTTTATCCAAATCCAGTCGGTTTTCATATTCTAAAGCAAGGCATTTCTGTAATTGGAGCATTTCCATCGGTGTACGATGTTCCCGCAAGTTTGACTGTTCCACCATATCAAAGAAATAAGTTAGTTCTTCGGAATTCCGATAAAATAAAAACCCATAATGCTGTTCAGATTTCCCTAGGATAGAAATCATTATGGGCTCTTTTTGGTTTTCTAATTGAATAGCAATTAAATTTGTATCCCAGTAATCATTCCAAAATTTTTCTTCATACAGCTTTTTGGCTAGTGAAAACAATTGCTTTTCCTGCTCCATTCTTTTATTGCCTCCTTTATCTTTTCTATTATGTTTATTATACCAAATTAATCTGTCTTTAAGTGGCTTATTCAAAAATCTCAGACTGAAAAAATTATAGTCTTTTTGAAAAAACACAAGTAAAGATATTCTTTATTCTCGGTTTATCCTTTCCCATTTTCCCGCCGCAACAAAATACGTTTATTTTAATAGCTATACTCCAAAAAATAAATTCAGATATTTGTTGTTTTTTAGTAAAACGATTACAATGGAAGTGTAGCGCTATCTAAATAATTGTCAGGAGGATTTTATAATGAAAAAAATTATTAACGATCCCTCATCTGTTTTAGATGAAATGCTTAACGGGCTTGCGTTTGCTTATGAAGATTTAGTCGAACGTTTGCCGGAAACAAATGTGATCCATCGCAAAACTGCTCAAAATAAAAAAGTTGCTTTAGTCAGCGGCGGCGGTAGTGGACATGAACCTGCACATGCTGGGTTTGTCGGACAAGGCATGTTGTCTGCAGCTGTTTGTGGGGAAGTCTTTACTTCTCCAACTCCTGATCAAATTTATGAAGCCATTAAAGCCAGCGATGAAGGAGAAGGCGTTTTTCTCATTATTAAAAACTATTCAGGAGACGTCATGAATTTTGATATGGCAAAAGACTTAGCTGAAATGGACGATATTGCGGTCGAATTTGTAATTGTAGATGATGATGTAGCAGTTGAAGATAGTACGTATACTGCTGGAAAAAGAGGCATCGCCGGAACAGTTCTCGTGCATAAAATACTAGGTGCTGCTGCAGAGAAAGGGGCGTCCTTAGCCGAAATCAAAGAACTGGCAGATAAGCTGGTCCCTAATGTCAAATCGATTGGAGTTGCTTTAAGAGCTGCTACTGTACCAGAAGTCGGCAAACCAGGTTTTGAGTTAGCGGAAGATGAAATTGAATTTGGCGTCGGGATCCATGGCGAGCCGGGTTACCGCAGAGAAAAAATCAAACCTTCTAAAGAGTTGGCAAAAGAGCTGATTGAGCGGTTAAAATCAGAATTTCAGTGGAAAGAAGAAGAACAATATGCGGTACTGGTCAATGGCATGGGCGGAACTCCTTTAATGGAACAATTTATTTTTATGAACGATGTTAAAAATCTGCTGGTTGAAGAAGGAATCACCTTAGCTTATAGAAAAGTCGGCGATTATATGACTTCTATCGATATGCAAGGTTTATCATTAACTTTAGTCAAGCTGGAAGACGCTCAATGGCTCGATTATCTAACTGCGCCCGTTACCACTATTGCTTGGTAAGAAAGAAAGGATGGGAAAAATGATGGTTTCTCTTGAAAATATGAAAAAATGGATGACACTCTTCACAGCTCAACTATTAGAAAATAAAGAGTATTTAAGTGAGCTAGACACCGCTATCGGGGATGGCGACCATGGCAATAATTTAGCACGTGGAGCTACCG
>NZ_DAMDAK010000038.1:16829-21279 GCF_032094055.1 Carnobacterium sp.
CCGCTCTAAATGAAGCATTTGCGGCTAAAGAACCTGAAGATGTCACAGCTTTATTGAAGTTAACGGGAATGACCCTAGTCAGCAAAGTTGGAGGAGCTTCAGGGCCTTTATACGGTTCCGCTTTTATCAGCATGGCAAAAGCCAGTCAAGACAGCACAGACTTAGCCACTTTATTGGAAGCTGGGCTTGATGGTATTCAAAAAAGAGGAAAAGCTGAAGCGGGTGAGAAAACGATGGTTGATGAATGGGTTCCAGTGGTTGAAGCGGTCAAAGCTAAAAATTTAACGACTGATTTAATTGAAGACAGTGTGCAAAAAACTAAAGAGATGAAAGCAACTAAAGGGCGTGCTTCTTACTTAGGCGAGCGTTCTGTCGGACACATTGATCCTGGGGCCATGTCCAGCAGCTATCTTTTTAAGACTATGATGGAAGCTGGTGTATATGATGAGTAAAGAATATGGTGTTTTATTGGTTTCGCATGTAGAAGGCTTGGCAAATGGAGTTGCGACTTTATTAAACGAAGTAGCCAAGGAAGTGACGATTAAAACTGCCGGAGGAACGTCTGAAGGAGAGGTCGGTACCAGTTTTGATAAAATTGAAGCAGCCTTAAATTCATTTGAAGAAGATAAAATTGTTGCTTTTTATGATTTAGGCAGCGCCAAAATGAATTTAGAGCTAGCAATTGAAATGTCTGATAAACAAGTTACTTTTTATGACGCTGCTTTTGTTGAAGGAGCTTATACAGCTGCTGCTTTACTGCAGGCAGAAGCCCCGCTTGAAGCCGTTGAAGACCAATTGAAAGCATTGGTCGTAAAATAACCGACAATTTGTTTTAATTTAATTAAAGACCAAATACCCCGTCCTTCGTTTGAAGGGCGGGGTATTTGATAGAATAAGAGCTTTTTATAGTTGGGTGGCTGGAATCAATAAATATAAGAGCGCTGCAAGAACTCCACCAATAATCGGGCCAACGACTGGAACCCATGAATAGCCCCAATCAGAATTTCCTTTGTTTTTAATCGGCAATAACTGATGTGCAATTCTTGGTCCTAAATCACGTGCTGGATTAATGGCATAACCAGTGGATCCGCCTAAGGATAGACCAATCGAAACAATTAAGAGACCGACAACAATTGGATTCAATCCATCTGTAAAGTCGCCTCTCGTAAAAACTAATAATGAAAACACTAAAACAGCCGTTCCTAAAATTTCACTGAACACATTCCAAATGGTATTTCTGATTGCCGGTGCAGTCGAGAAGACACCTAAAATAGTTGCTGGATCTTTGGTTTCTTCCCAATGAGGGTAATAATTCAACCAAACTAAAGTCGCTCCTACAACGCCGCCCGCGATTTGAGCAATACTGTAAGGCAGTACTAATGACCAGCTGAATTCCCCTGCAACAGCCATTGCAATTGAAACGGCAGGGTTCAAATGTGCCAAGCTTAAGAAGCTGGAAGCATAAATACCTAATGTTACAGCTGCTCCCCAGCCAAGTGCAATAGTGACCCAACCCGCGTTTTCACTTTTTGATTTCCGCAAAGAATTGGCGGCTACAACACCGTCCCCCATTAATACTAAAACCAAGGTACCAATAAATTCTCCGAGCATTTGCAACCAAACGGATGTATCCATTTTCTATTTCTCCCTTCTATTCTACATTTTTTGAAAGATTAAAGGCGTTGATTTTTTCTTCCAATTCAGCTGTCAAAGCCTTTTTGGTCGATTTATCCAGTTATAGAACCGTGCCCTTTCTTCAATGGCAGGCATTTTAATTTCTCTATATTGGCTGTTCTTATCTTTACTGAAAACAGCATACAGATCATCCCTTTTCTTTTATCTACTTGTTGACAGGCGAGGGACTACTCAACTTTTCTTCTCAATGGTTTGTGTTTAAAAGCTTGTGTGGCAGCTACTGCTTCTTTCCAGCCATCATAAAGATTTTCACGAAGATCTTCTGCCATTTCTGGTTCAAACACCCCATTACTTTCCCAATATTCTTTAATTTCTGCTTGGTCTTTCCAAAAACCAGTAGCCAATCCGGCTAAATACGCAGCTCCTAAAGCAGTCGTTTCATTAACTTTTGAACGTTCAATAGTGGTTCCTAAAATATCGGCTTGGAATTGCAATAAGAAATTATTCATTGCTGCTCCGCCATCGACCCGCATTGTTTTTGTTTCAATACCAGAGTCTTTATTCATTGTTTCAATAACATCTCTTGTTTGATAAGCCAATGATTCCAATGTAGCTCTTATCATATGTTCTTTTGTTGTTCCGCGCGTAATCCCGAAGAAAGCACCACGTGCATCTTGATCCCAATAAGGAGCTCCCAGACCAACAAAAGCTGGAACCATATAGACATTTTCTGCAGAATCAACGCGTGTAGCATACTCTTCAGATTGTGGAGATTCTCTAAAGAACCGCAACCCATCGCGTAGCCATTGGATAGCTGAACCCGCTACAAAAATACTTCCTTCTAAGGCATACGTAATTTCACCATTCAAGCCATAGGCAATGGTTGTTAAAAGACCATTTTCAGATTTGATCGGTTCTTTGCCGGTATTCATAATGATAAAGGCCCCGGTTCCGTAAGTGTTTTTAACCATTCCTTTTTCGTAGCCTGTTTGTCCAAATAAAGCGGCTTGCTGGTCTCCTGCGATACCGGCAATTGGCACTTCAGCACCATAGAAATGATAAGGTTTTGTGTGACCGTAAACTTCTGAAGAAGATTTAACTTCGGGCAGCATTTCTCTTGGAATATCCAATAATTCTAAGATGTCAGTGTCCCACTCTAAATCATAAATATTGAATAACATTGTCCGGCTGGCATTCGTATAATCGGTTACATGAACTTCTCCGCCAGTGAGTTTCCAAATCAGCCACGTATCAATCGTTCCAAATAACAACTCACCATTTTTAGCCCGTTCTCTTGAACCTTCGACTTGGTCTAAGATCCATTTCACTTTAGTTGCTGAAAAATAAGAGTCAATAATTAAACCGGTCTTTGCTTGAATCATTTCTTTATGCCCGTCAGCTGTCAATTGATCTGCGATTTCAGATGTTTGTTTGGATTGCCAAACAACTGCATTGTAAATCGGCTTTCCAGTTTCTTTATCCCAGATTACCGTTGTTTCACGTTGGTTGGTAATTCCTAAACTATCTATTTCTTGCGGTTTCAATCCCGATTCGATCAATACTCCCGCAATAACCGTAAGCGTAGACAGCCAAATGTCATTCGCATCATGTTCTACCCAGCCTGGTTGAGGAAAGTGTTGTGTAAACTCTTTTTGTGAAGACCATAAAGGTTGTCCTTTTTTATCAAAAATAATGGCTCGCGTACTCGTTGTTCCTTGATCGACTGACATAATGTATTTTTTTCCCATTTCTTTACCTCCTATTTTATAAGCGCTTTCACAAAACTGTGCTCTTCCACTTTAATGCTAAATTTCATTATTGTAAAGGCTTATGTCTTGCATGGTTAAGCGGTTTCCAATAGAAAAGATAGAAGAAATGCAGACTTGCTGCTTTCCTTCTATCTTTTTTTCTATGGTCATTTTTCAGCTGAGATCCAAGCCCATTTGTAACTGTCTGGACCGAAAACCCGTCTATACATATCTTGAACTTGCGGACGCAATAAATAAGATTCAGCTGATTGATACAATGGAGCTAAGGCTGCGTCTTCACCAAGGGCAACTTTTTCAATCTCCACTAACGTATCCCAGCGCGCCTCATCGTTATTATAGGTTGCTTTAGCTTTATCTATTAACGCATCTACTTCAGGATTTGAATAGTTCATGCGGTTAATATCTGTATCAAAACGCTCAAGGTAGTTGATTGGATCAGCAAAATCAGCGACCCATGAGTTAACAGCCATATCATACGTTCCTTTACGAACCGTATCTAGTTTCATTGAAAATGGCATACTTCTTAACTTAATGGTTAAGCCTGGTAAGTTCTTTTCTAACTCGCTTTGTAAAAATTCAGCTAATCGTTTAGAACTTTCTGTATCAGAAGTGATCAATTCTAATTCTAACTGGTCCTTGCCTAATTCAGCTAATCCGGTTTCCCAATCTTTTTCGGCTTTTTCTATATCATACGAAAGAACATCTCCGGCATCTTCTCGGTAATCAGCATCTGTCTTCGGATTGTTTGCCAATCCAGCAGGAACAAATCCATCAATCAGATCAGAACCATCTTGTAAAACACTGTCAACATACGCTTTTTTGTCAACTGCTGAAGCGATGGCCATCCGGATATGTGGATTGTTCAGAGGGGTCGCTTCGCCATTATTAAGATTATTCATTTCAATATAAAATGTAACTGCTTGTAAAGTTGTGACAATATCGGGATCATTTTTGTACTGTTCGACAAATGAGCCAGTCAAGGTAGCGATATCGGTATTGCCGTTTTCATACAAATTCAACTCAGTTGAGACTTCTTTGATCACGTT
>NZ_DAMDAK010000038.1:21356-21594 GCF_032094055.1 Carnobacterium sp.
GGTCAAAATAAGGCGTTGGCTGAACCAACGTAATTTTCAGCTCATTCTCGCTAACCGCTTCGATCCCTAAATCAGCCGGTTCCATTTCACCATTGATGATCTCAGTTGCATTTTGAATCAACCCATCGTACATATAAGCGTAGCCGCTAGCTGTTTCTGGATCCACTACTTTTTGCCATGCATAGACAAAATCATCCGCGCTGACTGCTTCTCCGTTTGACCAGACAGCATCTTTACG
>NZ_DAMDAK010000039.1:0-1674 GCF_032094055.1 Carnobacterium sp.
TAGAACAGATTTCACACCGGCTGTGGCTTATGAATCAAGTGCGGTCTATGCTTTAGCTACTCTTTATTTTAAATTGATTCATGAAGAAGCTTATGCTGAACAGCTTCACCAAGTGCTTTTAAAACAATCTCCTTTTGACAAAAATGCTGATTATTCAACGATTCACTTTTTTGATTATATGTGGGCAAAAACCGTGGATGTTTTATATAAAACAAACTTAACAGAAGAGTAATTGATTGGTACTAAAAAAGAGTCAGTTCATTGTCTTATTTTCCCTTGTAAATGACCGATATAAGTAGTATTAAGGGAGGTCTTCAAATGGATGAATTTCAGTTTCATTTCCAGCCTAAAGTTGATGTGAAAAACCATCAAGTTATGGGATATGAAATTTTATTAAGAAATAAAGAACAAAACCCGTATTATCCAGCAAAGAGAATGGAAAAAGTGATTCATCATAAAAAAGAACACAATCGTTTTTTAAATTGGTTTCAAAATGAATTGATGCAATTGATGCGTGTATTTCCAACAGTCCAATTTTCTATTAATTTTGCACCTAGACAATTATTTTATTTGGAAACTCATCTTTTTTTAACCAGAATGGAACCATACGCTGAACAGCTGATCATAGAAGTAACTGAAGACTTACCCTTATTTGCAGCTTCAATGGAAAACATAGATGCCTTAACGGTTGATCAAAATCTGCAGTCAATTTTTGCTTCAATTAAAGCAAAAGGGTATCGTATCGCATTGGATGATGTTGGTTCAGGGAAAAACTCCTTAGATGAAGTTTTAAAATACACCTCATATCTAGATCAAATTAAATTTTCAATCGTAAAATGCAATAAAAAAAATTTAAAAGAAGAAACACTGAATTTTTTCCTACAAGCGTGGAAAAAATTTGCTGAAGACTATCATCTTGATTTGATTGTAGAAGGAATTGAAGATCAAGAAACAAGTGACGGATTGAAAGAACAAGGGATAGTGCTTCAACAAGGGTATCATTTTGGAAAACCTTCAAAATGTATAAAAAAATGTCGTTAATATGTAACTAATTAAATCACTTTTTTTGTCTACTATGCCTGGCTGATTGGAGGAACAATTATGCTAAGAACTATTTTTTTAGATATTATCGCAAATATTTCTATTCTTAGTACTGCGTCTTATATTTTTGTTAAACTAATTCCTATGGAAAAAAATTATACGCTAAGTTTAAAGCAAAAGGTTAGTATGGTTTTGATGTCCAGCATGACGAGCTTTCTCTTAATGCTTTTTTCAGTTAGTCTCCCTCAAGAGGTCAAATTAGATTTAAGACACATTATTTTGATTTTGTTAGTGTATTATTTTGGCTTTTCAATTTCTATTCCAACCGTATTCTTGATATCAGCACTTCGTTTTTTGTTAGGAGTTAACCCTGCTTCGATTCAGGCCGCCATTATGTATATGGTGTTGGGGTTGGTTTTGCCGGTTATAAGCAAAAAGTTATCTCAGCGGTTTAATCATTATGTTGTCTTGTTGTTCCTCAATGCCATTTGTGTTTCAGCTAGCGCGGTGAACTTATATTTTTTATATGAAGACTTTTTATTCTGCGTTCTTATTTTCTGCAGCTTGTTATTCCTTTCTACCATCGTAGTGGTTATGGTAACCGCTTTTATTGAAGACTTGCGAAAAAATCTT
>NZ_DAMDAK010000039.1:1684-2756 GCF_032094055.1 Carnobacterium sp.
TTTTTTTGTATTTGGAAGAAAAAGAACAGGCAAAAGTAGATTTTTTGACTGGTTTATACAATATGCGTGAATTTAATAAAAAGTGGCAGCTGTTTCAAGAAGATAAAGCGATCAGAAATACAGCATTTATCATGTTGGATATTGATCATTTTAAATGGATCAATGATACTTATGGACATGCAAATGGTAATTTCATTTTACGACAACTAGCTACGATTTTAAAAGTCGAAGCTCCAGATAAAGAATTAGTTTATCGTGTCGGCGGTGAGGAGTTTTGTTTGATTGTAAATGATTTACCTTATGTCGAGCAAAAAAGAGTAGCGGAAAAAATTAGGGCAAGCGTAGCGGGTAAGGAGTTTTTATTAGAAAATGGAGATGGTATCCATATGACTATTTCAGTTGGTTTGGCCGCGTCCTCACAAAACAAAGATATGAAAAAGCTCTTTCGATTAGCTGATCGGTGCCTTTATGCTGCTAAAAATCAAGGAAGAAACAAGGTGGTTGGATCAATAATGGAAACAGAGTAGGAATGTTAGCTGCGACAATTCAGATTTCGCCAGTGCTTATCTTAATCAAAAACGGAAAAGACATATCTCACGATATCTCTTTTCTGTTTTTTTTTGATCAGAAAGGAAACAAAAAGCTTTACAAATTATACCCCCTCAGGGATAATTCTGTGTGTATTGAAAGGTATGAAAAAAGATCCTATATTAAACACAGCCTTCTGTTAATAAATAAATACAAAAGGAATCTTCAGTAAAACCAGTACCTGCAACAGTAAATTACCATGGATAGGAGGAATAAGATGTTTTTTAAAAGAACCCCCTCTATTTCGACAAGTGAATTAGAAAGTAAGTTGATTGAAAGACCCTCAATTATTGATGTACGTGAACCGCATGAGTTTTCTGGCGGTCATATTTCTGGGGCGAAAAATGTGCCTTTAAGAAAAGTTGACAAATACTTGCCTAAAGAAACGACCTATGTGATTTGCCAATCTGGTATGCGCAGTAAACGTGCTACTAAGATATTGTTGGCTAACGGATATGATGTTATTAATGTACGAGGTGGAATG
>NZ_DAMDAK010000039.1:2766-7242 GCF_032094055.1 Carnobacterium sp.
GTTTAAATGAAAAAGCTGACATTATTGTGCTGGAAAAAGGACCTCATGTCTCTTTTGCTAATTGTGGCCTGCCTTATTATATAGCAGGAGATATTGAAGAACGCAGTGACTTGCTGGTTCAAACACCTGAACAACTTCAAGCTCGTTTTGCATTAGACGTTCGTCCAAATAGCGAAGCACTTTCTGTTGATGCGGAAAAGAAAGAAGTTTATGTTAAGTCGTCTGAGGAAGAATATACGTTATCTTATGATAAGCTGATTCTTTCTCCTGGTGCAAGACCAGTTGTTCCGCCTGCCGATGGAATAGAAGAAGCTAAAAATATTTTTACGTTGCGCTCTGTGCCGGATGTTGATGGAATCACAGAATTCATTGAGCAATATCAACCTAAAAAAGCTGTTGTAATTGGAGCAGGTTTTATTGGCTTAGAAATGGCAGAAAGTTTAGTCAGCCGTGGCTTAGACGTAACGATTGTTGAAAAAGCACCGCATGTTTTGCCTCCTTTTGATGAGGAAATGGCAGCCTATATCACAAATGAATTAAAAGCTCATGGGATTCAGTTGTATACTGGATTGGGAGCAACAGCTTTTGAAGATGAAGGCAAAACGGTTGTTTTAGAAAATGGCGAACGCTTGGTAAGTGATCTGACTTTGATGTCTGTCGGTGTTTCTCCAGAATCAGCACTAGCTAAAACGGCAGGAATAGAAACGGGTCTTCGCGGAGGAATCTTAGTAAATGAACAATATGAAACTAGTCAAAAAGATATCTATGCAGTCGGCGATGCGATTATTGTGAAACAACAAGTCACTGGCGAAGATGCATTGATTGCTCTTGCTTCACCAGCAAATCGACAAGGAAGACAAGTGGCAGATGTGATTAGCGGCTTGCCACGTAAAAATAAAGGCAGCATCGGAACCGCTATTGTCCGTGTGTTTGATTTGGCAGCTGCTTCAACAGGTTTAAATGAACGTCAATTAAAACAAGCCGATAAAACGTATGATGTCATTCATATTCAAGGAAAGAGTCATGCAAGTTATTATCCGAATGCGAACATAATTTTATTGAAATTGTTATTCCACCCGATAAATGGAAAAATATACGGGGCACAAGCAATTGGAAAAGATGGTGCAGATAAACGGATAGATATTATTGCAACGGCAATTAAAGCTGGATTAACCGTGCATGACTTGCCAGAACTAGAATTTACCTATGCACCACCATTTGGATCAGCTAAAGATCCAGTTAATATGGCTGGATACGCAGCACTCAATGTGATCGAAGGAATTTCTGAATCCATTCAATGGTATGAACTAGAAGAAAAACAAAAAGAAGGATATCTGTTATTAGATGTTCGTAATGAAAGTGAATTAGAAAATAATGGCCGCTTAAAAGATTCTGTTAATATTCCATTGGACAGCTTGCGGGAACGGATGACAGAATTATCAAAAGACCAACCTATTATTGTTAGCTGTCATAGCGGGCAACGCAGCTATATTGCGGAACGGTTATTAAAACAAGAAGGCTATGCAGTTAAAAACCTAGATGGAGCTTTTGCTCTTTACTCAACAATAAATGCAGAAAAGGTGGAAAAATAATGTATAACTCCATATCCATGCCAGAATTTGAACAAAAATGGAAAAACGAAACTATTCCTTTGATCGATGTCCGTGAAATGGATGAATGGAATAATGGACATGTAGAAGGAGCAGTTCATTTACCGTTAAGTGCATTTCCTGTTGGGACAACACAATTGGATAAAAACCAAGAATATTATGTCATGTGCCATTCTGGCGGACGTTCTGCAATAGCTTGCCAACAATTAGCACAAGAAGGCTATCAGGTAGTAAATGTGATGGGCGGCATCTCTGCTTGGAAAGGCGAAGTTATTTAAAAATTTTGAAAAGGGGTTGGGACAATGTCCTAATCCCTCTTTTTTAGGTTTCCATAAAAAACAGAAGGAAATATATGTTAAAATTAAGCGGATGAGAATAGAAAGGTTAGCTTTCAATCAATAAATGATAAAAAAGAGGAGGGAGAAGAGTGAGTGAACCGATTATTAATCTAAGCCAACTTGGTTTTGAAGTAAAAGATCAAGTTATTTTGAAAGGTATTGATTTTTCTGTTGAAAAGGGTGAGTTTGTGACAATCACTGGACCATCCGGAAGTGGAAAGAGCACTCTTTTAAAAATTATTGCTACAATGCTTTCTCCAACAACGGGAATAGTCGAGTATCAAGGAAAATCTTTAACAGAGTATGATCCAATTGATTACCGAAAAGAAGTTTCTTATTGTTTTCAAACAGCTGTTTTATTTGGCCAAACTGTACAAGAAAATTTAGCTTTTCCTTATGTTATTAGGGACAAAAAATTTGATTCTAAAAAAGCTATCGATTACTTACATAAAGTTGGATTGGATAAAGTATATCTGACAAAAAATATCAATGAGTTATCTGGTGGTGAAAAACAGCGCATTGCTTTGATTCGCAGTCTATTGATCACTCCAAAAGTTTTGTTGTTAGATGAAGTAACGAGTGCATTAGATGCAAAAAATCAGCAGATTATTAAGTGTTTAATTCAAGAAATGAATCAAAAAGAACAAATTACGGTCTTATGGGTGACACACAATCCTGCTGAGATTTCAGCTGCTAACCGAATAATAGAAATTGTCAATGGAGAAGCGGAGGGGAAAAGATGCAGTTAGAGATCAGCAACACGTCTTTATTATTTGCCACAGGTCTGGTTTTAGTTGCACTAGGAGTAGTTTATAAAGAAAAATTAGATCTAGGAAAAGATATTTTATGGGGCGTTTTCCGCGCTGTTATTCAGTTGGTAATCGTAGGGTATGTACTAGGCTACATTTTTAAATTAGATAACGTATTCGTTACCTTGATGATGGCTCTGGTTATTGTTTTTAATGCTTCATATAATGCAGCTAAAAGAAGTCAAGGGATCCCTAAAGCTTTTACCATTTCTTTTCTGGCTATTATGACAGCTACAGCTTTGACCTTAGCTATTTTGCTGCTGTCTGGTTCAGTAGCTTTTACACCTTCTCAAGTCGTACCTATTTCAGGAATGATTGCTAGTAATTCTATGATTGCTATTGGGATTTGTTATCGAAATTTGAATAGTAAGTTTACAGATCAACGCCAACAAGTTTTGGAAAAGCTAGCTTTGGGGGCTGATTTAAAACAAGCTTCAATTTCTATCGTACGAGATAGCATTAAAGCAGGAATGTCGCCAACTATCGATTCCGCTAAAACAGTAGGATTGGTGAGCTTGCCGGGAATGATGTCCGGATTAATGTTTGCGGGTGTAGATCCGGCTCATGCAATAAAATACCAAATCATGGTAACTTTTATGCTTCTTTCGACGACAAGTATAGCCTCCGTTATTGCTAGTTACTTAGCTTACAAAGGGTTTTACAACGAAAGAAAACAATTAGTGGGATAAGAATAATAAAAAATTGAAAAGCATACTGTAAAAATACAAAAAGTAGGCACTATGCGAATGGAGTACGTTGACGACTTGCCAAACCAAAAATTATTTCTTTCAAAGACCCTTTTGAAAGAAATGGTTTGATAATAATTTATATGGGGTTCTTTTATAGAAAAGATAAAACTTGATTTATAGGTTTTTGCTTTATTTATCTTCTCTTGAGTCCAACTTGACTGGCGGCTTGTCCTCTTATTGACGAAATGAGCAACACAACAAGAGTCATTTGACTAATAAACAATCTTATTGACGAAATGAGCAACACAACAAGAGTCCATTTGACTAATAAACAATCTTATTGACGAAATGAGCAACACAACAAGAAGCCATTTGACTAATAAATAACCTTATTAATAAAATAAGCAACACAAAGCAAAATAGCTAGGAGACTTCCAGCTTTAGTTGGATACAGGCAAGATGCGCGAAGTACAGCGTAGAAGTTGAACAGTAGTCGAGAGAGCAGATGCGATCCTATTTTAGTTGACTCGCTAGACAACGAATGCAAAAAAATTGTCATACCTTACTCTACAAAAATACCATCTTGCTTCTGGTATAAACAGAAGCAGGATGGTATTTGTTTTTAGCGATCATTTTTTGTTAGTGTATGAAGAAGAACAGTTATTTTTTGTTTACAGAAGCATCATAAATGGCTTCGATGGCTTCTTTAAGTGTTTCATTAAATTCTTCATCAGATTGATCGACATTTAAGTTTTCGCTCAATGCTCTTGAGAAGCTGGCAATCAAATCTTTATTTTCTTTTAATTTTTCATTAGCTTCGTCACGTGAATAACCACCAGATAAAGCAACAACGCGGACAACACGAGGGTGTTGAGCCAATTTTTCATACGTGTTGGCTACTGTTGGAATAGTCACCTTCAGCATCACGTTATCTTCTTCAGGCAATTCATCTAAATGTTTTTTCAATTCTTCACAAAGAATTTCTTCAGCTTTTTCTTTTTCTTTACTATAAATATCTACTTCTGGTTCA
>NZ_DAMDAK010000039.1:7252-8670 GCF_032094055.1 Carnobacterium sp.
AGCAGCAATGATTTGTTTTCCAACTTCAAATTGTTGGTCAACCACTGCTTTAATGCCTTCTGGGTTGGCTTCTTTGATTACGGAACGCATTTTCGTACCGAAAATATGACGTTCATTCGCTCTTTTGAGCAATTCATCTAAATCAGGCATTGGTTTCATTAATTGGACGCCATTTGAGCTGTCTGCCAAACCTTTATCGACTTTTAAGAATGGAGCGATCCCTTTTTTCTCAGCCAAGTAATCGGCAGTGTGCATACCTTCGATTTTGCGATCCATTGTTTGTTCAAAAAGAATAGCACCAAGAATGTAATCAGAACTAAAAGCTGGCGCAGTAATGATACGCGTTCTCATTTCGTGTACCAGATCAAACATTTCATCTTCAGATGAATAAGCATCTTCCATGACACCATAAATTGCTAAAGCTTTTGGAGTACTGCCGCCGCTTTGATCAAGTGCTGCAATAAATCCTTTACCATTTCTGACTTTTTCTAATTGACTTTCTTGCATTCTTCCCACTCCTTTATCATAATTCTTGTTTCTTTTAGTTATCTGCAAATCAACTTACAAGCAAAAGAAACACTCTATAAGTATTGTAACACTAAAAACCAAAAGAGTAGTAGTAATGAGCATTGAAGAAAGCAAATTTTAAAAGTTAAGTTGAAAAAGTGGGAATCAGCAAGTCTAGCTAGCTATTCATCAAAGCCTTTGCCAAAAGACGAAGAAGTAAGTTTTTATTTATTTAGCAGCAGGGAAAGCCGCTGCAATCATACTAAATAAGGCGATGGATCACCATTTGATGTTGGTCAAAGCTGTCTCCAGTATGCTATAACTGTTGGGGTCAAGTCCCCATTGGCTGATTTCTGCTTTAATATCAGCTAATGTGCCGAATTCTCTCACAAAACCATTTAAACGTGCAGCAATCGTTGAGTCAACGAAAGTCGTATAATCTGGAAAGAGTGGCAGAATAGTCTCTACTGCTTTAGGGAAACGATTTAAAAAATATTTTTGGTGGCGCTCTTCTGCTCGATAAAAAGCAGTATACGGTTGAAACTCTGTCTGAATCTTTTTTCCAGTTTCATGTTCTTGTTCAGCTTTAACTTGTTGTGCGATTGCTTGTTGTTTTTCATTATGATAAAGCAAAAGAGAAAGGTACTGGCGTTCCTTAAAGTGGCGATCCTTAACGGCATCGTGGTTTTGCCAGAAAATAGCCAAAATGTCTCTATAAGAAAGGCGACTGGGGTCAAAGTCGATTTCAATTGTTTCTGTATGATTCCGATGTTTCTATAAGTGGGATTATCTGAAGTGCCGCCAGCATAACCGACACGTGTGCGAATCACACCGTGAAGATGACCAAATCGGCTGTCTGGTCCCCAGAAACACCCCATTCCAAGAGTAGCGGTTTCTATAGTAGCGGCTTG
>NZ_DAMDAK010000039.1:8680-10654 GCF_032094055.1 Carnobacterium sp.
TGTAAATTAAGTTTAGTCATCGTTTTTCTCCTTTAAATTTTGTAGGCTATTTACCTGATATCATTAGTTTAATAGAAAGCAGCAAAATTTTCTATTTTAGCTGCTTTTTTAATACTTCCAATCAGACCTTTTCGGGTGAATACCGAAAAGCACATAATTGAGTTATCGTGACCTAAAGGTAGGAAATTTTAGCTCTTAAGGCACGCAACTTGATTTGACATAAGAAGCGTTGCTCCCCGATCCGTGTCTACCTAAAATTTTTTCTGTTCATAGTGAATTTATCCTGTTTCTTTTTAAAGTATAGTCAAATATTAAAAAAACATAGTCAAAATAATGATTTCTTTTGAAAGGAAGCGCTATTAATGGTATTCTTAAAAAGAAGGACCAACTAGAAAGGGCTGACAGAATGGAACACAAACAATTAGACCAGTTTCCTGAGGATTTTCTTTGGGGATCAGCTTCTGCCGCTTATCAGGTAGAAGGAGCTTGGAATGAAGATGGAAAAGGAGTCTCGGTTTGGGACGAATTTGTTCGCATTCCAAATAAAACATTTAAAGGAACTAATGGCAATGTAGCTGTTGATCATTATCATCGCTATAAAGAAGATATTGCTTTAATGGCTGAACAAGGATTAAAAACGTATCGTTTTTCAGTAGCTTGGACACGAATTTTCCCTAATGGACGCGGAGAAATCAACGAAGCAGGACTTCAATTTTATAAAGATTTAGTCGATGAATTGATCGCGCATAATATTGAACCTATGCTGACTCTTTACCATTGGGATTTACCGCAAGCACTGCAAGACGAATACCAAGGCTGGGAATCACGTAAAATAATTGAAGACTTTACAAATTATGCGACAACTCTTTTTGAAGCATTTCGCGGCAAAGTAAATTATTGGGTCAGTTTAAATGAACAAAACATTTTTACTTCATTAGGTTATTTAATGGCTGCTCACCCGCCTGGTGTAACGGATCCAAAACGTTTCTATGAAGTGAATCACATTGCCAACTTAGTAAATGCTTCTGTGATTAAAAAATTCCATGATATGGAAATGCCTGGCAAAATTGGACCAAGCTTCGCCTATACTCCGAATTATTCATTGGACAGCAACCCAGTGAATGTCTTAGCAGCTGAAGATACGGAAGAATTAAATGCCAATTTTTGGATGGACGTTTACTTGTACGGAAAATATCCAATCGTTGCAATGAAGTACCTGAAAGATAGAGGATTGGCACCTACGTTCGAAGCAGGCGATGAAGAGCTATTAGCTGCAGCTAAACCAGATTTTCTAGGGATCAATTATTATCAAAGTGCGACAGATGTTTTTAATCCAACAGATGGTGTAGGCCTAGGTAAGATGAATACAACTGGGGAGAAAGGCTCTAGTGAAGAGTCTGGGACACCAGGAGTATCTAAACGAGTTGAAAATCCATTTGTTGAACGGACGAATTGGGATTGGGAAATAGATCCGCAAGGCTTACGCATTGCTCTGCGCCGAATCATTAGTCGTTACCGGATTCCTGTGATGATTACAGAAAATGGCTTAGGTGAATACGACAAATTGACGGAAGATAATCAAATTCATGATGATTACCGAATCAATTACCTAGAAAGTCATGTCCATGCGATTCGAGAAGCGATTACCGATGGAGCAACGGTTCTTGGTTATTGCACATGGTCATATACAGATTTATTAAGCTGGTTAAACGGATACCAAAAACGCTATGGTTTTGTTTATGTGGACCGTGACGAAGAAGAAGGAAAGACAATGAATCGCTATAAAAAAGACAGTTACTATTGGTATCAAAAAGTGATTGCTGAAAACGGAAAAAATTGCTAGTTTTTTTATACAAATAAGAAAAGAAAAATAAGGCCATAACTCATATTTTACTGAGTTATGGCCTTATTTCAGTCTAATTTCTCTCCACAGTGCGGACAGTAATTTCCTCGTCTTTTATGTTGAATGAATGC
>NZ_DAMDAK010000039.1:10664-11575 GCF_032094055.1 Carnobacterium sp.
AAAGAAGAAGAAGCCCACCAGAAAGCAGAAAAAGCATTGGCAAAAACATCCGGTTGGGCGGCATGTTCAAGGTTATACATAATTAATGAAGCAGCAATCATCAAAATAAAGACGATGAAAACTGAAGATAGCAGTTGTTGCTTTTTGCTTTTTAAAACATCTGTAATGAGGTTTAATGAATCATAGTAATTGTTGATGCGGAATAAACGGAAAATACGGATAACTCGGAAAACCCGGAAGGCTACCGTTCCGCTTGGGAAAAAGAACGGCAAGTAAAATGGGAAAAAGGATAATAAGTCAACCAATCCGGTAAAAGAGAACATGTATTTCATTCTAGCTTTGCCTTTTGAAGCAGCAGGGTAAAGATAATCAGCAGTCCATATTCTTAATCCATATTCAATAGTAAATAGAATAACACTGACAGCCTCAATGGTATAAATAATAGAGGTGTAATTAGCTGAACTGTCAAAAGTAGAAAAAATAGCTAATCCTAAATTCAACAAAATAGCTAAGACAATGGTAAAATCAAACAAACGACTGATAAAATCTGTGTTGCGTCCAATTTGAATAATTTCAAAAATTCTTCTTTTTTTCATTTTTTAAGACCTCTTTTTTTAGTTTGTCGATAAATGCATTAACTAACTCTAATTCTACCCTAATTCACAACTACTGTGTAGTGCAGAACCTCAAAATGAGGAGACCTATTTACTCTTTCTATCTGTTGTAAGTAAAAGCCAGCTAAATAAACTTTACAAAAAAGAATGAGCAAACTAAAATGACAGTAACGTATGAAAAGAACAAGATCAAAGGGAGGAGGGTGAGTAAGAAATGGGGAATAAAAAAAAGCCGTCCAAAAATGGATGGATAAGAAAAGTAGATAACGTAAGTTTAGAAGAAGCAAACAGCTCGAT
>NZ_DAMDAK010000039.1:11585-21501 GCF_032094055.1 Carnobacterium sp.
TTTATGGGGCCAGGTTCATTGATTGCTGTCGGGTATGTTGATCCAGGTAATTGGGCAACGTCAATAGCAGGCGGTTCAGAATTCGGCTATACTTTATTGAGTGTGATCCTGATTGCTAGTTTGATTGCCATGTTGATGCAGGAGATGGCGGCCCGGCTTGGGATTGCTACAGGTAAAGATTTGGCACAGGCCACGAGTGCCTCAGTTGGAAAGAAAACCTCTTTCTTCTTATGGATTTTAACAGAATTGGCTATTATTGCAACGGATATTGCTGAAGTGATCGGTTCAGCAATTGCCTTAAAATTATTATTCAATATCCCTTTATTACTGGGAGTTACGATTACCACACTAGATGTCTTATTGTTATTGTTACTGCAAAAACGCAATTTCCGAATCATTGAAAGTATTGTGACCGTATTGATGGCCACCATTTTTATGATTTTTGGTTACGAAATCTTTTTGTCCCATCCGGATGCAGTCCAATTATTGAAAGGGTACTTGCCGCAGACTGAAATTGTTACCAATACCAATATGCTGTTTATGGGCTTAGGTATTTTAGGAGCCACAGTTATGCCGCATAATTTATACTTACATTCTTCTATTATTCAAACAAGAAGTTACGAACGGACAGAAGAAGGGAAAAAAGAAGCAGTTACTTTCGCGCGGATCGATTCTGTCTTTTCTTTGACAGTCGCTTTCTTTATCAATTCGATGATTTTGATTTTAGGAGCAGCTGCTTTTTATAACAGCGGACACGTGATCAACGGCATTGAAGATGCTTACGCTTTATTGGCACCGGCAGTTGGAGCATCCATTGCTAGTACACTATTTGCTGTAGCATTGCTGGCTTCTGGACAAAATTCGACCATTACAGGAACTTTAAGCGGTCAAATCGTCATGGAAGGTTTTATCCATCTTAGAGTCAAACCATGGGTACGCCGTGTTATCACTCGGCTGATAGCAGTTATTCCAGTGTTTATTGTTACGCTGATTGCTGGAGAAAACGGTACAGCTGAGTTATTGATATTAAGCCAAGTTATTTTGAGTATGCAATTGCCGTTTGCTCTCGTTCCCTTGGTGTTGTTTACCAGCGATAAACACAAGATGGGGAGTTTTGTTAACTCAAAATGGGTGAAAGTGATTGCCTGGATAGCCACCGTCGTCATTATTTTCTTGAATGTGTATCTTGTAGTTTATACACTAATGGGGAAATAATAAAATTGGAATAAGCCTGCTAGACATTTAAGACATGGGGAGATGTTATGAATTCCTGCCCTACAAAAAAAGGAAAGCCCTAATAAAAATGGGTCTTTCCTTTTTTTGCATTCTGCTGATGTCGAAAAATTATTTTTTACGCACGTCTTCAATAGCGTTTAATTTTTCCATATCTTCATCTGAGATATGAAAATCCAATTGGCTATTTTCGATAATTCGTTCTTCGTGAGTTGATTTTGGAAGAGGCAGTGTTTCTCGTTCCAAACAGTAACGAATACACAATTGAGCTGGCGTGACATTATATTTTTGGGCCATTTCTTTGATTGCTGAACTATTGAGTATTTCTCCTGTTGCTAAAGGTGAATAAGCTTCAACAACAATTTTATGTTTTTTACAATAATTCAACAGATTTTCTTGATCACGGCCGATATAGAAAGGAATTTGGTTGGCCATCGGAACGATTTCACAGGCATCAATCAATGCTTGAATATCCGATTCTGAAAAGTTAGAAACACCAATAGCTCGAATTTTACCCTCATGGTACAATTTTTCCATTGCTTTCCATGTCTGAATATTTTCTGCTGTGCAATCTTTTCCTTTTTCATCCCATGGCCATGGTGCATGGATGAGGTAAAGGTCTAGGTAATCCATTCCCAAATTTGTAAGAGTTTCCTCAAAAGCTTTTAAAGTTTCGTCATAGCCTTTGATTTGTGCAGGTAGTTTACTAGTTAGAAAAATATTTTCTCGTGAGATACCAAAGTCTTTGATGGCTTTCCCAACGTTTTCTTCATTATGATAAGCTAAAGCGGTATCGATATGAGTATAGCCATTTTTAAGCGCCATCGTTACGGCATCATAAGCTTCCTCATTAGGAATTTGCCAAGTACCAAAACCGATATATGGGATTTCCACACCATTGTGAAATACAAATGTTTTTTCTTTCATCATTAAAAATTTCCTCCTCTGATCTAATGTATATTGCGCTTCCATTTTAATACAAATAGCTGTAGAAAAATAATAATAATGCTTATTTTTTCGATTTGACCAGCTGTTACACTAGAATACTCTTAAGTAAGTAAACAGCCTAATCAGAATTTTCAAGATCTTCAATCAATTCTTTCATTTGTTTAATTTCATCACGTTGTGCTTTACTGATTTTTTTAGCAAGCTCTTGAACCCGTGGATCTGACAGATGGGCCCGTTCACTAGTGAGTATTGCAATCGAGTGATGTGGAATCATGGCTTTTAGCCAAGAAGTGTCTTCAATCGTTGCTTGGCTCCTTACAAGACCAAGAGATCCTCCAAAAACAACCAGACTGACCAATAAAATCAACATATTTGCCTTTTTATTTGTATACATATTCCACATAAATAATAGCATAATAATGGCCATGGCAGCACCCATCATGAATGCCATATACACACGCGTTTCGCTGAAAAAAATATGATCCAATTGAAAGACATTGAAAAACATCATAGCGTACATGACTAGAGTAGAAGTAGCAATCATTAAGCCAAACTTAAGATACTTGTTCATTTTATTCCTCCTAAAGGTGAAATGATACATTTAGCATAGCAAAGAAAAAGAATGGAATAAAACAATAAGGTCCAAAGTAAAAAAAACTTTTTAGGTGCTTTTTTACTATTTTCCAGCAAATGTATCATAGGAATGAATGAGGATATGTTATGATAGAGAAGACAAAAAACGAAACTGATAAAAAGTGAGGAAAGAAATAATGAGCAAAGTTATTTTAACAGGCGACAGACCAACCGGAAAACTGCATTTAGGACATTATGTCGGCTCTTTAAAGAATCGTGTAATGTTGCAAAACGATCCAGAAAATAAAAATTTTATTATGATTGCAGACCAACAAGCTCTGACTGATAATGCCAAGAATCCTAAAAAAATTCAAGACAGTTTGCTTGAAGTCGCATTGGACTACCTGGCAGTTGGGATAGACCCGACTAAATCAACTATTTTTGTGCAGTCTCAAATTCCGCAATTGTCAGAACTGACGATGTATTATTTGAATTTAGTGACTGTTTCGCGTTTGAAACGAAACCCGACAGTTAAATCGGAAATCAATGAAAAGAATTTTGGAGAAAGCATTCCGGCCGGCTTCTTTATGTATCCAGTCAGCCAGGCAGCAGATATCACGGCGTTTAAAGGAACACATGTGCCAGTCGGCGAAGATCAAAGTCCTATGATTGAACAAACAAGAGAAATTGTCAGAGATTTTAACCGCATTTACAATACAGATGCATTAGTGATGCCTGAAAGCATTCTGCCGGATAAAGGTCAAGAAAGATTGGTCGGCATTGATGGCAAAGGCAAAATGAGTAAATCTTTAAACAATGGTATTTACTTGTCCGACTCGTCAGACGAAATCAAGAAAAAAGTTATGAGCATGTACACAGATCCAAATCATATCCATGTAAACGATCCAGGAAAAGTAGAAGGCAATGTAGTCTTTACGTATTTAGATGTTTTTGGAACAGACAAAGCTAAAATCCAATCTCTAAAAGAACACTACCAGCAAGGTGGTTTAGGAGACGTGAAAATCAAGTTGTACCTGAATGAAATTTTACAGGATTTTTTGAAACCCATCCGAGAAAATCGGGAACAGTTTGCTGCAGATAAAGAAGGAGTGCGCCGGATGTTGAAAGCTGGCAGTGAGTCTGCTGAAAAAGTGGCGGCTCAAACCTTATCAGAAGTCAAAGCCGCTATGGGAATCAACTACTTTAAATAGTCCGAGTAGGTTTAAAGAAACAAAATTTCTTTTAACCGAATAGCTCAATAGGAAAACTCTTCAGCCATTGTGACAAATACACTGACTGAAGAGTTTTTTGATTTTTAAGTGGAACTGTATTTCGCAGTGGATATCGTGCATCTCATCATGAAATAAGGTCATTTCGACTGGAAATTCCTCTTTGTAAATCTTCTTTTAGTAAAATAGAGACATTAAATGAAAAGGGTTACAAACAGATCGTAAAAGGAGGAAAAAAAGATGGTAACGTTAGTTGGAGGCATTATCTTATTGATTCTAGGTTATTTTACGTATGGCAAGTACATTGAAAAGAATTTTTCAATTGATCCTGATCGTGCAACCCCGGCAGAAATGTTAAAAGACGGGTATGATTTTGTTCCCATGTCGAAAGCAAAAAATGCTATTATTGAGTTATTGAATATTGCCGGAACTGGACCGATTTTTGGCCCCATCATGGGAGCCTTGTATGGACCAGTAGCTTATATCTGGATTATTATCGGCTGTATTTTTGGCGGGGCTGTACATGATTATATGGTTGGGATGATCTCACTGCGTAATAACGGAGCACAACTGCCAGAATTAGCCAGCAAGTATTTAGGCAAACCGGTCAAACATGTGGTCAATATTTTTGCTATGCTGCTGTTAATGTTAGTGGGTACGGTATTTGTGACGTCTCCTGCCAGCTTGATTGAAAGCATTACACCTAGTTGGTTAACAGGAGGAATAGTCGTCTTATTGATTTTTGTGTATTATATTATTTCAACAATTTTACCAATCGATAAAGCCATGGGAAAAGTATATCCTTGGTTTGGCGGTATTTTAATTATTAGTACAATTGCAATCGGGCTTAGTCTGCTATTTGGAAATCACGCGATTCCAAATCTTACTTTAAACACAATGCAAAACTTTCATCCCGAAGGAACTCCTATTTTCCCAGCCATTTTCTTTACCATTTCATGCGGAGCATTATCAGGGTTTCATGCTACACAAGCTCCAATGGTATCAAGAACCAGTACAAACGAAAGAGAAGGACGGTTTACTTTCTATGGCATGATGATTGCAGAAGGTGTGATTGCTATGATTTGGGCCGCAGCTTCTATGTCTCTATTTGATGGACAAACACTCAGCCAAATGATCAATGCTGGTACTCCATCTGCAGTGGTTAACCAAGTATCTGTACTGCTATTAGGCAATGTAGTAGGGACCGTGGCGATTATTGGGGTAATCGTATTGCCGATTTCTTCTGGTTTATCTGCTTTCAGAAGTTTGCGTATAATTTTATCTGACTACTTGCATATTAAACAAGATACGATCAAAAAAATTCTTATGGTCACGATTCCGTTGTTTGCCATATCTTTTATCTTGACCAATATGGATTTCAATATTTTGTGGAGGTATTTTAACTGGGCTAATCAAGTAACGGCAGTGATTGCTTTATTGGTTTCCACTCGTTATTTGTATCTGAAAAATAAAAATTATTTGGTAACCTTAATTCCTGGAACATTTATGTTGTATGCTTGTGTGGTTTATATTTTCAGTGAACCTATTGGCTTTAAAATGGGCTTAACAACCCTTACTTATGTTCTTAGTCTGATCTTGTCATTAGCTATCTTGGCTCTATTTTGGAAAACTGGTCAAAAGCAAAAAGAGAACCTGGATCCAAATGGAGAATTGATCAATGATCAGCTACCTATTGGAACATTTACAACAGAACAACAATCCTAAAAATTCTTAACTAAACGAACCAGCCGTTCTTTCTTAAAAAGAGCAGCTGGTTCGTTTGTAATGTAAGCCTTTTAATTTGACTAGAAAAGTGCTCGATGGTATACCTAAACTAATCACTAGTTAAAGGAGGGTAACCTAATGGCAGATAAGAAAAAAGAACGCGATCAATATTTTGAAGAACGCTCAGGAACAGATAAAGCTCATTTCCATGCAGTACCTCATGAAGACAAAGGCTGGGCTGTTAAGAAAGAAGGCGAAGACAAGCCGGTTTTTACTACTGATTCAAAATCAAAAGCTGCGGACGAAGCTAACCGTTTAGCAAAAGAAGCAGGTACGATCGCTATTATTCATAGTGAACACGGAAAAATTGAAGAACAAAATAATTATGAAAAATAAGAAAACTCCTCTTAAGCAAACAGAGCAAAAAGTAAGGCTCTGGCTGCTTAAGGGGTCTTTTTTATGTACATGGGACAAACTACTGCTAAAAAACATTGAGTTTGTCCCAAAAATAGAGCGTGGTTCTTGAAATCAGGATTTTTATCTGCCGACAGTCCAACCGCCGTCGATTTTGATTTCAGTACCTTGAATATAGTCCGATTCATCTGAAGCTAAAAATAAAGCTACTGCTGCCACTTCTTCGGGCTTTCCAGCACGTTCAGCTGGAATGTCTTTCAAGCGCGGATCATCAATTCCTTCTGTCATTTTGGTATCAATAAATCCGGGAGCAATCAAGTTAGCTTTAATACCTTCGCTGCCAAAGTCATAAGCCAATTGTCTGGTAAAACCGACAAGTGCATGCTTTGAGGTAACATAAGCTGCTCCGCCGGGACCGGCAACAAAACTACCTTGAGATCCAACATTAGTGCCTTTTCCTTTTTCTAATAACGTTGGTAAAACAGCTTTAGACATTAAAAAAGGCCCTTTAACATTTACATTCATTAATTTATCCCAAGCTTCTTCATCGGTTTCGATTGCATTATGATAAGCATCGTGAATGCCTGCACTGTTAAATAAAATATCGATTGTGCCATAGGTGTCTAACACTTTAGAGACACAGTTCTTGATTTCTTCATTGTTTGTCATGTCTGTCTGGACAAAAAGCGCTTCACCATTTGTATCTTTAACCGCTTTTACTACTTCTTCGCCTCGTTCTTGATTTCGGCCGACTACAGCAACTTTTGCCCCTTCTGCCGCAAATAACTTCGCAGTTGCTTCACCGATTCCAGAAGTGGCACCTGTAACGATAGCTACTTTTCCTTTTAATTTACTCATATAAATCTACTCCTTTTCTTACATAATAGGTTGCTCAACACAAGTATACTAAAAAGAAATCCCGCAAGAAAACGTTTTAACTTACTAGAACTTATGTTAAATAGCGATTTTTAAATGGTTCTTTTTAAAAAATATAAAAAAGCGCTTAAAAAAAGAATAAATTGACCGATATAAGAGAGAGCGAATTGACGCAAAAATAAACAGGTTTTTGTAGTAGCTGAAAAGAAGAGGATGAACTTAAAAAAGACAAACTCTAACGAATGCTTTGCTGAAAACCGATTATAAGAGGAGGATTTTAAAGTGGTCCGTAAAGAAAGAAAAAACAAAGTTAAAAGAATGAAGTCCCGGAAAAAAAGTATCGGCATGAACGTTGGTTTGACATTATTTTTTGTTGTGATCATACCTGTTATCATTGTTCTATTGATGAGCTACAACAGTACAAAAGCTTCACTAACACAACGCGTTGAATCCAGCGAAAAAAGCAGCACGATGCAATTTGCTACTCAGTTAGATTGGGCCGGACAAGAATTAGAAGACACATTAGAAGTATTAGCTCAAAAAGATAATTTTTGGCAGCTAAAAACAGATGCATCACTTGAAGAAGATATCTTAGAAGATTTGATGTTTGTGAAAACAAGCAGTTTATACATAGGAGAGGCTTATTATACGCCAGTAGGAGAAACTTTGATTGGTGAAGACTTAGGCCCAGACTTTGACAGTACCACGAGAGAATGGTATCAGCGGGCAATCGAGCGGCATGGTGCACTCTATTGGAGTGAAATTTATACAGATGCAGTAACGGGAAAACCTGTTATGACAATTTCGAAAGCGATTGTTCATGATGGCGAAGTTTACGGTGTGCTAGGTTTAGATTTAAGTTTTGAAAAAATCAATAAGTTGATTACTTCCTCCCAAGTTGGAAATACCGGCGAATTTTTTGTGCTTTCAGATAAAGGAACGTATTTGATGGCAAAAGATGCTGAAAAGATTGGGAAAAATGTGTCGAATAGCCCTTTATTCGAACAATCAGACGACCAAGCGGGCTTTGTCCATGATGATGCTTACAATAAGAATATTGATGTCTATTATAAAGTAGTCGACAGACTCGGAATGATTGTATATGGAGCCGTTCAACCAGATGAAATGGCAGCAGAAAACAAAGCAAGCCTTAATAGCGGATTGGTTGTTTTACTGATTGCTTTAGTGGTTGCCTTAATTGCAGCGATCTTATTCTCAAGATACATTAAAAAACTAACGACCGCTTTGACGAATGCTTTTAGTAAAGTTCAAGCCGGAGATTTAACAGCTCAAATGACAGCAAAAGATTTGATCATCTTGCCTAGAATAAAATGGGTTAAGAAGAAAAAAGAGTCTAGAATAAAAGAAAAAGAAATTGATCGAAATGGAAATGAATTGAACCAAATCGCTTTTTCATTTAATGAAATGGTGCGCAACTTCAGAACAATGGTCAATGAGATACAACAAAACAGTCACAAAATAATCGATATGTCGACTACTTTAACGGAAATAGCCAAACAAACGAGTTCAGCTACTGAAGAAGTTTCGGATACGATCACAGGAATAGCTGAAGCAACAAGCGTCCAAACGCAAGATGCAACAGAAACTTCAGGCAAAATGGAAGAATTATCAAATGTCTTAGAAGAAGTAGGTCAAAACATTCAAAAAATGGGTCAAAGTGCAGATGATACAACAGTGGCAAATGGACGTAACAGTGAAAAGATGTTCCACGTTTATGAAAACTGGCAAGCAAATATTGAAATGATGGTACAATTAACTGAAAGTATCAATGCAGTAGACGAAGAAATCCAAAGCATTGAAAACATCAGTCAAGTAATCAGCGGTATTTCAGCACAGACCAACTTATTAGCATTGAATGCTTCGATTGAAGCTGCTCGTGCAGGAGAATCAGGCAGAGGCTTTGCTGTAGTAGCAGATGAAGTTAGAAAATTGGCTGAACAAAGTGCTCAATCAACTAAAAACATTGGAGACATTATTAAAACAGTTCAAAAGAGCTCACAAACGATGATCGCTAAAATGAATCAGTCGTTTGAGGAAAGTGAAAAACAAACACGAACTATTGACGAAGCAATCGATTCAGCTAATACGGTTACTGATCAAATGGAAGTGTTAGTCGAAAACATTATCAGTGTGGCCAGCTTAAGCGGGCAAATTGAAATGCATAAAGACGAAGCAGTTGCGGCTGTTGAAAACATTGCTGCATCAGCACAAGAAAATTCTGCCGGTACAGAAGAAGTTTCTGCAAATGCAGAAGAAATTTTAGCAACGATGGAAGAATTCTCTGCTAGTATTGCAGATCTAGACAATATTGCGAAACAATTAAATGAAGAAGCAAAACAGTTTAAAATTAATTAAACGAGTCAGTAGAAAGTAGACAAAAGGCTACTCAATTAGTTGATAACAATTGAAAAACGGAGGAGATTCAGTCATTTGAGCAGATGATATCCATTACTGTTGCTTAAATAAAAGTTCTCTTACTGTTTTTCTGTTGTTTAACAAAACTAACGACTGATTAAGTAAACGAGTGAGTAAAAAGGTGTTAGACTCGAAACACATATTGTTACTGTATTCCTAGGAGGGATCAAATGGAAAAATTTATTGTTTTCACTAGCAATCATCAAAATTTTGCTATTCCAATAACGGATGTAGAAAAAATTATCATTATGGAGCAGCCGACAAAAATTCCGGACACCTCTTCTTATTTACTAGGTGCGATTCCGTATGATGAAAACCTATTGCCGATCATTGATTTAAGTGAACGTCTTTTTAAGCAAGCTACTGCTATCACAGCAACGACTAAAGTTATTGTAGCAGAATGGAAAACATTTAAAATCGGATTGGTTGTAGACGATGTTCTCTCTGTCAGCAATTTTGAAGAAGTTCAAGCTGAAGAAGCT
>NZ_DAMDAK010000040.1:0-3187 GCF_032094055.1 Carnobacterium sp.
GTTAAACCACCTTACACAGTTATTTCGTTCTTACTTTGTTCAGTTTTCAAAGGTCAATTATTTTCTTTTGACAACTTCTTAATGTTATCACTTAACAATAAGTTTGTCAACTATTTTTTGAATAATTATTTATTGTACTTGTATATTTATTCAACTGATTGCTTTGTCGCTCTTAACGACTTACTTATACTAACATAGTTTAATAATCAAAGTCAACTAATTAAATGAACTATTTCGTATATTTTTTTCGTCTTTGAATAATGTAGCGACGCGTTTTACTATATCAAATCCAATCGTCTTCGTCAAGAAAAAAAGCCTTTTATTTACACAAAAAACAACTGACTAAATCGTCAATTGTTTTCCTCTTGCCGTATCTCTTTTAAATTTGTTGCAATAAGTAAGAAAAGTCCACTTCTTCTTTTTTTACGATCATTAATAACCCATCGCCTAAAGGCACAATACTTGATTCTAATGAAGGATGCTTCATAACAACTTCAAGGAAAGCATTCAATTTCCGGTGAATGACTCTAGATCTCTTTGGTATTTCTTCTTTAGGCAACAAAATAGTTCCACCTTGCAAAACATCATCAACGACCAACATTCCTCCAACTTTCAACAATCGCATGCATTCTGGGAAAAAGTCATAATATTTTGATTTTGCACTATCCATAAAAATAAAATCATATGATCCATTTAAGGTAGGCAGAATGTCTGCAGCTTGTCCTTCTAAAAGGGTAACTTTATCTGTCAAACCTAGTAATTCATAGTTTTCCTTAGCCTTTTCAATCATTACATCAAAACGATCGATGGTCGTTACATGCCCCGTTTCTCCAACATGCTGAGCCATTAAGCTAGATGAAAAACCAATAGCTGCTCCAATTTCTAAAATTTGGTTTGGCTTAAGTTGTCCAAGTAATAGATTTAGGAAAACAACTGTTTCATGCGGAATAATCGGTACTCTGTTTTCGTTCGCTTCCTGTTCAATTTCTCCTAGTTTCCCAGGCAAAGGTTTTTGTTCTTTTCTTAAAAATTCTACTATTTCTTTTTTTACTACTGGCCGATCCATCATTTCATTTCTTGCCGTTTTCTTATCTTCTTTTGTCATCTTACTCTCTTTTCTCCTTCTGACTGTTTCATTTTAGTATCTTATTTATCTCACCAGACTATTTCTTTATTATAATTTGCCGATTCTTACCAAACAAGACTTTGTTTTCTTTTAAGAAATGGTTTATTTAGCATTGTCCTTCCAAAAGCATTGTATAGGCTATATTTTGTATGGTATCATCATCCTATAGAATAGTACAATAACAATTAAAGGAGGATACGATGATGCTACTTAAATCACTTTGTATTCCTAAGAAAAATTTAACCACTGTTAAAGAAAACGCCACGCTTCAAGAAGCAATTGATATTCTTGAAGAGTCTGGTTATCGTTGTATTCCTATTTTAGATGAAAGTGGAACAATTTTCAGAGGAAACATTTATAAAATGCATATTTACCGCCATCAAGCAAATAATGGCGATATGAGTTTACCGGTCACCACTCTCTTGAAAAATGCGACCAAATTTATTTCAGTAGATTCTTCATTCTTCAAAGTTTTTTTCACTATTAAAGAATTGCCTTACATTTCTGTTTTAGACGAAGAAAACCATTTTTATGGAATCCTTACCCATAGTTCTCTTCTAAATATGTTGCAACAGTCATGGAATATAGATTCAGGAAGCTACGTTCTAACTATTGCTTCTTCCGGACAAAAAGGCGACTTGGCTAATATGACTAAAATCATCAACCGCTACTGTTCTATTTCCAGCTGCATTACATTAGATGCAGCACGCGAAGAAATTGTCCGCCGTACGATGATGACTTTAGAAGCAGGCGTAGACAAAGAAATGGTCAAACAAATCATTGAACACTTAAATAGAAAAGGGTTCCGTGTAGTAGAAGTCGAAGATTTAAAAAACAATTAATTCTTTTACGTATTGAAGATGAATACAAGATAACTGAAGTTCCAAAGTTCCTTTAACTTCAATTCCTGCTATTAAAAAAAGCCAGATTTTTTTCTGGCTTTTTTTTTACTCTGATTCTATTCTTTCACTGAAATGGATTTTTTTATCTAAAAATACCATAAGCGGTGCTCCTACAGCCATAATGCCTAATTCTCCAATACCAACTGTAAGGTATCCAAACCAAAAAGGCACAGAAAAAGCTAAATACAGCTCCCAAGCAATCAAGGCTGAAAACACCGTAAAGACGAGTGTATTAAGCGAAAATTTAACCCAAATATTTAAGTTCAACTTCTTTCGCATCAGGCCGCTTGCTACTACTAACGATACAAGAGAATGCCCAACACCAAAAATCAAATCATAACCTATCATGGTTGAAAAGAACAGATTTGAAATAAATACACCGCCGACAATTCCCCACAGGTATTTACGATTAAAAATGATTAAATGGTTAAAAATTTCTGCTACTCTAAACTGCAAAGCCCCAAAAGAAATAGGCGCTAGAATACCTGTTATCGCT
This sequence comes from Carnobacterium sp., assembly GCF_032094055.1. Taxonomy (GTDB): domain Bacteria; phylum Bacillota; class Bacilli; order Lactobacillales; family Carnobacteriaceae; genus Carnobacterium_A. The sequence goes on from NZ_DAMDAK010000040.1 coordinate 2,525, forward strand.
ACATATAAGGCTGCTACAATAGCATTAGTGACCAAACTTTTTGTTTTCAACTACATTTCCTCCTAGTTTTTTTATGTGGGATGGTTACGAACCACAGATGGAACAACTTCATTATCATAGCACTATAGGAAAAAAATCTCAATAAAAAAAACCCTCTGTTTTCGAAAGTCCCACGCTGATTTCTAGAGCTTCATTGATTTTCCCCATCATCTGCTGATCTAACTGGGTCACTTTTTCTTTTAGCCGTTGTTTATCAATCGTTCGAATTTGTTCTAACAAAACAACCGAATCTTTCTCTAAACCAAATTCTTCTGCTGATACTTCTACATGAGTGGGCATTTTTGCTTTTTGGATTTTTGCCGTTATCGCTGCTACAATCACTGTCGGGCTGTAGTGGTTACCTACATTATTTTGAATAATCAAAACTGGGCGCATGCCGCCCTGTTCTGATCCCACAACAGGCGATAAATCGGCATAATAAATCTCTCCCCGTTTTACCATAGGTATTTCCTCCTTACAATACCTAGTTAGAAATGGGCGCTGACCTCTTTTTCACAAACTTCAAATTCATTACAAATATCAAGGTTGATACGAGACATTTCCGCATATCCTTTACGCAAGGTATCATATATAGTTATGTTATTTTTTGAAATCTGATTCACC
>NZ_DAMDAK010000040.1:3197-11735 GCF_032094055.1 Carnobacterium sp.
TTGCATTCGTTAAACTAGTTTTAATGACTCTTGTTTGAACCTCGTAGTTTTGACTGTTTTCAGAAACTTGACGATTCAAAGAAATCTTAAACACTCGGTCTCTTTCACTTCTCATGAACCATACACCCTCCAATGAATAGTTTTCTCTTCTCTCACAAAGAAAAATAGCATCTGTATTTAGGGTAATGGTACCATGAAACTACGGATATTGAAACCTTCTATTGAAGTTTTCCAAAAGGTTCCTCTCTTCTGACATGAATTGTTCCTATTTAGTTTAATTTATTTTAAACATATTTTCTCGGAATGCGTTCCGTTAGACCACAAGCGATTTCGTAATGAATGGTATGTACATGGTCTGCGATTTCTTGTAATGAAATCGTTTCGTCTTGACTTTGACCGACTAGCACAACCTCTGTGCCTTCTGCAACTTCATAAGGCAAACGAATCATACATTGATCCATACAGATACGTCCGACTATCTCACATCTTTGACCATTTACCAGTACATCTTGTCCCTGTAAATCTCTACGCCATCCATCACCATAGCCAATTGGAAGTGTGCCGATCCATTCGTTTTCATGTGCTGTGTATGTGGCACCATAACCAATAGTTTCGCCTGCTTGCATTTGTTTAACATAACTAATTTCAGTGATCAGTTTCATAGCAGGTTTCAAAGGATACGGTGCTGTTAAAGCTCCTCCAGATGGATTTAAACCATACATCGCTATACCGAAACGAATTAAGTTGAAAGAACTTTCTTGATGCCATAATGCAGTCGCACTATTAGCGGTGTGTATATATCGCGGCTTTTGCTGCAGGTTATTCATTAACACGTTGAATTTTTTTATTTGCTGTTTAAACAATTGGTCATCAGGACTATCAGCTTTTGCAAAATGAGTAAAAATGCCTTCAAAATAAACTCTTTTATGCTTTTCGAACCATTCTTCAACTGCTTTTACTTCATCTGCTGTTTTAAACCCGATTCTTCCCATGCCGGTATCTAAAGCCACATGGATAGCTAGCTGAGCTGAGCTGTTGCCTTTTTCTAATGCTGCTTCGGCTTGATCAAGCCACTTGATGCTGCTGACAGTCACACTGATATGGTTAGAGGCCATCAATTCTGCATACCTTACATCTACGATACCTAAAACTAAAATGGGTTCTGTAAAACCTGCTTCTCTTAATTCTAATGCTTCGTCTAAAATAGCCACACAAAAACCAGTAGCTCCAGCTTCTTTTGCTACTTTTGCTACTTCGACCGCTCCATGACCATAACCATTAGCTTTAACAACTGCATAAAGTTCTGTCTTTTCATCCAGCCGTTGCAGCTCTTGTTGAACATTAGAAAAAATAGCCTCTCTATCAATATAAGCAATCGTCTTACGGTGCTTGCCTACAACCAAAATATCTTCACTCCTCTCCTTTACATGTGTTTTTTTCTAAAACTATTTGGGCAGCAGCAACCGCATCTGTATGCGTAATCGAAAGAAACACATTTCCATCAAACGGACTTTTCGTTACGATGGGCTTGCCTTTTGCATTTGGCAGTATCTCCAGATCATGAAATCCTAACTTGCCGATGCCCGTACCGTATGCTTTTGAAAAAGCTTCTTTTGCTGCATAACGCCCAGCTAAAAATTCTATTTGACGAGATCCTTTTAATCCTTCAAAAATATCTCTTTCAGCTGACGTCAATACACGTGCGGCAAATGTTTCTCTTCTTAAAAAGGCTTGTTCAATCCGATGAATTTCAGTTATATCTAACCCTATTCCTATAATCATTTCTAAGCCCCATTTTTATCATTAACTTTTTTGGCTTTCTTTATTTCTATTATGTATTCGGTATCTCCAATCAGATACATGAGCTTATATTAGCAGACTAAGAGGCAATTGTCACTTAATATCCATCATTTTATTGCGGCTTATTCCTCCAACCAGGTCTTTAATTCAAAAAACCTACCCTGATAACAGGATAGGTTTTTCCAACACATATTCAAATTAGTCTTTATTACGAATAGTAAAGTTGCGTTCTCCGCCGCCTTGACGACGATCAGAAGAAGATTTACTGCGGCGGTTATCATTTCCGCGTTTTTTATCAGAGCTGTAACTGCTTCCGCCTCGACGTTCACCGGGTTTTCCGCTATTGCGGTTTCCACGATAGCTTCCGCTTCCGCCTTTGCCTTTGTAACCCCGCGATGATCCACCTTTACCACCTTTGCCTGCACCACGACTTGGTAAAGGACGTTCAGGAGTAATCTTAACAGGAACTTCGCTCGGGTCCTTAGAAACACTTTTCAAGAAAGCAGCAGCTAGGTCTTCTGCTGTATAAGTTTCTAATAATTGAGCAGCAGCTTTTTCGTAACGTGCCAATCCATTGGCATCGATAATAGAACCAACTTCTTCCATTGATGCTTTGATTTGCCCTTCAAACGCTTCTGCATTTGTTGGTGGGCGCAATGGAGTCATTTGTTTTTTCGTTACTTCTTCAATCACTCGTAAGTAACCCATTTCGTTCGGAGTGATGAAAGATACAGAAACGCCTTCTTTACCTGCACGACCAGTACGGCCGATACGGTGAACATAGCTTTCAGGATCTTGCGGGATATCATAATTATAAACATGAGTTACTCCCGAAATATCTAAACCACGAGCAGCTACATCTGTTGCAACTAAAATATCGAGTTTACCCGATTTAAAAGCTTTTAAAACACTCATCCGTTTTTGTTGAGATAAATCGCCGTGGATTCCTTCAGCGCGATATCCACGCATTTCCAATCCTTTAGCTAATTCGTCTACACGACGTTTCGTACGGCCAAACACAATCGTCAACTCAGGCGTTTGAACATCGAATAAACGAGTCATAATGTCGAATTTTTCGAAGTCTTTACAGCGAACAAAGAATTGTTCAATCAAGCTGTTGGACAAAGTTGTCGCTTTAATGCTGACATGTTCAGGGTTATCCATAAATCTTACACCGATGCGTTTGATAGGTGCCGGCATTGTTGCTGAGAATAGCAAAGTTTGACGTTTTTCTGGAACTTCATGAATGATTGTTTCGATGTCATCAATGAATCCCATGTTTAGCATTTCATCTGCTTCATCTAATACTAAAGTTTCAACATGGTCTAATTTTAATGTTTTACGTTTGATATGGTCTAGTAGACGGCCTGGTGTACCAACAACAATATGCGGTGCATCTTTTAAAGCCCGGATTTGACGGCTGATATCTGCTCCTCCGTAAACTACTTGAACGCGGACTTTTTTATCGCGGCTTAAACGGAACAATTCTTCTTGCGTTTGAATAGCTAATTCACGTGTCGGTGCAATAACTAACCCTTGCACTACACGATTTTTGGTATCGATTTTTTGTAACATCGGCAATCCAAATGCCGCAGTTTTTCCTGTACCTGTTTGCGCTTGTCCAATGACGTCTTTTCCTTCAAGTGCTAAAGGGATCGTTTGTGTTTGAATGGGTGTTGCTTCCTCAAACCCTAAACGTTCTACTGATTTTAGCAATTCTGGTGCTAATCCTAATTCTGAAAATTTCAAATATATTTCCTCCCAATTTTAGAAAACCTTAAAGAGAGATTTTTGCGAAATACAGGCACCATCATTGTTTCACATCAGACGCACCTGTTGCTGTCACTCCATATAAAAACCTCGTGCCTATTTTAATTGAATGGTACACATGGTTTCTCATTTCATACCAAAAGCTTGGATTGCTCTCCAAGCTCATCTGCTTATCTATTTTCACAAAACCCTCGTTGGTTTTATCTTTTAATTAAATCGTTCATTTAATCTAAACAATCTTACCACGTCTATACAGGTTTATCAAACAATTTGCTTGTTTGTTTCGATGAACACGTTTCCTTTTACTATTTTAAAAAAAAAGCTCTCCTAAGTCAGATTTAGCGTACGCTTTCATGCGTTTATCCACATTCTTTTCACAGAATTTTAAAAAAAGAAACGTAGTCGCTCTGACTTATTTGGCCCACCAACACTACTCCAAAGTGCCAACAAAAAAACTCCGCCTTGAATTAACAAGACAGAGTCCTTTGGTGTTTTCGATTAATCGCGTCTGTTTCCAAAAATACGAAGCAAGCTGAGAAAAATATTGATAAAGTCTAAATATAAGTTTAGAGCACCTGTAATGGCTATAGCTCCCAACTCATGCTGTCCATTTAACTGGACGTAAATTTGTTTTAATTTGTGAGTATCATATGCCGTAAAACCGACAAACACAACGACCGTAATTAACGATAAAACAAAATCGGCTGGACCGCTATGCAGCAACAATCCGTTAACAAGCGTCGCAATAATCAGTCCGATCAAAGCGCCTCTTAATTGTCCGCCTAAAGTGGACATGTCGCGTTTGGTAAAAAATCCGACTAGACTCATCCCGGCGAAAGTCCCAGCAGCCATTAAGAAAGCTGAACCAATACTTCCTAATTCATAAGCTAAAAAGACAGTAGATAAAGTAATACCATTTAATAAAGAAAAAGCAATAAACCCGATCAATGAAGCACGTGCCGTTTTTAATTTCATACTATTAGAACTTAGTTTCATTATTAAAAACAGTTCTACTATAAACAATCCCATCATTCCAAAAGGACTGCCGTAAACTAGATTTAACATAGCTGTACTTTGTGCAGTGTAAAAAGCTGTGATTCCTGAAATGGCTAATCCTAAAGTCATATAACCATAAACGGAAGCAAAAAATTTTGTCATGGAGTTTTGTTCAAGATAATCATTGGTAACATCTTTTCTTTGTGTAGCCAAATTTATACCCCCTTGTATTATAGTTACTATTATAGCAAATTTCCCTTACATGCGCCTCCGTCTCAAGTCGGAGTCCTCCATAAAAGATAGCTGGATATCAAGCTTGTAGCGCTCGGACTACTGAAAGCAAATCTGTTCCCAAACTGGACTTCACTAAAATAAAATCAGTTGGTTGGATGATTTGCTTCAATTGCTGGATCATCGGTTCTTTGTCTCCTGTAAAATAATGCAGCCGTTCTTTTGGAAACTCTTTTATTAACGCTGAATGCAATGCCTGCATTTCATGACCATATAAAAACACTTGGTCGATTTTATCAGCAGATATTGCTTCTTTGATACTGATATGCAGGGCTTGCGAGTGTTCGCCTAATTCAAGCATATCTCCTAGAACAACTATTTTTCTGCCCTTATGAGCCAATTCGCTAAAATTAGTTAAGACTGCTTTCATCGCTGTAGGGTTCGCATTATAAGAATCGTTCAAGAGCATACTACCGTTAATAGCCGCCATCCATTCTGTTCGGTTCTTTGTCAGTTGGAAGCCAGCTAGTCCTGGAGCAGCTTCTTTAAGCGAAATTCCCAATACTAACCCAGCAGATAAGGCAGCCAAAGCATTGGTCACATTATAAGTCCCCAAAACCGGAAGAGTAATCATCAATTCTGGTTCTAAATTAGTCGTAAAGAGGGTTTCTTTCATTTGCGAATACCCCTCCAGGTTTTAGTCCAGAAGTAATTTCCATTTTTGCAGTTGCGATGCCTGCCCGTGATCCTAAATATTCTATATGCGATTCCCCTATCATTGTGATGATAGCAATATCCGGTTCGGCTAAGTCAGACAACACTTTGATTTCACCTGCATGGTTCATACCCATTTCCAAAATCAGAACTTCTGTGTCTTTCGGCATTTCTAAAATTGTGATTGGCAAACCAATATGGTTATTAAAATTACCTTGTGTTTTATATACGCGGTATTTTGTTCCCAGTACCGCTTCCGTCATATCTTTAGTAGACGTTTTACCATTGCTTCCGGTAATCCCCACAACTTTAGGATTTACTTTTTTTAAAACATATTTCGCTAAATCTTGGAGAGCTTTTAATGTATCTTCGACTTGAATTACTGGGATATCGGTTGGAGCTTCTTCAATCGGACGACTCCAAAAACTAGCAGCAGCTCCATTTTTAATTGCTTGTGCTATAAAATCATGTCCGTCTTTTTCACCAGTCAACGGAACAAATAATGAACCGGCGACTAGGTTTCGAGTATCAAAACTAACTGTATCTAGTTTAACTTTCTGCCAAGTGTCGGTAATTTCCTGAACACCGACAGCTGAAGCTACTTCTTTTACTGTTAAAGAAATCATCTTTTACCCTCCATTTAGTATTTTGCTCATTATCAGAGATAAACAAAAAAAGAGGAGGGACAACTGCCCTGCCCTCTTTTTATTCGTTCTTTTGAACATGATTTTACCATAAAAAGTTTATTTTCTCTTGGTACCCATTGAAATCATTTTTTATGAGGTTGTTCGAAAACAAGTGACTCATTAAATCGTTTTAATGCTAGTTGGATCAGCTCTTCGACCAAATCACCATAATTCAGTCCTGTATTTTTCCACAATAAAGGATACATACTGAATTGTGTGAAACCAGGCATGGTATTTAGTTCATTAACAAAAATTTCGTCATTTGATGTTAAAAAGAAGTCGCAGCGGCTTAAGCCACTTCCGTCAATAGCTTGAAATGCCCGAACGGCATACTCGCGAAGTTGTTTTTCTACTTTTTCCGAAATCAGTGCCGGAATTTGCAGCGTGACTTCATTGTTTATATATTTAGCATCAAAGTCATAAAAATCAACTTCTTTAACTAACTCGCCAGGAACAGACGTATGAATATCATCATTTCCTAAAATTGCTACCTCGATTTCACGTGCTTCGATTCCTTGCTCTACTACAACCCGACGATCATACTGTAAGGCTAAATCAATGGCTGCTTTCAGCTCTTCCCGCGTTACAGCTTTACTGATTCCTACGCTTGAACCTAGATTGGCCGGTTTCACATACATTGGATAGATCAAGGTTCCTTCGCACTTTTTAAACACTTCATCAGGATTTGCTATCCAGTCGCCTTTCCGAATAGGAACATACGGCACTTGCGGCAACCCAGCTTGTTGAAATAATTGCTTGGTGATGATTTTATCCATTCCACAAGCGCTAGCCAAAACACCGGCTCCCACGTAAGGCATGCCCATAACTTCAAAAAGTCCTTGAACTGTACCATCTTCTCCGTTCGGCCCATGCAAGACCGGAAAGATAACAGCATCTTTTTCTTTTAGTTCGCTTGGATTGATGGCTACGCCTGTAGAAAACTCTCCTTCTTCTATAGCAAAATGCACTTCTTTTGCTGCAGATAAACGCAAAGCTTCAGAAAAATGAAGGCTATCTGCTTGCTTAATCGTTTCTCCTTTTATCCAATCGCCCTCTTTTGTAATATAGATGGGTTCAACTTCATAATAATCATAATATACTTCTTTTATAATGGAGAAAGCTGTCAGCAACGAAATATCATGTTCTGCGCTTTTCCCTCCATAAATTAGAAAGATTTTCATCTAGTTTGTCCTCCGAGTTGTAACGTTTAGTCTCTTTTTCAATAAAAGTTCTTGTGAATTCATTCGTTATTGTATCATATTTTTTTTTATAAAAATAGGCTGCATTTTGAGATAGCCGTCCTTATCTATATAAACTTCATGAACTTCTTTTTAGAGGTTTAACTACTTCTTTACTTTTTTGGTATCAGGCTACACTGATTAAAAGATTTAAAAAAAGTCAAAAAAATAGGCCAAGAAAACGGTTGGGTTCTCTTAGCCTATTTTATTTCAATAATGGTTGAAGCGTCTCTTCTTCTTTCAACGACCAGCTCTCATCTCTGCTATCATAACAAATCGTTCCAATTAATTCATTTTTCGAAAAAGTTTTATTAACATCCCTTAAACGATCTTCCACCAAGAAGATCGGAATTTTACAAATAGTATCCTCATGCTGCATTTGCTTAAAAGAAAGAATAACTCCTTCACGCAAGTAAGGGACTAATTCTTTGACTAATTCAGTTGGTATAGGTTTAATTTTTACAGCTTTTCGAAAAAGCTTTTTCTTTTCATTGAATTTTACTTCCAATACAGTAGTTAAACTATCGCTTAACAAAACATAAAATTGTTCTAAATAGCGAAAATATATTTTCCTGAAATTATCCGGTAACGATAAATAAATATAATTATTTTGTAATTTATAATAAAAGGGTGAGTGAAGGTGAGTATACGCATGGGCAATGTACAATAACTCAGAGATTTCTACAGGCGTTAACTGTCTCAATAGCTCTACACTTTCAAAATCAATCCATTTAATTGAATCACCTGTTAAAGTTTGTAAGTGATTATCAAAGTAAGCACGAACATTCTCTACTCCACGAATGATTCGAAACCCAGTATGAGCATCAAAATCACCTATATCTTCCGAGGCATTCAGCAACAGAATATTTTTAGGTACTTTTTTAATAATTTTTGTATAATTTGTCAGTATAAGACCTTTACTTAAAACTGAATTTGTCACACCATCCAAATGAACGTAAATATATTCTGAAGACAACATTCGCCCCTCCTTTTACTTTATCCTATTCTTCATTGTACTACGAAAACCGTTCTTTTTCTGTATCAATTCAATGATATTATCATTACAAAGAAAGCATCGGAAGCGTTTTATTAAGTCAGTCCGG
>NZ_DAMDAK010000040.1:11799-13456 GCF_032094055.1 Carnobacterium sp.
CAGCTGAAGCATCTGCCAAATATTCGCGATTTCGCGATAACGCCAGTTGAACAAGCGTTGCTGCCAATGGAGCCAAAATGATCAGAACTAAAGAAATCACCATAAAAATTAAACCGCCAGTATCATTTTTATTATTTTTGCGTCGTCCACCGCCGCTAAACCACAACATCCGAGTTCCCATATTAGCCAATAACGCAATCACGGCTGTTAAAGCTAGAGCAATAGTCGACAACCGGATATCATAATTGCGAATATGCGACAGTTCGTGAGCTATCACACCTTCCAGCTCTTCTCGATTTAACCGTTCCATAATTCCAGTAGTCACTGCAACAGCTGCTTTATCAGGGGCATTGCCTGTAGCAAATGCATTAGGACTCGCATCTTCAATCACATAAATTTTAGGCATTGGAACTTTACTGATCAAAGCCAATTCTTCTACCACATTCCATAAAAGCGGATACTGTTCTTTGCTGGTAATTTCTTTCCCGTTATTTAAACTCATTACAATATTGGTAGAGTTTGAGATGGTCAAGCCCATATATCCCGCTGCCACAATTGCAGCTAATAGAATTCCGGCCCAGGCACTACTGAAATTCAAATACCCTACTGCTCCGCCTATTATCAAAACTAAAACAAAAAAACCAACCATCAATAAAATCGTTTTTCGCTTATTCTGCTCAATTTGTTGGAATAACATGCTCTGCCCCCCTTCCTTTCGTCCAATCAGATTCCTTAATTCAAGTATACCACAGCTCTTTGAATGGGACTAAAATCTACATTCTCTATTTTTGTCCAATCTCTTTTATTTAGACGTTCAATCTTTCTTTCCTGCCACAAATAGGAACGACAAATCTAAAGAACATTCAAAACATTCGCTACATTAATCGGATCAGTTGAATGAGAGAGTAGTGGTTTAATTGATTAAGCAGAAATCCATGGAAGTCTGAGTTTACGTGCCTTAAAGATAGTGATTTAAACTCCTTAAGGCACGAAAGAAAAGTTCTATTAACTGAACCTACCTCGTTATTAATAAATTCCTGCTTTTCTGTCTTTAGCAGCTTAAAAACAATAAACAGCAGGACAAGATGGGTTCACTAGACATTTAAGATAGAGAAATTTGTAAAACCCTACTCAATAAAAAAACAGAGTAGATTTCTCTACTCTGAAAAAGTCCACCTTTTTTGGGTCGTTTTAACACTTAAGTTCTTTTTTATTCTGAGTTTTTCAACTGCCCAATTTAGAAAGAAACTTTTGGTACAGCTTTTTCTTCAGTAGGAGTTTCTAGCATAGCTTCTGGTTTAAATCCATGTATACCAGCTACGAGATTGCTTGGGAAAGCTTGTAATTTAATATTGTACGTTGCCACACTCGAATTGTATAATTGACGGGCATAAGCAATTTTATTTTCCGTAGAAGTGAGTTCTTCTTGTAATTGGGTAAAGTTCTGATTAGCCTTTAAATCAGGGTAATTTTCACTAAGTGCAAAAATGGTCTTTAAAGAATCCGTTAGCTGATTAGAAACTTGCATTTGTTCTTCTCGATTTTCAGAAGGAATTTGAGTTAATTGATTGCGCATTTGAATGACTTTGGTCAATGTTTCTTGTTCGTGTTTCGCATATCCTTTGACCGTTTCCACTAAATTAGGAATTAAATCGTT
>NZ_DAMDAK010000040.1:13466-21214 GCF_032094055.1 Carnobacterium sp.
TTTAATTGGACATCGATCTGACTCCACGCCTCTCTGACCCACATTCTCGCTTTAACCAAATTATTATACAAGCTGATATACACTAGTACTAATAGGACAATTATAACGATCATAACTAGCCAAACCATAGTTTGCACACCTCTCTTTTCTTTTGTTCATCGTAACAAATAACGCTTCAAAAAGCACGTAATATGGAAAAATGGTACAAAAAAAGCTCCGAAGATCGGAGCTTTCAAAGAGTTTAGTTTTATTCGGCTGCGTTTGCATCTGCCAAACCGTATTTTTTGTTGAAACGGTCGACACGTCCATCTGCTTGTGTGAACTTTTGACGTCCAGTATAGAATGGGTGTGAATCAGATGTAATTTCAACACGGATTAATGGGTAAGTGTTACCATCTTCCCACTCAACAGTTTCACTTGAATGTTTAGTAGAACCAGACAAGAATTTAAAACCAGTTGTAGTATCCATGAAGACAACTTGTTGATATTTCGGATGAATTTCTTGCTTCATATGTTCTCGCTCCTTTGCCCTGATGCATTTGCTGAACCAGAGTTTTTATTATTTTTAGACAACATTAGCATACTAACATGTTTCTTACCATAATGCAAACAAATCTTACTACTTTTCCAGCTGTATCTTACTTTTATTTCCGCTGGTTTCGGGTGTTTCTTGTTTGTGTAAAGTTCTTTTCAGAAAAGCCTTCAAAAAAGTGTTGATTGTCGGTTGTTTTACGTAAAAACTTGATGAATTGATCCGTAAATTCTAAAGCATCCCCTGTCATTGCGTGTCGCAACTTCCAAATTTCTTCTAAGCGGCTGTTATCCAACAACAATTCTTCTTTTCTGGTACTCGATTTTTTGACATCGATAGCAGGGAAAATACGGCGTTCTGCTAACTCTCTTGATAAATGCAACTCAGAGTTACCGGTCCCTTTGAATTCTTCATAAATAATGTCATCCATCCGACTACCTGTATCGACTAAAGCAGTGGCTAAAATAGTCAAACTGCCGCCTTCTTCAATATTCCGAGCCGCTCCAAAGAATCGTTTTGGTCGATACAAAGCTGCCGGATCAATCCCACCACTCAGCGTTCTGCCGCTTGGTGGAATCACTAGGTTATACGCCCGTGCTAAACGCGTAATACTGTCCATCAAGATAATCACATCTCGTTTGTCCTCAACTAACCTCATCGCTCTTTCTAGTACCAGTTCTGCAACACGCACATGATTTTGTGGTTGTTGATCAAATGTTGAAGAAATCACTTCGCCTTTTACGCTTCGTTCAATGTCTGTTACTTCTTCTGGTCGCTCATCTATCAGCAACACAAGCAACTCTGCGTCAGGGTGATTTTTCGCGATCCCATTGGCGATTTCTTTTAAAAGAGTCGTTTTACCCGCTTTTGGCGGAGCTACAATTAAACCACGTTGGCCAAATCCGACCGGAGCTACAATATCGATCATACGATTAGAAATTTTAGCTTGTTCTGTTTCTAGTTTCATCTGACGGTCAGGATACAAAGGTGTTAAGGCCGGAAAATGCGAGCGTTCTTTAGCTTCTTCCGGATTCTTCCCATTTACTTTATTTACATGCATCAATCCATAATAACGTTCAGACGGTTTTGGCGGTCTTGCTTTTCCCGTAACTTTATCCCCATTGCGCAAACCAAAGCGTTTGATTTGCGAAGAAGAAATATAAATATCTTCTTTACTGGGTGTATAATTGATTGGTCTTAAAAAACCAAAGTCTTGCTGTGCCATAATATCTAACACACCTTCAGCAATAAAGAAACCTTGTTTTTCTTCTTGTGCACGAATAACTGCCAAGGCTAACTCCTTTTTATTCATTTGACTATAGTAAGGAATTTTTAATTCTTTAGCAAAAGTATAAATCTCTTTTAACGTCTTCTCTTCTAATTGCTCTATCGTTAATATTTCGCTCATATTTTTAGCTCCTATATATTGTCGTCGGCTTTTATCATTTTGATGTCGGCACCTAATGCAGTCAGTTTCTCAACAATATGGTCATATCCTCGTAAGATGTTTTCAACACCTGTAACTGTTGTGGTCCCTTCAGCCATTAAACCAGCTATTACCAAACAAGCACCTGCTCTTAAATCACTCGCTTCCACTTCTACCCCTTTTAATTCGCATGGTCCTTCTAATAGAATCAATTCACCTTCTACTCGAGCACGTGCTCCCATTCTGACTAATTCCGGGATGTGTTTCACTCGTTTAGCATAAATAGTGTCTAAAATAGAAGACTCTCCTGCAGCTTTCAGTATCAATGGAGTTAACGGCTGCTGCAAGTCTGTGGCAAAGCCAGGATACGGCAGCGTTTTGACTGCTATCGGTTTTAAAGGTTTGGATGCCTCTTTCACGCGAATGCTCTCCTCTCCAATTTCCATTGGAACGCCCATTTCTTCCATTTTAGCTAGCAGTCCTTCCAAGTGCTCAACGATCACATTTTGCACTATAATATCTGAACCGACAGCACCTGCTAGAGCTAAGTAAGTTCCGGCTTCAATTCGATCTGGAATAACGGTATGACGGCAACCGTGCAATTCTTCCACTCCTTCAATACGAAGGATATCTGTACCGGCACCTCGAACTTTGGCTCCCATATTATTTAATAATGTAGCCACATCAATAATTTCAGGTTCCCGAGCTGCATTTTCAATAATGGTTGTCCCTTTAGCTTTGACTGCTGCCAGCATAACATTAATGGTTGCTCCGATCGAAACAACGTCTAGATAGATCCGAGTACCGATCATTCCTTCTTCAGGTGTTCTCAAATACATCGCACCTAGTTCGTTTTCAACTGTGGCTCCTAGTGCACGGAATCCCTTCAAATGTTGATCGATTGGACGCGGTCCTAAGAAACAGCCGCCTGGCAACCCAACAACTCCTTGTCCGTACTTTGTTAACAAAGCTCCCATAAAATAATAAGAAGCTCGTAAACTTTGTATTTTTCCATTTGGCATAGGAATAGAGATCATTTCAGTTGGATCGATAACTAATGTTGATCCGTCAAAAGAAGTTTTAACATGCATCACATTTAAGATTTCAATCAGCGAATGAACATCTTGAATATCCGGTACACCTTCTAACGTTACGGGAGAATCTGCTAAAATTGAAGCCGGAATCAAAGCGACTGCACTATTTTTTGCCCCAGTGATCGTGACTTTTCCTGAAAGTTTTTTTCCCCCATTAATAACTAATTTATTCATTTAATACCCTCACTTCATTAATTTAACAATTTTTTTATTTTACATATACTATTCAATTCTTAAAGAAACTTATTTCTTAATTTATAACTAAAAAAATAGTAAGAGACAATTGATGTCTCTTATAAGATTCTCTTTCTACACTACAATCCATTCTAGAAACCGATTGACAATGAAGCATTATTTTAATGTGATTTAATCATTTTGGTTCTTTGAAAACACGGCAAAAAAACTAGACGGACAAGTACACGGAAGTTGAATGGAGCAGATAGGTTAAACCTACATTGAAAAAGCTATTTATAAAAGCCGGTACAACGAGATTAACACGAGGTTAGTTAACATATATTTTTACTTTTTTGTTCACTTAAATACACTGTTCTATGTTACTACACTATTCGCTAACATACAATTTTTATATTTTTTTCTTACTAGAAGAAGGTAGAAAATGAAAATTTGATGAGTGAAATGTGCTTTCTTTCATATAAAATGCAAATTCTAAAAAAAGAACCAGAGCCAAAGTCACGTTAATGTGACTCTAGCTCTGGTCCTAATTTCTTGCTAATGTGTTGTACAGTTGGAAATTATGCTTTGTTTGATGAACCAAAACGTTGCATAGTTTCTTTAACTTTTTCAACAATTTTTTCTTTACCTGGTGCAATAACTTTACGAGGGTCGTAAACTTTATCATCAGTAGCTAATTTTTCACGAACAGCTGCAGTCCAAACTTGTTGCAACTCAGTGTTCACATTGATTTTAGAATGACCATTTTCAATTGCTTTTTTAATTTGGAATTCAGGAATTCCAGATCCACCATGTAAAACAAGTGGAGCATGTGTTAATTCAGAAATTTCTTTCATTTCGTCAAAACCTAAAACAGGTTCGCCTTCGTAGTCTCCGTGAACAGAACCTAAAGCTGCAGCTAGTGCATCAATGTTTGCTTCTTTAACCATACGTAGACATTCTTGAGCATCAGCGTATTGAACTCCTCCAGTAACGCCATCTTCCGTTCCGCCAACTGTTCCTACTTCAGCTTCAACAGAAGCGCCTTTTGAATGAGCATATTCTACAACTTTTTTAGTTGCAGCAATATTTTCATCAATTGGGTATGCTGAGTTATCGATCATTACAGAAGAAAATCCTGCATCAATTGCTTCTTTACAGTTTTCAAATGAAGAACCATGGTCTAAATGTAGAGCAACAGGAACAGTAATGTTCATTGTTTCCATTAAAGCTTCAACCATTGCAGCAACAACTTTTGAACCGCCCATGTATTTTCCAGCACCTTCAGAAACACCCAAAATTACTGGAGATTTTTCTGCTTCAGCAGCTTCTAAAACCGCTTGTGTCCATTCAAGGTTGTTGATGTTGAATTGACCTACAGCATACTTACCTTCTAATGCTTTATTTAACATATCTGTCATACTAACTAAACGACTCATGTATTTTCCTCCTTAAGGAAAAGATATTATTTGCCAAGGTCTTCCCCTAGCCAACATTTTCATTATACCAAACAAAATAAACTATTTCCATACTTATTCAGCCATTTGTCGCGATTCTCAATGAGATTAAAACAAGTATTAGTGTTGATTTTTTAATGAAGCTTTCACAAAACCGGAGAATAGTTTTTGTGGACGATTTGGCCGTGAAAGAAATTCTGGATGGAATTGACAAGCCACATAAAATGGGTGATCTGACAATTCCACGATTTCAACCAAGCGGTTATCTGGTGAAACACCTGAGAATACTAGCCCTTTTTCTTCTAATAATGAACGGTATTCATTATTGAATTCGTAACGATGACGGTGACGTTCTTGCACAACTTCCATATTGTCATAAATTTCAGCTGCAACAGAACCTGGTTTTAATTTACAGGGGTACAATCCAAGGCGCAATGTTCCGCCCATTTCGACTACATCCTTTTGATCAACCATCAAATCAATGATGTTATAGGGAGTTTTTGGATCTGTTTCGGCAGAATGTGCTCCTTCAAGTCCTGCTACATTACGGGCAAACTCAACACAAGCTAACTGCATTCCTAAACAAATTCCAAAGAAAGGAACCCTATTTTCACGGGCATATTGAATAGCAGCAATTTTTCCTTCTAATCCACGGTCCCCAAAGCCGCCCGGGACTAGAATACCATCTGCATCTTTTAATACAGCAGCAACGTTTTCTGACGTTACTTCATCCGCATTGATCCACGCTATTTCAATTTCTGCGTCTTCTGCATAACCGGCATGATTCAATGACTCTACTACTGATAAGTAAGCATCGGGCAGTTCGACATATTTACCGACTAAGGCGATTTTAGTTTTTTTAGATAAATTCAACACTTTTTCTTCTAATTTGATCCATTCTGTCATATCAGCAGGTGGAGCATCGATTTTCAGATGATCACAAACGATTTGATCCATTCCCTGTTTTTGCAGATTCAAGGGAATGGAATACAGCGTGTCAACGTCTAATGATTCAATTACTGCTTCAGGTGCTACATCACAAAATGAAGCTAATTTGTCTTTCATGCTCTGTGAAATTGGGCGTTCAGTACGCACAACTAAAATATTAGGTTGGATTCCTAATCCTCTTAATTCTTTAACACTATGTTGGGTCGGCTTTGTTTTCATTTCTCCGGCAGCGCCTAAATAAGGGATAAGCGTAGTATGGATATAGACTACATTATCGGATCCTACTTCTCTTTTCATTTGACGCAAAGCTTCTAGAAACGGCAAAGATTCAATATCTCCAACGGTACCACCGACTTCAGTAATCACGATATCTGAATCTGTGGTCTGTCCGGCACGCATAATTTTTTCTTTGATTTCGTTTGTAATATGCGGAATGACTTGGACCGTTGCTCCTAGGTATTCTCCTTTCCGTTCTTTACGGATAACTTCGGAATACACTT
This sequence comes from Carnobacterium sp., assembly GCF_032094055.1. GTDB lineage: Bacteria > Bacillota > Bacilli > Lactobacillales > Carnobacteriaceae > Carnobacterium_A. The sequence continues at coordinate 19,595 of NZ_DAMDAK010000040.1, forward strand.
TTCCAGTCGTTACATTCGAATATTGATTTAAATTGATATCGATAAAGCGTTCATAATGGCCTAAATCTAAGTCAGTCTCTGCTCCATCATCCGTTACAAATACTTCTCCGTGTTGATAGGGACTCATTGTTCCTGGATCCACATTGATATAAGGGTCAAACTTTTGAATAGTGACTTTCAATCCGCGGTTTTTCAATAATCTTCCCAAAGAAGCTGCTGCAATACCTTTACCAATTGAAGAAACTACTCCACCTGTAACAAAAATATACTTCGTCATTTTATCGAACTCCTTTTGGTTTAATTTGGGTAGTCAAACAACAAAACAAGGCTCCCTATTCCGTTAAGAATAGGGAGCCTATAAATTACTTTTAGTCCTTGTCCCTTAAAATAACTTTAAGGGAGCCCAACAAAGATAATACAATCTTAAGTTGGCTTCGTCAAGGACTTTATCTTTATTTTTCATTTCTTTGCTGACTCTAAAAAAGCAATTCGAAATGAAGACAATTCATTTACTAGTGCGTGCTTAAATTAAAGTCGTCATCATCGTCATCCGGTTCATCGTACTCGTCGACTACATTCAATTCGCCTTCTACACCATCTGGCAATTCATCTTCAGTATCTTCGTCATCGGCGCCAATCTCACTAAGGTCTTGCTTATATTTCCCAATGTCTTCTTTGTCTTCTTCTTCAATGACTACGCCGTCACTATCTACTAGAAGCTCTTCTTCTTCATCTTCGTCTTCTACGTAGTCGTCTTCTGGGTCATCATTGCTGTAATCAATTTCATCTTCACTTGAAACAAAAGCACTAACTTTTTTACGTTTTTTGCGGCGTGGAGATTCATCTTCATTTCCTTGAGTAACTTCTTCATCAATAAAATCGATTGGATACCATGAGCGCAAGCCCCAGCGGTTTTCCCCAAGAGAAATAAAACTTCCATCAATGTTTAAATCTGTATAAAATTGAGAAATTTGGTTATTTACTGTTTCTGTACTCATTCCTAAAAATTCTTTGATTTCTTTTAATAAAGTAGCAAAATCTAAAATTTCACCGTTTTTTTCTAAAATGGCATGAGCGACTTCTATCATTGATAATTCATTTTTATTTTGTCCATCAAATCTTTCAAGTTTCACGAAAGCCACGTCCTTTCAACAGTCTACTCTTTATCATACTATATTTAAACAGTAAAAAGCAATTGTAATTTGTAATTTCCTAATTTTTCTTTGCTGAAATACAAATCGTATTCCATTTGTAATTCTCCTGAAAAAGGCTGATCCCGGTAACTGATTCGTAAGTGACGAGTGACTGTTTCCATGGTGATCATTCCTTGGGGTGTATGATAACTTGTTTCATACCGATCTCCTTCGCCAAAGCGCATACGCGTAGTTGTTTCCCCTCTGCGAATAATCGTCACTACTCCCGATGCATCTAATTTAACGGTTACGGGAATTTCTACTGCATCATACGTCTCTTGATAGAGTATGTAATAAGCTCCATTCATATACACTACTTTGCCTGTTTCATCAAATGCAAAACTTTCAACTGAATCTCCTTGCGAAATAGTCGTTTTCATTTTAATTTTAGCCGGCATCCCTTTACTTAGATCCATTTCCATTTAAA
>NZ_DAMDAK010000041.1:0-17912 GCF_032094055.1 Carnobacterium sp.
TCCATCACTTGTTCAGAAGACGCATCAATCGTTGTATGTACAATGGTTTCTGCCATGTGAGCAGCTAGTTTCAATAATTCATTTTTTTGCTCTTCATAATACTTTTCAACAAACTCTTGTGCTTCCGCCAACATATTCTGAAGAGAGGCCTTGATTTGAATACTCTCTTGTTCAACTTTTTCCAGGCCACTTGTATACCCTGTTGCATAACCTTCTTGGTACCCTTGATCTTTTCCTTCAGAGAAACCTTGTTTTAAGGCTGTTTCTTTTAGTGCTGCTGCTTCTTTTTCTGCTGATTCAAGCAAAGCTGCTTTTTTTTCATGGGCTGCCGCTAAATAAGCTTTAGCTTCTGCCTCTGCTTCAGTTTCTTCTATAGTATGAATAACCGGACTTTCTTCTATGGTATCTTCAATAACATTTAGCTGTGTCGCAATAAAAGAACGTTGTTCATGGGTAAAAGACTGCCCTTGCTTAATGATTTTACGTGATGATGGCATCTTGTTCTCCTCTTCTCAAATAAACTTCGCCTTTTTCATCCAATTGCCGGATGATCGAAACAATGCGTTGTTGTGCTTCTTCAACAGCTGATAAACGAGCAGGTCCCATAAACTGAAGGTCTTCTTTAAGTGTTTCAACTGCACGAGACGATAAGTTCCCATAAATAAAGTTCTTGATATCTTCTGATACCCCTTTAAGAGCCAACGCCAAGTCATCGTGGTTGATTTCTCTAAGCACTTTTTGAACATCACCTTTTTCGAGTGAGATAATGTCTTCAAAAGTGAAGAGACTTGCTTTAACTTCTTCAGCCAGTTCTGGTTGTTTATCTTCCAATACTTTAATGATATTTTTCTCGGTACTTCTTCCAACAGAATTAAGGATTTCCACTAGTGTTTTCACGCCGCCCACAGCTTCAAGGTCATTCTCAATGTAATTTGAAAATTTATTTTCGATTACTTTTTCGATTTTTTCAATGATGGCTGGAGATGTACTGGTAATGGTTCCGATTCTTTCAGCAATTTCCGATTGAAGCTCCAAAGGAAACTGCGATAAAATCAACGCCGCTTTGTCGGGCTGCATGTAACATAAAATAAGTGCAACAGTCTGTGGCTGTTCATTTAATAAAAGATTGGTCAATTGTTGAGGATCTGCTTTTCTGGCGATATTGAAAGGCCGTTCCCGCAATTGAATCTGATTGAGCATATCAATAACTTCTTTGGCCCGTTGCGGACCGATTGCCATATTCAGTAAGTTCTTAGCATAATCGATCCCGCCATCAATCACATATTCTCTTGCTTGCGACATCTCAATAAATTCACTGACAATAGCATCTCGTTCTTCAGGTTTCACATAATCAATATTGGCAATCTCATAACTCACTTTCTGAATGTAGCTGTCAGGCAGTGTTTTCATGATTTTTGCTGATGTTTCTGAACCTAAAGAAATCAACAAAATTGCAGCTTTTTTTATCCCATCTACTTCTGCCATGTTTTCACCTACTCATCTTTCATCCATATTTTTAATAAGTCTGCTGAAGCTTCTGGGTTTTCTTTGGCATATTCTCTCACTTTAGCTTCTTTTTCAGACATTGACCGGTTCAATTCTTTTTTCAAGTCCGCTGTTTCTTTTTCTTTTGTTTCTTTTACAATCATTTCACTAGCTGGCACGTTAGTGATCGGTGCTGCTTTTTCTTCCATTTCAAAGAAGTCCAGTTCATCTTCGTCTGCTGTTTTCTTACGGAAAATCAGCAACAAGAAAATCAATAACAACAAAATAGCTAAGCCGCCAGCTAGATAAGGCCAGTCTTTCAGTAAACGTTCTTTAATCGTTACACCTATTTCTACTGGAGGAACCACTTCACTTTCTTCCGCTGTTTTTGCAAAAGCCATTCCTTGAACCGTGATTAAATCTCTCCGTTCCTCTGTATCAACGAAGCCGATAGTTGTTTTAACAATATCATTGACTTGTTCTTCTTCTGCACTCGTTAACTTTCCATCCACGATGACAGAAGTCGTCAAGCGATTGATAGAACCAGGTGCTTTAACAGTATTCGTGGTTTCTGTATCCAGCTCATAATTTGTCGTCCGGTCATAGGATGAGCTTGTGCCACCATCCCCTTCAACGATTTCATTGATGGCGTTATCTGTTTCTGTTCCTTCGGCCAAATCAATATTGCCGCCACCCGCTGAAACAGTTTCACTTCTTTTGACAGGGTCTTTAGAATATTTTACGCTTTCGTTTTGAACAGAATCGAAATTCAAATCGGCATTTACCGAAACGGTCATTTTATCAGTCCCATAAATAGGCCCTAAAGTAGCTATCAGTTTTTGTTCCAGCTCTTCTTCATACCGGCTTTTGATCGCTTGGTATTTGCTAACCATATCGGTTGCATTCAGGCTGTCGTCTTCTTGTAAAGCTGCACTTAATAAATTGCCTTTTGTATCGACGATTTTGATATTCTCTTTCGGCAAGTTATCGACTGCTCCTGCGATCAATGAAGCAATTCCTTGAATCGCTGAATCAGCTGGCAATTGTCCGTTCTTCGGAGTCAATACAACGGAAGCAGAAGCCTTTGCTTGATCTTCTTGACTGGTAAATACACTGTCTTCCGGCATAGACAACAGAACTTTCGCTGATTCAATTGAATCCAAGGCCGAAATCGCTCGCTCCAGTTCTCCGGTAACAGCTCTTTGGTACATGATTTTACGATCTTCATCTGTTGCCATCATGCTTGTTTCATCGAATATTTCGAATCCCATTGAATTTTGCGGCAACATATCGTTGACCGCCAGCTCAATACGATAAGAGTCGACTTGTTTCTGATCAATTAAAATGGTAGACCCGTTGTCTTCTAATTTGTAATTGATTTTCTTTGCTTTCAAATCATTAACAACTGTTCCGGCATCCGCTTCTTCTAAATTAGTGAACAACGGTGCATATTCAACTTTTTGCGTATAATATGTTAGCCCGATCACAATGAAGATAACACTGAAAAGAATCACGCCCAGCCCTAGCCGCTTTTGTTTGCTGAGGCCATCCCAACCTCCCTTGACACCAAGCCAAGTATTTTTTATTGTTCCCATTATTGCAGTAGCTCCCTCAAAAACTCATTAAAATTGCATATTTTTTACTTCGTTATACGCTTCTAAACATTTATTTCTCACTTGTAAAGCTAGGTCAAGTGACAATTGTGCTTCAGACGTTTTGATCATCACGTTATGTAAGCTGTCAACATCTCCTGCTACTAATCCTTGTACAGCTTGATCCGATGCTAGTTGTTTTTCATTTAATGTTCCCATTGCCGTTTCAACCATGCTAGCAAATGAACCCGAAGAGTCAGCTGCTGAAGTTTTTTCTGCGTTGCCATTCATTTTATCCATGGAATTGGCTTGCCCTGCTCCATTTAATAAATTATTATACAAAGCTTCTACATTCATCTATATTCTCCTTTACCTCTATGCTTTCGCATTACTCTAATTGATGGAAATTTCTAAAGCCTTTTTCAGCATATCTTTACTTGCATTTAATGCTGTTACGTTTGCATCGTAAGTCCGTTGAGCGGTAATCATATCAATCATTTCATCCGCCATATTGACATTCGGCATCTGCACATAGCCATTTCCATCCGCATCCGGATGTGTTGGATTGTATTCCATGACCAAATTGTCTCTATTTTCAGCTATTTCGGTTGCCTTTACGCCAAAACTCTTTTCGCCCGGCTTTCCATTTAAAGCAGAAGCAACATTCTTTAAACTTTCTTCAAAAATCACTTCTTTTTTGACATACGGCCCACCTTCAGCTGTCCGTGTTGTATTGACGTTAGCGATATTCGTCGAAATAGTATCTAGTTTGAGTCTTTCAAGGCTCAAGCCGCTTGCGTTGATGTGCATTGAATCAAAAATGGCCATTCTTTATTCCTCCTCTTGCCTATTCCCATCTTACTTTGTGATTACGCTGTGCAACATAGCATAACGGGCATTTATTTGAGCTACTAAAGCATTGTATTGAATCGTATTAGATGCTTCATCTGTCATCTCCATATCAATGTCCACATTATTTCCATTTTCTTTAACCGCTGTATTTGTTCGCTTAGTCACAATCGGTTTCACCTCTTCCGCATTTGAAATTCCTAAATGCCGGTCATCCGTTTTTGTTAGCCCTATACCATTAGATGCTTTATTCAATAATGTTTCGAACTCTACTTTATTTACTTTATATTCAGGTGTATTAATATTTGCGATATTGCTGGATATCGTTTCTTGTCTCAAAGAAGTGGCATCCAAAGCTTGCTTCATTAAGTCATATGTAAAATTACTCATTTCTATTCCTCCAACTAAAAAGTACCATTAAAAAAAGACCGTTCTTTTTTTAACAGTCATCCTTCGCATGGTGCTACAAAAAAACACATACGTTATTCTTATTTATTTAAATAATGTGCGTTTTTTTGCCTGTAAAGTCAGCAACCATCTGCCAAAAGAAGTATAACTGAATTAATTTAATACAGCAATAGCTTTTCTAACTCTATATTCCGCGAAAAACATTAAATTTTTTTAATCTCTCTCTAAAAAGTAAGAGGATTATTAGATCTCTTAACTTAATTTTCTGTAGAAAACGTTTCCTATTGCGGTTTACAAAAAAAGACCTCACTTTGTATAAGTAAGGACTTAAAGAAACCTATAATTTTTTAAACTGTTTTTTCTATGTTTAGTAAATGTGACAAAAAACCAACAGTTATCATTTAAACCAAATTTAAATCTCCATCCACGTATCGCGTAACTCTTCCAACATTACTCGGCTTCTTTTGATATCATCTGATTGTTTAGAAACATTGGCCTTAATCAATTCAGTCATGAGGTAATCATATAGCTGATTTAAATTTTGAGCTACTTCTCCACCATTTTCAAAGTCTAGTGTACTCATTAATTCGCTGATGATATTTTGTGCTTTAATCAAAGCATTTCCGGCAGTTTCAATGTTTTTTTCTTCTGCTGCGATTTCAGCTAGTTTCAAATTTTTAATGGCTCCTTCATAAAGTAAAATAACCAACTTTTTAGGTGTAGCATTTAAAATTTGATTTTGTTTATACACGTTAGGTACATTTCTGTAGCCCATTTTTTATTCCTCCTGATTTTACCATTTTATTTTTCTTGTTTAAAATCCTTTATCGATAAAGATGGATTCTCTTTTTACTGAAACATAATTAGTCATCACTTTATTTTTCTGATTCAATTGTTTCATCCGTCCTGCTACTTCTGTTCGTTCACTTTTAATGCTGTTTAAAAGAAGCTGCTGCTGCTGAATCAGCTTGTCTATTAGCTGATTTTCCTTCTCAGTATAAGCGACTGCTTCATTCAAACTCAACTCTGCATTTATTTGTGCCAACTGGTCCATATTTTCTTGATTAGCTGCAATAATGTCTACTGCTTTTTCAGCTTCTCCATCCCATGAATTCAACAGAGCTGCCATCTTTTCCAACAAGACTATCCGTTTTTTTAATCCATCTGATTCAATTGTCAGGCTACTCGCCTCCTCATTTGTTCCCTTGCTGTTTGTTTTGGTTATTTATTATTCGATGAAGAACTAAATTGACTTGCTAAGTAAGACATTTGCGATTCTGCTTGCATCATTGCTGTATCCAAACGAGTAAACATGGCAATATAGTTAGCCTTTTTTTTCTCTAATCGCTCATTGAAGCTGGCAATACTTGTATTAATGTCTTTGATTTGTTGGTCATAAGTGTCCGACTTAGTCGCAATAATTCCAGTTTTATCTGTAATGTAACTATTAATTAATGACCGCATTTTTTGGGTCATGCCATTTTCTTTCTCAGTCGCAACAGTTGTTTCCTCTTCATCGATTTTTTCTGTTTTCTCACTACTAAAGAAAAGTTTTTTTACTGCGGTGGGGTCTTTTGCTAAAGCTTCTTTCAACTTAGCAGAATCGAGTGTTGCTTTTCCGTCTCGATCAACAGTTATTCCTAAATCCGACATGTTCTTTATAGACGTATTGCCGTTATTTACATTAGCAGTCATTAAAGACCGAAGTCCAGTTTCCAACCGTACTAATGTACTGTCGCCAACAAGTACACCGGTTTTATTGCTTTCTGCTGAAGGATCGCCTACATCTAATTGATCCCCCACAAAAGATAAAACCGAATTGTACTGATCTACCACACTCTGGATGGCTTTTATGGTTTTATCTGTATCTTCTGCTACCGTCACTGTCATTGGTTTTTCTGTTTCGCTGATGCCTTTAAGTGTCAGCGTAACTCCTTCAATGACATCTTCGATATTATTTGTGTTGCGCTCGATGGTAATACCATCGACTACTAACTCGGCAGAATGACCTGCTACAACTGTTGGTTTAATTTCACCTTCTGCAGTTGAGTCCAATCCCAACTTTCCAGCCAGGTCTCCTCCAACAGTAAACGTCCGGTCGCCCATTTTAGTATCCGTCAAGATAATCTTTTGATCAATAATTTTGGCTTGTACTCCTGATACTTTAGTTTGCTCATTAATTTTACCAACAATATCTTTTAAGCTATCTTCTGCTTTTATATCAATGGAAAACGCATTTTCTTCTGGTTTAGTTAAATCATAATCTTGATTGGTAATTGAAAAAGTTCCATCCAAACCTAATGCTTCTTTAACGGTTTTTCCAGATGCTGAAGGAATCGTTCCAGAAGTCATAGTCGTTGCAGTCGCTAATCGATTCACTTGAACAGAATAGTTACCTAATTGTGCGTCTGTTTTTACTGAAATCGTTAGTTTACTTGTATCAGAACTTGTAACAGTTCTAGATTGAAAAGCTGCATCTTCTTGTAAACTTCCCAACTTTTCATACAGACTATTCAAACGTGTATTAATGTCTTTCCATGCATTTTTTTCACTCGTTAAACTAGCTTGTTTATTCGTATATTGTACAAGTTTGCCCGATTCTGCTTCGATTAATGAATCAACAGTCGCTGAATCAATTCCTGAATATGAACCTAAAAAGTTAATGCTACTAGCCATTCTCTCACTCCTTTCGATCGACTAAAATTCCTGCTGTATCCCAAATACTTGCTAATACATCCAGCATTTTTTCTGGTGGAATTTCTTTTACTACTTCTTTTGTTTGCTTATCTACCAATCTGACTACTGTTCTGCCAGTACCTTCATGAACTTTGAAATCAAACTGAGTTTTTAATCCTAATAAGTATTGATTGGCTTTTTCTACAGTTTGTTCCAGTTCTTCTTTGGTTATTTCAGAAACGATAACAGGTTCGTTTGTTTCTTCTTTTCCTATTGTTCCTTTTATGTATGATTTTTGTTTATCAGATTGAATTGTATTTGATTCAATCGGACGAATTTGAAGAGACTTTGTGACAGCTTGTATAATATCCATATCTGACAACTCCATTTCTCAACCTCGTATAGTTTACTATAAATGAAAAGCCGGCACAATGCCGGCTTTTCTTGGTGTGCTTTAAATTTAGTATCTAATTATTATTGTAATAACGAAAGAACACTTTGTGGCATTTGGTTTGCTTGAGCCAACATTGAAGTAGAAGCTTGAGAAAGGATGTTTGATTTCGTGAAGCTCATCATTTCTTCAGCCATATCTACGTCAGTAATACGTGAGTTAGCTTCTGATAAGTTTTCTTTTGTTGTAGCTAAGTTAGAAACAGTGTGGTCTAAACGGTTTTGAGTAGCACCTAAGTTTGCACGTTCTTCAGAAACTGATTTGATAGCTGAGTCAATAGTTTCAATAACAGCATCGTAATCTTTATCTGTTAATTTATCCCCTACTACATTACCTTCAGCATCAACTTCGTTAGCAACTTTAAGTTTGCTTGTAGTTGCGTAAGAGTTGTCGTCTTTAGAGCCTTCAGCAATTTTTGCTAAGTCTTCAGAAGTTTTAGTAGCTGTTTCTAATTCTGTTTTAGCTGTTTTTGCTGCTGTTTTAGCATTTTCAAATGCTGTAACTTTAACAGTTGCTTCATCTAAAGCAGTTTGAGCAGCTGGTTTATCCGCTTCATCCGCTGCTTCTACAGCTGCTTTAAGTGCATCAAGATCAAGACCGTCTGCTTCTGTAGCTAGGGTTCCACTTGCATCAATAGCTAAATCTGCTTCTTCTGATTTAGCTTTAGCTGTTGCTGCTGCTGTTTTAGCTGTTGCTGCTGCTGCTGCTGTTTTTTCAGCTACTGTTTGAGTATCTTTAGTTGATAATCCTAATCCATCTGTAGACATATCTTTGATTTCTAATTTAACTTCTTGTCCAGCATTAGCTCCAATTTGGAATGTAAAACTAGAGCCTTCTGTTCCGCCATTTAATAATGATTTTGAGTTGAATTGAGTATCTTTAGCGATACGTCCAATTTCTGAAGAAAGAGAATCCATTTCTTTTTGGATAGCATTTGTATCTTCATCTGTGTTTGTACCATTTTTTGCTTGAACAGTTAAGTCACGCATACGATTTAAAATGCTGTGTGTTTCGCCTAATGCGCCTTCAGCTGTTTGAATCAATGAAATACCGTCTTGTGCATTACGTGAAGCTTGAGTCATACCGCTAATTTGGTTTTTCATTTTTTCTGAAATTGCTAATCCTGCTGCATCGTCTCCTGCTTTGTTGATGCGTAGTCCTGATGATAGTTTAGCTAATGAGCTGCTTTTTGAAGCATTAGCTGATGTTAATTGAGAGTAAGTATTCATTGCTGCTGTGTTTCCTCCTAAAGTCTATTTTGTGAAGATCTTGCCTTCTACCTCTTATATCGGCACAGTTTACCTTCTGTTAAGTCTTTTTTTAATTTTTTTATATTTAATTACTTTTTGACAAAAATTAAGAATAATTTACCTTCTGTTCTTTATATCGGTTGGTTTAAATCAGACTTAAGCCTATATTTTATTATTTTTATTTTTTATAAAAAAACTGAACTATCTTTTAAAGATAGTCCAGTATATTGGTTTGTAAAATTTGAGAGCCCATTGCTAAGGAGGCTTGGTAAGCTGTTTTTTCCATGGTAAATTGCATGTATTTTTCGGCTAGATCAATGTCTTGGTTTTCAGCTAACATCGATTTAAGGTTTAATTTTTCGCTGTCATTGCGTTCTAGAGTCGCTTCCAAGCGATTAAAAATAGCACCTGTTTTGGCACGACTAGAAACGACATTTTCAATTACTTGGTCTGCTCTATCTAATAAGCCAGATAATTTTTCCGTATCGTCAGTATCCAAAGCTTGCATGACATCTTTGAAAAAAGAACCTAAATTATCTGGCGAATCAGCAGTTCCTTGCTCGTTCATAAATACGCGTCCATCGGTATTCAATTCGATTGACACGCCAGGAGCAATTTCACGAGATAAATTGCCGTTTGCAGTGGAATCGTCTTTTCCATCATGGTAACTGATTCCCACAATCTCGCCAGCATCATCTGTTTCCACTTTAAAAGGCGCTTCAGTTGTATTCATTCCAGCAAATACATACCGTCCGCCAAAATTTGTATTCAAAGCATCTACAACTCCATGAATTTCAGATGCAATTTCAGCTTTGTTAGCTTGGCGGTCAGAATGGCTCATTGTGTCATTTGCAGAAGATTGGATCAACGTTTTAATGCGTTGTAAAGACTTTGTGGCACTGCTTAAAGCAGAATCTTGGACATTCGTCCACTGAATGGCATCATTGATCGTTGTTTTATATTGATCATTTTGAACGATCGTATTGTTTAAGTCTAAAATTTTAGAGACACGTAAAGGATCATCAGAAGGCCGATTGACTTCTTTTAATGATGAAAGTTGCTCTTGGTATTTCTGTAAGTTTTTCGTATTCGTACTTAAATTTCTTAAAAAGCTTTGGGACATTAAGGAATCTGTTACACGCATTGATTACACCCCTGTTCGATTGATTAACGTGTCCAACATGTCAGAAACGATTGAAATAATGCGGGAATTTGCTTGAAAAGCACTTTGATATTTCATAGTATCGGTTACTTCTTCGTTGATTGAAACACCTGAAATGGACTCTCGGCGTGCTTGAAGTAAACTCACTAAGCCTTCTTGACTGTCTGCCATATTATCAGCTTGTTGCTTCACGATCCCCATTTGCGTTACTGTATCGTTGTATGCTCCTGAAACAGTTGAGCCTCCAACTTGATTCGTAATCGACATCGTTTCTTTATTGTATTCAATGTCGGCTGCTGGATAACCTAAAGTTGTATTTTGTAAGGCTGCGATTGCTTGCGCACGTGTACCATCGCCGCCAACAACTGTTTCGATATTTTTTCCTGCATTAATTTTTGAAACGTCATTGAGAATCTCTTTATTTACTTTAATCGTTGCAGCGTAATTGCCGTCCTCTGCTGAACCTAAATCAAAGAAAGGTATGCCTTCGCCTCCATCACTGTGTATGGTATTGACCGCTGTTGCGAAAGTATAAGCTAAATCATTTAAATCTTGTTTTTTGTCGTCAATTTCTACTAGTGCTTCCTGTGAACCTTTGATGCTGCCTGATTTGATCGAAATGGCTGTTGTTTCGCCATTTTCTTGGTTGATTACTAGTTGCCCAGCAGGTTCAGATGATGTTCCAAGTGTTTTTGTTGTATTTTCGTTCAATATTTCTTGCCCACCTACGCTGATGCTTACGCGATTGAATTTATCATAAGTCGTTTCCACTCCAGCAATTCCTGCTAGATCGCTTAATAGTTTATCCTGCTGATCTAACAAATCATTAGGCGATTCACCTTTAACCGTTACGTTGAAAATCTGTTTGTTTAATGAATCCAATTGTTGAACTTTTGCATTAAAATCTAAGACATCTTTTTCGATATCTTTAACTGTTCCATTATGTAAACTATTGATTTGGTTGGACATATGATGCATTGTATCAGTAAAGGTTTCTGAATTTTGCGCCACCATGGTTTTGGCAGTAGCTAGTTCAGGATTGGAACCTAAATAAGTCCAAGAAGAAAAAACCTCACTAATATTATTATTTAAACCTGTTGCTGAAGGCTCGTTAAAGATTGCTTCCAACTGGCCTAAAATATCTGATTTTTGTTTGTACATCTCTAAAGAAGAATTTTCATTCTGCAGCTGTTTGTTGACATAAGGGTCCACAATACGATCAACAGATGAAATTCTTACTCCTGTTCCCAACTGGCCGATTCCAGAAAGGGTATACGGGTTATCCGCTACCATATTTACTTTTTGTCTCGAATAGCCTTCTGTATTTGAATTGGCTAAGTTATGACTGGTTGTTTGTAAAGCAGATTGCTGAACGTTCAAGCCTTTTGTTGCATTGTTTAATATTCCGAATAATCCTGACATTTCCTCACCTCTTTATAGGGACTGATCAATTAAGCTGGCTTGTTCAGCAGCAGTATAATTGCCTTTTTTGGAGTACGTTGTACTAGATTTTTTTACTCCTTTTGTGATAGCTTCCATGATAGTTTCTTGGTATTGCAGAGCTTGTTTGGTCAAAAGCAGGTTGGTTTGTTGCAGTTGTTTGATTTCTTCCACAATACCTGATAATTCTTCTTTTTTTAAACCGGCTGGATTTAACTTTGGCAGCTTTTCAAGAAAGCCTTGCTTTTTTTCGACTAGTTCAACAACTTTTGTACTGTCATTCTCTATCAGTGCTGTTTTTTCTGCTAATAATACTTTTTTAAATTCTTTTAGCGTCTCAAACACTTCTTGTTGTGCATTCATAGGCTTATCTACTTCCTTTGGTTTTTCATTGCTTCAAGCATGCTGCTTGAAATTTTTTCTGGTGAAACTTCATATGTTCCATCCAATACTGCCTTTTTAATTGCTTCTACTTTTGCACTTGGCAATTCAGTGTTATTGGTTTTAGCAAGTTGTTTAGCCGCATCAGAAATATTTACTTGAACCGATTCTTCTTTTTCAGTTTTTCCAGGTTTGTTAGATAATTCTTTGTTTTGCGCATTGCTTTGATTTTGGCGGACAGCATTTAAATAGTTATTATAGCCATTTCCAATTTTCATAATAAGCGCTCCTTTCAGATAGGCATTCTCGGTTTTTATTGTTATTGTCATTAGATTAATTGGTTTATATTACAAAACTGTTCTCTTCTCAGGTTATATCGGCAGCTTTTTATGAAATTTAACCCTCTTTATTAAAAAACTATCCTGCCATTCCTTTGTCTTCTCTAAACAGCTTTCATTCTACATAAAATAACAAGTTGAAACAATACTATTTTTCTATTTTCCCATATAGAAGCACACAAATGTGACATCATAAAGTATTTTTTTGTATTCTTGTTAATGACTATTTTGGCGTCCAAAAAGCTACGATACATTGAAATGCTTAAAGCAAAACTGTTGATTACCTTGTGGATGAGCAGAATAACAAAGATACGGTCCATAAAAACAGAATGCGGACCGTATCCTTGCCTAAAACTGACTCTTATAGTCCATAAACTCCTTTTAAGAACCATAACAATAAATTGTCTTTAGCTTTATGGTCTTTAAATGAGTTTTTTTGGATTTTTGTAATTTGTGCTTTTAAGCAGTTGAAAAAAACAAATAGATTAAGTTGCTTTAGATAAAGCAGTTGAATGTCTAATGAAGAGTAAACGACAGCATGTTGTATATATAATAGGATACTTACCGCATGTATGGTATGTATTAAGGAAAAGCATACGATTTCAAAACTATTTAGAAACACATTTCATTACCACCACTAGAAGATGTGGAACCAAAAAGAGCCAAAACAATGGTTTGTTTGGGCTCTTATATATTCATATGCTTTTTCTAATTTAAACTAAAAAGACTTTGTATCCTAGTAGTTGAGCTGCGAACGCTAGGCATTCGGAAAAAAGATGAAGTTATCCTCAAGGCTTTCAGCCTTTTGCGGTTATTTCCCTATTTTTCTGTCATGCCTGGTCAGCGTTCTCTGCATCCTGATAGTTGAGTTGCGTGACTCAGGCACTTAGCAATTTAGATGATTTTCAGCAATGCGCGGGATGCTCTTGCTTTCAAATCCCTAAAATTGCTGGGGTGCCTATCAGAGTCACTCCACATCCTTATAGTTGAGTTGCGTGCCGCAGTTTCGATTCAAAATAGACAATCTTTCTGGAAATGAAACATTTCCGTCAAGATTCCTAATTTTGAATCGAAACTCCCATGCGGCACTTCACATCCTTATGTTTTACCTTAGATTTTTGATTCGTTGTTCTTGGCTTAAAATGTTGGTGATCCGGATACCGAAGCTTTCGTTGATCACAACGACTTCTCCTTCGGCAATTAGTTTACCATTGACATAGACTTGTAAAGGTTCATCGGTCATTTTATCTAGTTCGACCACCGATCCGGTTCCTAGAGCCAATATGTCTTTGATCGTCTTTTTGTTCTCCCCTAGAACTACGCTGAATTGTAGTGGAACATCCATAATCAAATCAAGGTTACGGGTATTATTCTGAACACCGGAATCGGTTAATTCTTGAAATTCCGGTTTTTGAACGCCTATTTTCTCTGTTGTTGTTGAAGCCGGCAGTGCAGTTTCTTCAACCGTTCTGTCTTCTACCACTCCAGCGTTATCAGCTAACATTGCACTAGCAATTTCTCTAACTGTTTCTAGTGTGAAAATTTGCATAATTTCACTTTCAATTAAATCGTCAACAGTTAATTTAAAAGCAATTTTGCAAACCGTCGTATCTCCGCTGATCTTATCATAAGAGACAGAATCGTTGTCTCGCCAGACCTCCACATCGGGTGGGAGAATATCCACCGTTCTTTCCAGCATCGTTGCCATTGCTGTCGAAGCGGATCCAATCATTTGATTCATCGCTTCTCCAACCGCGCTTAATTCCAAATCTGTAAATTCTCGTCCAGTTGCGTCGCCATCGCCATCCATCATTAAATCAGCGATAATGATTGCATCATTAACATCCATCATCAATAAGTTACTTCCCAACAAACCTTTTTTGAATTCGATCGTAGTCACTACTTTAGGAGTGGTACTTTCATCAATGATCTGTTGGAACTTCAGACAAGAAACACGCGGTGTTGTAATCATCACCCGATGACTTAAAATAGAAGAAAGGGTAGTCGCAGCTTGCGACATGGAGATGTTGCCCACTTCACCTATGATATCTGTTTGGTCTTGAGTAATGGTTTCTGACGTATTTTCTGTTGGTGTATTTGCATTTAACATTGCATCGATTTCTTCTTGCGATAATTTTTCATTGCTCATCAGTCTGTTTCTCCTCCAATATACTGTAATACTTCAACCGCCATGTTTTTGCCTTTTAACCCCGGTTTCACGAGATAATGCGGGCGTTGTTCCACTGCCATAATCAGTGGATCTGAAGTTTTTCCATCAAGCGGAATGATATCTCCCAATTCCAGCTGTAGAAAATTTTCCAACGTCATGGTAGCTTCTCCCAATAGTACTTCCAGATTTACTTTGGCTAAACTCAGACTTTTTTCTATCTTTCCGCTATCGGAATGATCTGTTTCTTTTTCGGAATGAAACCAGTTGCGCAAACTTAATTTGTCTAAGATACTTTCAAAAAAGATGTACGGCACACATAAATTAACAAACGTTCGCACTTCAAATAACTCGACCGTAAAAGTGATTAAGACAACCGGCTCATTCGGGGACATATTTTGCAACAACTGTGGATTGGTTTCAGTTGTGTCAAGAGACGTTTTCAATTCAGCAATTTCACGCCAGACAAGTTCGAAAGATCGGATGAAATCGAGTAAGATATCCTCTAAAATAGCCATTTCAATGTCCGTAAAACTTTCTTTTGTAACTTCTTCCGTGCTGTTACCTACTTCTGAACTCCCGCACAATAAATCAATCAGTTGCAAACAAAGTTGAGGGCTTAATTCTACTATCTGCGTTCCTTCCAAAGGTTCAGAATGGAACATTCCCATTAAAGTAAACCGGGGAACTGAATGAACAAATTCATCAAAACTGACTTGTTCAATAGAAGCCAACTGCAAATCAACATTCGTTCGAACTTGTGTAGACAACAAATTGCCTATTATCTTAGCAAACTCTTCAAATATCATATTTAAGGTACTGATATACTCTTTAGAAAGGCGGGCAGGACGTTTAAAATCGTAGCTTTTAACTTTATTTTCTTTTTCTTGCTCTTCCAAACCCTTTGCATCGATTTCTCCACTTTCTACGGCTTGCAGTAAAGAGTCAATTTCTTGTTGCGATAAAACTTGTTTCACTATTATCCCTCATTTTTATAAAATAGTGCCTCCATATTGATAATGTTCACCATCTGATCTTTCACTTGAATCAAGCCAGAAACTTTCTCTTCAGCCTGATGGTCAAGTTGCTGAATTTCTGCCGGGTCGATTTCAGTAACCCAAGCCACATTATCTACCATAAATGCTATTTTTTCATCATCTTTTTTCACAATGATAATGTTATTGTAACATAATTCTTCAGATTCGCTAGTTGGAGAAAGTAGTTTATAAAAATTTATCAGGGTAATGACATTCCCTCTTAAATTGATCAATCCTTGAACCCATTCCGGGGATTGAGGAATGGGCGTCCAAGGCATCTTTTTTGTGATTTCTTCCACACTTTCAGAAGAAAAGGCGTAGTATTTCTTGTTTAAAGTAAAAACAATTATCTGCATGTTTGTGTCTCCATTACAGTGCTGCTTTATCTAAAGCTTTGATTACACGATCGGTATCGAAAGGCTTCACAATAAAATCTACTGCTCCTGAACGAATAGCATCCATGACCATTCCTTGTTGTCCCATAGCACTGCACATCACTACTCTAGCTGCCGAATCAAAAGCTTTAATTTCTTTTAATGCTTCAACGCCGTCCATTTCAGGCATGGTGATATCCATCGTAACTAAATCAGGTTTTTCTGCTTTATACTTTTCAACAGCTTCTAAGCCATTTTGTGCTTCTGCTACTACTTCATACCCGTTTTTCCCTAAAATATCTTTCAATTTCATTCTCATGAAAGCTGCATCATCTACGATCATTACTTTTTTTGTCATTTTTTATTCTCCTCCGACTCCTATTAATTTAAACAGTTCTTCTAATATTCCTGGTTTAGGGACAAAATACAAAGAGGACTCTAACCGGTCTCCTGCATAGTAAAACTCATTTTTGATGATCATTACATGTTCTTCATATTGCCCTTGTTCTAAGTAGACACTACTCATAATCGCGCCAAACATATCTTTTGTCAATAGCGGAACAGAGGTTACAAGGTGAATATCCAATAATTTAATAACAGCATTCAAAAAAGAGTTCACTAAAATATTGACCAACTCTTGCAAAGCAGAGTCTGCCAGTTGTTCTGAGTAAGCGACTCCTTCTGGCATCATCATTGTGACGATATTTTCCGAGGCTTCTTGGTCTACAGTAAACAAGAAAATCCCTTCTGCATCTCCCAGCATTTTAGTAACTACAGCTTTAACAACTGTTTCCTCTGGCATGATGTGTTCATAAACATCTGCGTAATCCAGCATTTCAATCACTGGAACCGTCATATTGACCGGTTTTTCAATCAATTGCGATAAACTGGTTGCAGCATTTCCGCCACCGATATTGATAATCTCTTTTAGGGCATCTAATTCCAACATAGAGTAATTAGTATTCACTTTCTTCCTCCTGACTGTTACGGCAAATATGTGCAATATCAAGAATCATGATAATTCCACCATTTCCCATAATCGTAGCGCCAAGATATTTTTTCAACATGCTTAATTCTTTTCCTAGCTTTTTAATAGCAATTTCTTGTTGTCTGATAATATCATCTACCGCTAACGCATAATGATTTTCGCCTTGTTTAACAAGCACTAGGTGAAGATTGTTGTTGTTGCTTGTCGGCGCAATACCAAATACTTCGTTTAAATGAATAACGGGAACTGCAGCTTCTTCGAACAGATAAACTTCGCGATCATGGACTTCAATAATCTCTGCTGCTTCTGGTTTAATGATTTTTTGGACGACTCCCAACGGCATAGCAAATGTTTCACTTCCGACTTTTACTAATAACGCTTGAATGATGGATAAAGTCAATGGCAGATTGACTTTGAAAGTTGTTCCTTTATTGATTTCACTAACGATATCAATTGTTCCGCCGAGTGTATTGATTTTTTGCTTAACGACATCCATTCCTACTCCTCTGCCCGAAATGCTGGTTACTTCACTTGCCGTCGAAAACCCTGGATGAAAAATTAAGTGTTGTAGTTCTTTGTCATTCAATCCCTCTGTTGCGATTCCTTTTCTGGTTGCACTTGCTTTTATTGCTGCTGGATCTAAGCCTTTTCCATCATCCGAAACGGTTAAAACAACTCGATTTCCTTCTTGGTAAGCCGTAATTTTAATTTGCCCTTTAGGATTTTTACCGAGTTCCAATCTTCTATCAGGCATTTCCACTCCATGGTCTGCCGCATTGCGAATCAAATGGATCAAAGGCCCAACTCAGAAACAACGGTCCGATCTAATTCTGTATCTTCTCCTTCGATGACCAATTCAAATTCTTTCCCGAGATCGTTGCCAAGATCTCGAACCATTCTTGGGAAACGACTCATCACGGCACTAACCGGCTGCATTCTGATTTTCAATACAAGTTCTTGCAAATCGGCACTGATCCTGCCGACTTGTTCCAGTGGTTCTGTCAGTTCAGCTGCTTGAAGCTGCGTGCTGATATCTTTAAGTTGTGTACGGTAAATCACTAATTCAGAAACTAAGTTCATAAAAGAATCCAGTTTATCAATATCGACCCGTACAGAATGATTCAGCATTTGTTTTTGCGGTGCTTTAGCTGCAGCTGTTGGTTGTTCTAAAGCCGCATGTTCTTCTTTTTCCAGCTGTTTTTCTGCTTCAATTTCTTTTATTGCTATATCTGTTTTTTCGGCTGCAGGTATTTCAATCAATTGATTGCCGTCTTCAATGGACTGGATCAATACAGCCTCAATTTCACTGTTATC
>NZ_DAMDAK010000041.1:18016-21153 GCF_032094055.1 Carnobacterium sp.
ATAGCCAAAACATAAGCTTGGAATCCATTTTCTTTTGCATTCTCGATTACTTGCAAGTCAGAATCATCTAAATTATGTAAATTTAAATTAAAGTCATGATCTGTTTCCTCTACTATTTCTTCAATCTGATTATCAGCTGGCGTGCTTTTCCCTTCAGCTGCTGCATTTAAGCGTTCGACTAATTCACTGATGTCACGTTTCACGTCATTTTCTGTTCTTAAATCTTCGACCAAATCGGACAACGTATCTAAACAGTCAAAGATTAGGGTAATCGTTGTTTCATTGGCTTGTATGGTATTCTTTTTCAACAAATCAAAAATGTTTTCCATTTTATGAGTCAATTTTGACATTGTATCAAAGCCCATTGTTGCAGCCATTCCTTTGATTGTATGAGCGGATCTAAACATCACGTCTACAATTTCGGACTGTTCCGGATGTTGTTCCAATTCAAGTACTTGTTCATTTAAACTTTGTAAATGTTCGTCTGTTTCTTCAAAAAATAATTCGAGATATTTACTATTTTCATCCATATATTATCCCTCCCTTTCATAGGTTCTTAGATGGATCTTTCAATCGGACGAGAGTGTTCCGCATCCTTTTTAGTTGAGTTGCGTGACCCAGACACTTGGCAATTTAGATGATTTCCAGCAATGCGCGGGATGCTCTTGCTTGTAAATCCCTAAAATTGCTGTGCGTCTACCGGGGTCACTTCGCATCCTTTTTAGTTGAGCTGCGAACACTAGGCATTCGGAAAAAAGATGAAATTGTCCTCAAGTCTTTTAGCCTTTTGCGGGAATTTCCCAGAAGGTCACTTCGTTTCTCTCTCTTAAATCTCTGTAAGAATGATACATTCAACAGAGACTAAGTATTTTTCTTTCATACCTGTTCAGCATTCTCCACATCCTGATTTTTCGCATCCTATATTTTTTCGTAGATGAATGGGGATAGTTTTTTGAATCCATATGCTTCAGGATTATAGATAGCTTCGGTTGCTCCAGTAAAGAATAGGCCGCCCGGTATAAGGGAATCGCTAAATTTTTGATAAAGTTCTTCTTTCACTTCATTTTTAAAGTAAATGGTAACGTTGCGGCAAACAATTGCATGGAAGTCAGAACTGAACCGGTCCGCTATCAAATCATGCTTTTTAAATTGTACTCTATTTTTAATAGCTGGTGTCAAGTAGAATGTGCCGTTTTCTTCTTGAAAGTAACGACTGCGATCAGCGTCTGACACATTTTTCATTTCATGCGTTTTATAAGCACCCGCTTTGGCTCGCTTTAAAATCGTCTCATCAATATCGGTAGCTAGTATTTTTTCTGAAGAGCGAATTCCATGCTTATCAAGAATCATAGCCATGGAGTAAGCTTCTGCTCCAGTTGAACAAGCAGCACTCCAGATTTTCAAATTAGGAAACTGTGGTGACAAATAGGTAACCAGCTGCTTTTCAAATTCTTCAAAAATGTCTTGGTTTCGGAAAAAATCCGTCACATTGATCGTAATATAATCTAAAAACTCTTGCTTTACTGCCGGATCTTTTTGAATTTTGCCTGTATACTCTTCTAAAGTAACGGCTCCAGCATTTTTCATTACACTGGCTATGCGTCTTTGCAACTGTTTTTCTTTGTAGCCGTTTAAGTGGATATTTAAATTAGCTTTAGTCCAGTCATAAAAAAATTCATAGTTTAGTTTCATTTTCTCACCCTTATAATCCAATTTAGTATATCGGATAATTCTGCCAAGCTGGCGACTTGATCAACTACACCTTTTTTCACAGCATTTCCAGGCATGCCATAAACTACCGAAGTTTCTTGATTTTGAGCCAGAGTAAAACCGCCTCTTCTTTTTATTTCAACCATTCCTTGACTTCCATCGTGTCCCATCCCTGTCAAAATAACGCCCACTAGTTCATCACCATAATTCTCGGCTGCTGATTGAAATAAGTAATCCACTGCCGGCCGAACACCCAAAATTTTAGGTGTACTAGACAACTTGATTTTATTTTGGGCTAGCGTCATATGGTAATCACCTGGAGCTAAGTAAACTGTCCCTTTTTGTATCTCCATTCCAGCTCGGGCTTCAACGACTGGAACTTTAGCTTTCATATTTAAACGTTCAGCAAATGAAGCTGTAAATCCTTTAGGCATATGCTGAACGATAAAAACAGGTACATTCAGCTCTTCAGGAAAACGCTCAACAAGATGCAGCAAAGCTTTTGGCCCTCCAGTAGAAGCTCCGATAACGATCGCTTTTACCTTATCCGGTATCTCTTTTTTCAGTTCATCCCTAATAAGTTTACTTATAGGTATCTTTTCTAAAGCCGAGAAACTGTTAGGTTCAAATAAAACTTTTATTTTCTTTTCTATTTCTTTTTTAAACTCTTCTTTTTGATTCTTCAGGTCAATTGGCTTTTCAATAAAATCCATTGCCCCTAACTCCAGCGCTTCAATCGTAATGGCTTCCCCACTATGGGAACTCATCATCACTACTGGGATATCAAAATCTTGTTTGATGATTTCGAGTGTCTCCAATCCATTCAAACCGGGCATTTCAATATCTAAAGTAACAATATCCGGTTTAAAAACCGGAATGCTTTTTAATGCATCCCGACCGTTTCTTGCTGTACCGGAAACTTCCAGACCAGGTACTTCTGCTATCATTTCAGTTATGATTTTTCTCATAAATGGAGAATCATCTACGACCAACACGTTAATCCCCATTTTTTAGTCTCTCCTGTCTTTTACAATACAATGATTTCTCTGTTGACCATTCGGATTTTGACCGTGAAAGTATCCAAATCTACTATCATTGTTCTTCCCATATTTCCGCCTGTATGATTGGCTAACAATGGGATACCTAATTTTTTCAGACTTTTTTCCACTGCCAGTACATTCCGCTCTCCGATACTGCCTTGATAAGCAGCATCAGATAGTTGGAACATACTTGCTCCTCCTGCTATTTTAGCAATTAACTGTTGATTTTTAGTTTGATTTCTAATTTCTGAAACCATTTGAGGAATCGCTAAATCAGCAAATTTCTCTATTTTATTAACAGTTTTAAATGACTCGCTATCTGGCAGCATAATATGGCTTAAGCCGCCTACTTTTGTTTTCGGATCATAAATAGCTACGCCTACACAC
>NZ_DAMDAK010000042.1:0-15921 GCF_032094055.1 Carnobacterium sp.
TATTTGAAAACCCGGAAGATGTTCTTAGAGCAGTTGAAGGCGGCGTAGACATTGAAGAAGTCAACGTTGGTTCGTTAGCTCATTCAGTTGGTAAAGTAGTGGTCAGCAATGTACTTTCTATGGGACCAAAAGATGTAGAAGCTTTCGATAAACTGAAAGAAAAAGGTATCAAATTTGATGTACGTAAAGTACCAAATGATAACCGCGGTAATATGAATGAAATTATGAAAAAAGCAAAAAATGAATTAGCACGCGCATAACGTCATAATAAAATTAAATAGGAGGTCTATTATGTCTATTATATCAATTATTTTAGTAATACTTGTTGCTTTTCTAGCTGGTATGGAAGGAATCTTAGATGAATTTCAATTCCATCAACCCTTAGTAGCATGTACATTGATCGGATTAGTAACAGGTAATTTGACAGCTGGTATCGTTCTTGGCGGTACGCTTCAAATGATCGCACTTGGTTGGGCAAATATCGGAGCAGCGGTAGCCCCAGATGCTGCATTAGCATCAGTTGCATCAGCAATTATTTTAGTATTAGGTGGTCAAGGTGTTAAAGGTGTTCCATCAGCAATCGCAATCGCGGTTCCACTTGCAGTAGCAGGTCTTTTCTTAACAATGATCGTTCGTACACTTGCTGTACCAGTTGTTCATTTGATGGATAAAGCAGCTGAAGAAGGCAATATTAGAGGAGTCGAAATGTGGCATATCCTTGCAGTATGTATGCAAGGGATTCGTATTGCAATTCCTGCAGCAGCACTTTTATTCATTCCTGCACACACAGTTCAATCATTCTTAGAATCAATGCCTGCATGGTTAACTGATGGCATGGCTATTGGTGGGGGCATGGTAGTTGCAGTTGGTTATGCGTTAGTTATTAACATGATGGCAACAAAAGAAGTATGGCCATTCTTCGTTATTGGTTTCGTAGTAGCTGCAATTTCTCAATTGACTCTTATTGCGCTTGGTGCATTGGGTGTAGCTTTAGCCCTTATTTACTTGAACCTTTCTAAAATGGGAGGCTCTTCAAATGGCGGCGGCGGAAGCAACTCTGGTGACCCGCTTGGCGATATCTTGAACGATTATTAATTCTGAAGGAGGAGAAGAGAAATGGCAGAAGAAAGAATTGAATTATCAAAAAGAGACCGCTTAGCCGTTGCATGGCGTTCTACATTTATCCAAGGTTCTTGGAACTATGAACGGATGCAAAATGGTGGTTGGGCTTTCTCAATGATTCCAGCAATCAAAAAATTATATAAAACACAAGAGGAACGTTCAGCAGCATTAAAACGCCACTTAGAATTCTTTAATACTCACCCGTATATTGCTTCCCCAATTCTTGGAGTTACTTTAGCTCTTGAAGAAGAACGGGCAAATGGAGCACCGGTTGATGATGTAGCGATTCAAGGGGTTAAAGTCGGAATGATGGGACCTTTAGCCGGTGTCGGCGACCCAGTCTTCTGGTTTACTGTACGTCCGATGTTGGGTGCTTTAGGAGCATCGTTAGCTATGGGCGGAAATATCCTTGGTCCAATCATTTTCTTCGTAGCTTGGAACCTAATTCGTTGGGGCTTCATGTGGTATACACAAGAATTTGGTTACAGAGCCGGTTCTAAGATCACTGAAGACCTTTCAGGTGGTTTATTGCAAGATGTTACAAAAGGTGCATCTATTCTAGGGATGTTTGTGCTGGCCGCTTTAGTACAGCGATGGGTGTCGATCAGTTTCCTACCTGTTGTTTCCAGAGTTCAGTTAGATGAAGGAGCCTATATTGAATGGGACAAACTTCCTAATGGCGGCGAAGGAATCCGACAAGCTTTTGAACAAGTAAATTCAGGGTTGGCACTTTCACCGACGAAAGTAACGACTTTGCAAAACAACTTGGATGAATTAATTCCAGGGCTAGCTGCATTACTGCTTACATTATTATGTGGTTGCTTAAGAAAAATGTCAGCCCAATCGTTATTATTCTTGGTTTATTTGTAGTCGGAGTAGGCGGACATGTAATCGGGTTATTATAATCAAAGGCATCAAAAAAACCGTTTGATACGTCTCGATTAATAATAGTTCACACAAAAAGTGGCGGGGGATTATCACCTCAGCCACTTTTTGTATTGGCCTAATCACTTGAAACAACGTATAATGGATAAAACAAGTTAAATGAAATGGAGCGGATAGAATGGTTGAATCAATTAATACAAAGATAGATTTGGTAATAGACGCCACCGCTTTTACGGGACTAACGGATTATGGGAAAATTATGATCGGTGATAAAGGATTTGAGTTTTATCATTCTCGTGACCCGCGTAAATACATTCAAATTCCGTGGGAGGAAGTAGAACAGGTCATCGCCTCTGTGATGTTTAAAGGAAAATGGATTCCGCGTTATGCAATTGAAACAAAGAAGTCGGGAACCTTTACCTTTTCTTCTAAGAAACCAAAGAAAGTTCTGA
The DNA here is from genome assembly GCF_032094055.1 of Carnobacterium sp. Classification (GTDB taxonomy): domain Bacteria; phylum Bacillota; class Bacilli; order Lactobacillales; family Carnobacteriaceae; genus Carnobacterium_A. The sequence goes on from NZ_DAMDAK010000042.1 coordinate 2,460, forward strand.
GAGCTATACGGGAATATGTAAATCCAGATCATATGGTGCAGTCGCTAAGCTTTTTTGATGTACTTAAACGTGCTTTTAAGTCGATTGGGAAAAAGAAAAAAATGAAATCTTAAGTTAGCTTTTACTATAAAAAATAAGCTGAAAAATACTGCGTCACACTGATCCAGTTAAAATACATCTAGTTATAGCAGACCTATCTAAATGGTAGGTCTGCTTTTTGGATTTATTTATTAATTAAAGTTAAAAAATGGAGAATTAAAAGCCGACAACCAGAGAAATATCAAAAGCGAACATTTCGTTGCGGGAAATTAGCATGATGATTGTAATGGCGCTTTGAATTATGTAATATTGAAACAAAAGGAATGATGGCATGACGCATAAATTTGAAACCTTTATAGACGAACTGGCAAAGTTAGAAGTTCCAGAAAATGTATACAACCAGTACTCCTATAACGATCAAGAAAATACGATCAGAAGAGACAATTTGCTTATTTACTTAAAGCAGATGGATAAAATCAAACCAAAACTGATACTTGTTGGAGAAGCACCAGGGTATAGAGGAAGCCGACTTACAGGAGTTCCTTTTACCAGTGAATATCTATTAATGAATAACATGAAGGGACTAGACTTTTTTGGTAAGGAAAATGGGTATCGATTAGTTTCGGAAAAAGAAAGACTACTAAAAGAAGCAACGGCTACCATTATACGGAATACTCTTTTAGAACAGGATATTGTCTCATTAGGATGGAATGCTTTTCCTTTTCATCCTCATAAAAAAGACAACGACAAAAGCAATCGAACGCCAACAAAGAAAGAACTTTTGTTAGGAGAACCGTTTCTTGTTCAAATGATCGATATGTTTCCCATTAAAAGGGTTGTTGCGGTCGGCAATAAAGCGGAAGAAAGTCTTCACCAACTGGGCATAGGGTGTCAGAAAGTGAGGCATCCTGCTCAAGGCGGGAAAAATGCATTTGTTCAGGGGATAAAGCAAATAAATGAAGAATTAAATGACGAATGCAATAGTTGAATCATCTGCTTGCTCTAGGACCCCGTTATGTATCCCGTTATAATAAATACAACTATTCTTTTAAAGGAGCGTATTTTGAATGGAAAACGAACAAAAAAATAGACCAACAACGCAATATCTTTTACCGCATGGTTGGAAAATCAATTTATCTGATAAAGCTGACTTGCTTCAAAATAACGAGGGTAAAGTTGCCATCATTCTTAAGTCAAAGAACTTTGGAGATGTTTCGCCTGTTGTATTTGATGTATTGGAGAACAGTATTCACGTACAGTCCTTGCCGCATTTCGTAGAACGAGTATCTTTCACATTAGACAAAGAAATTGAAGTGACGTTTAATTCTTTTGTTTATGAACAAGGATAAATAAAGCTTTCTGCTTATTTTTAAGAGATTCGGATTTAGAAAAGAGAAGTAACAAAAAAGGCTCATTTGACAAGCTTTTTTTGTTATTTCTCTTCTTTTTTGCTGTAAATTTCATAAGCAAAATATCCGCCTAATAAGCCGATTCCAGCTCCTAAACTAAGTGTAGATAACAAAGAGATGGGAAAAAATGAGCTTGAAATCATACCAAAAATACAACCAAGAACCATGCCTAATGGTATCAAACTATCTAACAAATCTTGAGCGCCTTTAGTTTTTTTCTTACCCAAGGTACCGTGAGCTTGTTTCTGTTTAAGTTTTGTAACTACAAATATTCCAATTGATCCTACTATTATCACAGGGAGTAAAATAAGTGCAATTTCTATTATTGAGCTGATAGTGAAAACTCCTTCCATTTTTTCTATTTAATTTGATTTTAACATAACTGGTTGGAACAACAAACAAGGTTGGGACAATAGTCTCAACCTTGTTTTGTTGAAAAAGATAAGTTAAGTGTACTCAATAGATTCCTATCTAAAGACTAACCTGCAATATTCATCAGCAATGGTGCTAGAAAGCCTGCTAGAACGACTGAACCAATAGATACAGTCACAAAGCCGCCTACAAGCATTTTGGGAGTTACAGCATCAAGAAATAATTGACGTTCTTCATGGTCAGAAAAATTGCTGTTAGCGACCTCTGCTGGCAAGATGGCAGTGCCTGGGAAACCAAATAGAGCGGTGATTCCTAAAGCAATACTCATCCATGGTGAAATTTTTAATAACCGACCCACTAATAATGAAAAAAGAACATTGCCGATTGTTCCAAAGACAATCGTTATCAATAGAGCAGGTAAGATATCTAAGAAAACATCAGGAGTTGCTGCTGCTAAGTTGGAAAGAATAACGACGATTAGGGCCGGCATAGCTAATCCATAAGCATTTGCCTTTGTCAAAATATTTTTTTCTAAAAAGCCTAATTCACTAAATAATACACCCATAAGTAAAGACATAATATTTGCATCAATCAGTTGAAATCCCAGTAAAGAAGTTAGACCTTGTGCAGTAAAAGAAGCTAAAAGAGCAATCAAAGCGACTTTTGCTAAATAAACATTTGGCGAGTGGAAATTTTCTGGTAAAGCAGAGAAAATTTTGAAGCGCGAGGTTATTTCTTCTTGTGTCACCTGTTCAATTTCGTTGTTTCGGTACTTTTCTTTAAATAATTTCACTTCTTTTTTTAGCGCCCAACTAGCAATTGGATAACCAGCAAAACCTTGAACCACTACTAGTAAAGATGCAAGTAAAGCTAAATCACCACGTCCAATGGCGTTGGCCGCTTCTGACATTTGAATAGCAGCGATGACTCCACCAGCTAAAGGAGGAGCACCTACTAATGCTGTTTCGATTCCCATTAAAGGTGTAACGATTAAAAATAGTGCAAATGTAATCCCGATAATAGCCGTTATACAAATGATCACGGTTTTCCATTGTTGCTTCAGCTGTTTAAGATTCAGCATGGTTCCCATGTGAACGAGCAAGAAACCAATCATGATGGTTCCAATCTGCAGTAAAGCAGAGTCTTGAAAAATGGTTGTCGGCATTCCTAACCAAAAAGCAATCAAGAAGAAAACAGACGCGGTAAATAACATGGAAACAATACTTTTAGTTCTGACGGCGATAATGTCGCCAAGTGCATAAATGCAAAAAATAATGGTAATGGCAATTAAACTATTCATAACATCCTCATTTCTTTACAGTAATAGGCTAAATGATAAAATAATTAAAAAAGTTTGTCAATTCTAATTATCCATATAAAAAAAGAACAGTTTTTATTTTAAAACGTTGCTTTTTCAGTGAATGAGGATTAGAAAATGATTTGACAAATATAGAAAGAGTCGTTATAGTGAGACTTACAAAAAAACTAAATATTCAGACAATTTAACTTGCAAAAACAAGTTAAACAGCAGTGTGATCAAAACAATGCAGATGAATACAAAGGAGCCGAGCAGATGAATCAATTTGAAACACCGACAACAACTGTTGCAAGCCACGTAAAAGAATTAATTGCTTCTAAAGAAAATGAAATGATTGCTTTCCGTCGCCATTTGCATGCTAATCCCGAATTATCTATGGAAGAATATGAAACGACTAAAATATTAGCAGCTAAACTGGATGAATTTGGCATTCCTTATCGTTTAACTGAACCAACGGGAATTATTGCTGAAATCAAAGGAGCTGCACCTGGTAAAACAGTGTTATTGCGTGCAGATATGGATGCTTTATCTGTTCAACAATTGAATGATGTAGAGTATAAATCCATTCACGAAGGTAAAATGCATGCTTGTGGACATGATGCTCATGTTTCTATGTTAATAAACGCAGCCTATGCGTTAAACCAAGTGAAAGATCAGTTTAATGGATCGGTACGTCTGGTCTTTCAACCAGCTGAAGAAATTGCTGAAGGAGCAAAAATGATGGTAGAGCAAGGCGCTGCTGAAGGAGTAGACAATGCTTTTGGAATTCATATATGGGCTCCTGGAAAAGTGGGTACCGTGTCTTGTCCAGTAGGACCTTCTTTTGCAGCAGCTGATGTTGTGAAAGTAGATTTTCTGGGGAGCGGCGGCCATGCAGCGCAACCTCATTTGAATGTTGATGCGGCGATTATGGCATCCCAATATGTAGCAAATGTTCAATCTATCGTTTCTCGAGTAGTAGATCCCATGCAGCCGGCTGTTGTAACATTAGGAAAAATGGAAGTTGGAACTCGTTTTAATGTTATCGCAGAAAATGCGCACATCGAAGGAACTGTCCGTACATTTGATCCTGCAACGCGCGATAAAGTAGAAGAATGTATCAAGCACTATGCTGAAGAAATCGCTCGTATGTACGGTGGAGAAGCAAAGGTAGAGTACCAGCGTATGACAGAACCAGTCAATAATGAGGAAAACACAGCGCATCTCGTTCAACAAGTTGCTGCTGCATCATTTGGAGAAGAAGCTGTAGACAATTGTCCTCCTACAATGGGCGGAGAAGACTTTGGACAGTACATGACAAAAATTCCAGGTGCTTTTGCTACAGTAGGGAGTGGCAATCCTGACAAAGATACATGCTGGCCTCATCACTCTGGACGTTTCAATGTGGATGAAGAAGCCTTGAAGGTTGGAGCAGAATTATATGCTCAATATGCACTAGCTTATTTAGACCAAGATAAATTCTAATAAAATTCCTCTGCGAAAGAATTTTCTTTTTGCGGAGGTTTTTTTATTTTGGAAAAGATGATTTAGGGATGAAGAAGACCGGATGTCTGTTTAAGCTAGGAGTTGCCAGAATACAAAAGAATGTTATTCAACTTTAATTTCAAAGATTTTTATGTACTTACCTTCATTACGAATAGTAAAATAAAGAATATCGTTTTTTTAGGAAATGGACCACAAAGAGATAATGCGAATTTGCTACTATCATTTGAACTATTCGAAGCCAAGCCAGTTTAATTTTTTCTACCCATAGGCAATGTGAGTAACGGGTACAGCCTTCCCAAGAAAGCCTATTGATTCGCCATTTCTCCTAGGATACCTTTTAAAAAGCTGTTTTTGATTAGAGAACTAGTTGTTTTTTGGTGAGAGTAAACAAATAATAGTAAAAAAAGTAATGAACCCTATAAAAAGTTTGTCATTTTCTGTTAGAATAGATAGGTGAAATGTGTCTGTGATTCATTTAACAAATTCACATGGCTTATCAAAATAAAAACGTCTAGTTGAAGGAATTGTCTGCTTTTATGAGAGTAAGATAATTTAAAGAACCACGTTATAAGAAGGAGAAAAGAAGATGGAAAAGCTAAAAGTAGGAGATTTAATTAATGTCGGCGTTTTTAGCGCGCTATATTTTATTTGTTTATCAGTTGGAACGTTGTTAGGAGTGGTGTTGATCCCAGGAGGAACGCATATTTTTGCGCCTTCATTCGCTGCTCTTCTTTCCGGAGTCGTGTATATGTTTTTAGTGACTAAAGTGAAAAAATTCGGGGCTATTTCAATCGTAGGAATTTTATTGGCATTATTTTATTTTAGTTCTGGCCATTTCGGCCCTACCTTTTTAGCAAGTCTGATTTTTGGCTTTTTAGCTGATTTTGTTGCCAAAAGAGGAAACTATGTAAGCGACAAATGGAATTTGGCCAGTTATTTTGTCTTTTCATTAGGAAACTTGGGACCGATTTTACCTATGTGGTTTATGAAAGAAGCTTATATCCAAAGCTTGGTTGAAAGAGGGAAAGATAGTGGGTACATCACAAATGTTCTAGCTAGTTTCGAATGGCCTGTGATTGCCGCTGTATTAGTATCACTGGTTCTCTTTTCTATTATCGGCGGGGGATTTGGCCAAAAAATGGTGAAAAAACATTTTAGTAAGGCTGGTTTAGTCTAATGTATCTGGATCCAAGGTCTAAAATGGCCATTTTGCTTTGGTGCAACTATATTTTGTTGAGTCAAGCTCAAGGCAATTTAGAAGCAATTACTGTGGTCTTTTTAATGTTCTTATTTGTTTTGGCTCGTAAAGGAAAAACTGGGGGAACGTATTTGTTTATCTATTCAATGATGTTAGTGACAGATCACTATGTCATTGACCATGTTGCAGAGAGTCTATCAATGGTTCTTATTTTCTTTGCTGTCAGCTTGCGTTTGCTGTTGCCATGTATGATGGCTGGAACGTATCTGATGAAAACAACAACAGTAGGCGAATTAACTCTGGGATTGCGAAAATTGCGAATCCCAGAAAGTATTCTTATTCCGATCATTGTGACAGTTCGTTTTTTACCAGCCATCAAGCAAGATTATCAGCATATTCGAGATGCTATGAAATTTCGTGGTGTTTTTATTTCAAAAGGGGACATGGTTAAGCAACCGGTCCGCTTTTTTGAATACATTATTATTCCGATGATGATGTCTGCTGGAAATACGGCCCAAGATTTGACGGTTGCTTCATTGGCAAAAGGAATCAGCCGCAAGAATAAACATACGAGTATTGATCGGATAGGATTTAAGGTTCAAGATGTGCTTTGTCTAGGTTTGCTGATCGTTTTTGTGTATTTACATCAAATATTATAGGAAGGGTGAATTGCTGTGATTGATTTAACCAACTTTACTTTTCGTTATCCTTTTTCTGAAGAAATAGCCGTTGCTGCCTCAGCGTTAGAGATATCCGCAGGCGAGTGTATCGTTCTTTGTGGAAAAAGCGGCAGTGGCAAGACAACCTTTACACGATTGGTCAACGGGTTAATACCAGAAGTGTATGAAGGCAAATGGAAGGGCAGCTTTCAGACAGACACACTGAAGCTGGGACAATCCAAAATTGAGGATTACGCCAGTGTCGTCGGCTCTGTTTTCCAAAATCCGAATACACAATTTTTTCATCTCGATAGTACAAAAGAAATTGCCTTTCCTTGTGAAAATGCTGGAATGGATCCGGATGAAATTTTTAATAAAATAGATACAGTCAGTACAAATTTAGAGTTGCAGGATTTATTAAATCGCAATCTGTTTAAGCTATCTGGAGGAGAGCGGCAAAAAGTCGCACTTGGCGCTGCTGCTATTCATGAACCAAAGATCGTTGTCTTAGATGAGCCTACCAGCAACTTAGATGCAGCAGCCATTGCAATGGTCGCGCATACGATTCGTCAATTAAAAGCTAAAGGAATGACCGTTATTGTTGCTGAACACCGATTAGAATACTTAAACGGAATTGCTGACCGTTACTGTTATTTTGAAGCCGGTGAATTAAAAACCGTTTATAGCCAAGAAAGTTTTTTAGCTTTAAACAATGATCAGCTGCATCAAAAAGGTCTGCGTTCCACTGATTTAGCCTCCTACAAAGAAAATGTACAAAAATTGATCGGCTCTTTTGATTTTTCAACAGATAGTCTATTGGCCGGTGAAGAGTTAGCGATAGGATATAAAAAGCAAGCAGTACTAAAGGAAATTCCGTCTTTTTCGATTGATGAACCAATGATTATTGGCATAATGGGTGCGAATGGAGCTGGTAAAACGACCTTTATTAAATCCTTAGCTGGCTTGCTGAAATTCAAACAGGGGCAAGTATATTGGAAAGGCAAATCTCAAACAGCCAAACAAATGCTGAAGCGCTGTTTCTTAGTTATGCAAGATGTTCATTATCAGTTATTTTCTGAAAGTGTGAAAAGTGAAATTTTATTAGGTGCTCAAAATCCTGAACGGTATGATGAGGTAATTGATTTGTTGGATTTACGGAAGCTAGAAGACCGACATCCGGTTTCACTATCGGGCGGGCAACAGCAACGGGTAATGATTGCTGCCGCTATTTGTTCTGGAAAAGATATTTTAATTTTTGATGAACCAACGAGTGGTCTTGATTACACGAATATGGAAAACGTAACGAAGCTCATGAAACGATTAAAAGCGATGGGGAAAATCATTTTTGTGATTACCCACGATCAAGAACTAGCTGCTAAAAGTTGCGATAAGATCATGAACTTTTAGGAAAAAAAAGCCTTATAATAGAATTTTAATTGCTGACTGGCTATACTGTTTTTAAAAGGAGCAGGAGGGGTCAGCATGTGCGGACGGTATTGCTTTTCACCTAACGAGAATGACGAGATCAAACGGATTTATGATTTGGTAAGTGAAAATTCAGATAATATCAAAACAGGAGAAGTCTTTCCATCGGACACAACAGCGCTTATTCTAGCAGATGAACAAAAGGATGTCTTAGTAACAGGAATGCAGTGGGGTTTTCAAGGATTTAAGCCTAGCCAATTGATCATCAATGCACGTAGTGAGACAGTGAAAGAGAAAAAGATGTTCTCTTCAGCTTTTAAAAGTACTCGCTGTGTCTTTCCAACAACTGGGTTCTTTGAATGGGATAAAGAAAAATCAAAGTACCTTTTTACTTTATCTGCTCAACCTATTTATATCTGTGGTTTTTATAAAAAGTTTAAAGAAGGCCCGCGCAGCATCATCATAACGATAGAACCAAATCAATCGGTTTCGCCTATTCACAATCGTATGCCGTTGTTGATTGCGAAAGCGGATATCAATGATTATTTAACCAACGACGATTTTGCTGATAACTACCTAAAAAGAACCATGCCTGAATTAACGGTCGAAAAGGTGTAACTTAAAATGGCTGAGTTAAATTGCAAGCATTTGAATTACCCTTGCTAAAAAATCTGATTTTTTTAACAAAACATGTTGAATAGTTCACAAAGATAGTGTATGCTATGAATGAAGTTATTAATGCTGCTAAAATCTTCTGGAAATCGGTATTTGTAGCTTTAAAAATGGGTAAAAAAATGGAGGTAAAGAAACATGACAAATAAATTAAACAAAAAACGAGGGCTATTTCTAGGACTTTGTGCATCTTTTATTATTCTGGTTGCTGGTTGCGGAAATAACGATGACACAGCGGATAAAGCATCTTCAGCTTCTTCAGTTGCTGAAAGTACGGAAGTTGTTTCAGGAGCATCAGTTAGCAGCAAGCCAGAAGATGTAGTTGCAGGATTAAGTGAAGACGGTAATTGGATTTTTGCGATAACAGATGACGTTACATTACCTGAAGACTTGGTTGTTTCTGGAACTTTCCATGACAAAGGTGCTGAAACCGGCGATGTTTACCGTAAATTAGCTTTATATTCACAAGATGCAGATCACAAAGTGACTGCTGAATACACTTTAACAGTACCAACAATGACTGTTGAATCTCCAAACTTTAAAGTTGAAAATGGAACAGTTGTTGGAAATATTGAAGTAAAAGCTGAAGGATTTACTCTTGCTAATTCAAAAGTTGAAGGAAATGTCACATTTGATTCTCAAAAATTAATGGATTCTGCGAACTTAGATGAAGGAACTATTTCTGGAGAAACTAGCGTAGCTAAATAATTAGATAACGATTCTATAAAAAAAGAGTGAGATAAAAAGTGTTAGAATTGAATTATTGGAACGAATAAGCACACTATGGTCGTAACTCATTCAACTTTATTCGCGAAATAGAGATTGAGTCTGCTTTGAGACACATTTTAGAATGACCATTTAAATATGCAAAAGAGGTTGGGACACTTGTCCCAACCTCTTTTTTGTAGAGATTTTCAATCTTTCTTTTAAGAAAAAATGAGAAGACACACTTGACATTAAAATACAATTAGATTAACATGAGAAAATAGTTATTTTAATTTGGCTATGCTTCTTTTGAAAAAAGCCGAACATATAAATAAGAAATAGTTATTCCCTAGTGAAGGCTCATTCAATTATACCCCCTGCGATTTTTGAATGATTAAAAATCCATGAGAATATTTTTTTATTTGTAAATAACTCTTCTTGTTTGAAGAGAGTGCAAAAAAACACTCTTTTCAAACAAAAATTGAAGAAGAAAGTAGGTACATATTAATAAAATTTAAAATTTTTAATTTCTATTACTACACGCAAAAAAATTACGTCATTCCTGAACATAGGCAAATTTACCTTTTTTTATCCTAACTATATTCTGTTAAGTGAATAGCTATAATTTTTGAAGAGAATGACAAAAATATTAAGAAACCCATTAAGAGGAGGAACCAATTTGAAAAAATCGTTATTTTTATTATTAGCAGCAAGCTTTACATTTGCAGGTTGTTCAGTATCTAACAATGAAAGTAAAGCCAGTACAGATTCATCTTCTGTAGTTGAAGGAGCATCCTATAATTACGTTTATGCTACTGATATCGCAACATTAGATTATGTTTTCTCAAGTCGCACAACAAATAGTGTACACTACACAAATTTTGTAGATGGGTTGCTTGAAAATGATTCATTGGGCAATTTGATTCCTGCACTTGCTGAATCCTGGGAAGTTAGTGAGGATGGTTTAACCTACACGTATAAAATCCGTAAAGGAGTTAAATGGGTAACCAATGCGGGAACAGAATACGCAGAAGTCACAGCTAATGATTTCGTTACAGGATTAAAACATGCAGCGGACGTCAATTCAGAAACACTTTACATAGTAGCTGATAGCGTAAAAGGACTAGGTGATTACGTTGATGGAAAGATAACTGATTTCAATGAGGTTGGAGTTAAAGCAGTAGATGATTATACTGTGGAATATACCTTGAATGAACCAGAATCTTATTGGAACTCAAAAACAACTTACGGTATTCTATATCCAATCAACGAAGAATTCTTAAATTCTCAAGGCGAAAATTTTGGTTCTGTTTCACCTGATTCGATTCTTTATAACGGTGCGTTTATTTTGACTAATAATACAGCAAAATCTGTTATTGAATATGAAAAGAACGAATTGTATTGGGATATTGACAATGTCTTTATTGATGACGTGAAATATACATTTAATGATGGAAGCGATCCGGATGGATTATTTACTTCCTATCAAGAAGGTAATTTCAGTTTAGCTCGCGTTTATCCAAACTCTGCAGGTTATGCAGCAGTTAAAAAAGCTTATCCAGATGGTGTAACCTTCTCTCAAACCGATGGAACAACTTATAATATGACATTTAACTTAGCACGCGCGTCTTATAATGCAACAAGTAAAACAACCGATAAAGAAAAGGATTCTACAAAAGCTGCGGTTCTGAATCGCGACTTTAGATTAGCAGTCCAATTTGCTTTTGATCGTGCAGCATACAATGCGCAGAGTGTGGGAGAAGAAACGTCAACTGAAGCACTGAGAAATACTTTAGTGCCGCCGACTTTCGTTCAAATAGACGGAAAAGATTACGGTGAAGCGGTTGAGAGTGAATTAGAAGCTCTTGATTCTGCGACCTGGTCAGGCGTTGATTTAGCAGATGGACACGATGAATACTTTGATAAAGATAAAGCAATGGAACATTTAGAAAAAGCAAAAGAAGCATTAGCAGCTGAAAAAGTTTCATTCCCGATCCATTTAGATATTCCAATTTTAGAAACTAGTGAAATCGGTGTGAACAGTGCGAAGTCTTTGAAAAATTCTATTGAAAGCACTTTAGGATCAGATAATGTTGTAGTGGATATTCAATTGTTAAACGATGATGCTTATTTAGCAGCCACGTATCAAGCAACAACAGGAACAGCGAGTGATTTTGATATCTCAACAGCATCAGGATGGGGTCCTGATTATCAAGACCCGTCTACTTATTTAAATATCTATAATTCTCGAACAGGGGATATGTTGACTACTTTTGGACTTGATGGAAGTGATCTTGTTGAAGGCGAAGACGTAACAGCTGATGCAAAAGCAGCAGTCAATTTTGAAGAATACGATGCATTATTGGATGCAGCTAGTGCCATTAAAGACGATGAAGATGCTCGTTATAAAGCTTACGCAAAAGCTGAAGCTTGGTTGCTGAACAATGCCCTTCAAATACCAATCTATGCTGGTGGAGGATTGCCTCGTGTGACCAATGTCGTGCCGTTCACTGCTCCCTACAGTTGGTCAGGAATTGCTGCCGATAAATTGAAATATGTCCAATTACAAGAAGATATTGTAACGACGGATCAATATCAAAAAGCTCAAGACAAGTGGGATAAAGAACGTGCCCAGTAAACGATTTAGAATTTAAAAAATAAAATGAATAGAAATGCTGAAAAGGATTAGCATAAAAAACTAATCCTTTTTTGTTATTAGGTCTGGAGGAAAGATAGTGAAAAAATACATTTTTTATAGAATTATTCGTTCAGTCATCAGTATTTTTTTGGTAACTACGATTGGGTATATCATGATTTTCTCCTTGGTACCAAGATATACAATTTTTCAAAGTGATCCTGTATACAGCAGATTAAAAGGAAGTCCAGATGAGAGAACGGATTATGAAAACAGTACATACGAACGGATGGGGTATATTGATTATTATAAAAGCAATGATATCCTTTCTGAAATGGCTGAAAACGATGAGGAATACAGCTCTTATATTAATGAAGACAATGATCAGGTTTTTAAAGAGTGGGAAGAAAAAAACAAAAGTAAAGGATGGAAACTTGAACAGCTGCCTGTTTCAAAAAGATATTATGCAGTGAGGGAAATTCCTATAGTGGAGAGAGTCGGACGTTTTTATGCGAATTTAATTCAAATAGACCATCCATGGGCAATACAAGACCCAGAAAATCCTAATCTTCCTCGGTATTTAAAATTTGAATATACAAAATCAGCTGGGGTGACGTTGACAGGATCTGGAACACGCTCTAAATACTTAATTTATTTTGATTCAGCTTTTCCTTTTATTCATCAGAACTTTATCAAGTTAAATTTAGGTACTTCTTATCCTACATTTAGCGGCAGGAGCGTTGTAGATGTAATCTCTAGCGGTCAAGGAAAGGTAAAGTCAGAAGAGGTCACGTACGAAACGGGATTAACAGAAAATTCTCCAGCAGATATACATTCAAGAAAATATAAAACACCAGGATCATTGGATCGTTTGGAAACTGAGCGGTATAACGATAGCTATGTCAAATCTAGAGACCATTACAAAGACCCTTCTATGATTAAAATTTCAGTTATAACTGGTCTTATTTCCGTTGTTATTTCTTATACAATCGGCATCTCATTGGCGGTACTGATGGCAAGGCATAAAGGAAAGCTTATCGACCGATTCGGAGTTGGGCTGGTGACAATTCTTATTTCAGTCCCAAGCTTGGCATTCATTTATTTCTTCCGATTCATTGGAAGCACATTTTTTGGCTTGCCGGATTCGTTCCCAACTTTAGGTGCAGGCAGTGTCCAGTCCTATGTACTTCCAACAGTTATTCTGGGACTGCTGTCTATTTCAGGTCTGATTATCTGGATCAGAAGATTTATGATTGATCAAGCATCAGCTGATTATGTGAAATTTGCAAAAGCTAAAGGCTTGTCAGAAAAAGAAATTTCACAAAAACATATTTTTAAAAATGCAATGATTCCAATCGTCAGCGGAATCCCAGGAACGATTATTCTGACCATCCAAGGGGCAACGATCACAGAAACGATTTTTGCAGTTCCAGGAATGGGTAAGATGTTGCCGGACGCCATCATTACACATAATAATCCTATGGTAATTGGTTTGCTGTTTGTGTTTACTTCATTATCTATTCTATCTGTCCTATTAGGCGACAT
>NZ_DAMDAK010000042.1:15931-16534 GCF_032094055.1 Carnobacterium sp.
TGTTGACCATTATTGACCCTAGAATCAGTTTATCAGCGAAAAAAGGGGGACATTAATATGGCGCAAAATACAAATATGGACAAGTTTCAGTTCGTTGAGTTAGATTCTTTGGTTTCAGAAAAAATCGATGCTCCAAAATATTCTTATTGGAAATCAGTAGGCAGAAAGTTTTTCAGCAGTAAAATTGCTATCAGTATGCTCATTATATTGCTGATTATTTTAGGGCTTTCCTTTATCCAACCATTGTTCAGTCATTATGATTTTATGAATGTTGAAGGAATCAATGATTTTTCTAAACGTTATAATTGGCCATCAAGTGAGAACTGGTTTGGAACAGATTCAAATGGACAATCTTTATTTGATGCTGTTTGGGCAGGAGCTAGAACGTCTATATCAATCGGCTTATTGGCAACAGTGATAACTACTGTTGTTGGCGTAGTGGTAGGCGCTATTTGGGGAAGCTCTAAAGTAGTGGATCGATTTATGATTGAAGTATATAACGTTGTTTCAAATGTACCAACATTACTGATTGTTATCGTATTGTCTTATGCATTCGGCAGCGGATTTTGGAATTTGTTGTTTGCGATGTGTGCAACAAGTTGG
>NZ_DAMDAK010000042.1:16578-19286 GCF_032094055.1 Carnobacterium sp.
ACGGCTCATTTTATCCGTGTCCAAGTCATGATCATGCGAGATCGCGAATACAACTTGGCTTCAAAATGCTTAGGAACTCCTATGCACAGAATGATCATAAAAAACATATTACCTTATCTTATTTCAGTTATTGTAACGGATGTATCACGGACTCTACCAAGTTTCATCTCATATGAGGTATTCTTATCATTCTTGGGGGTAGGATTAAGTTCAGATGTTCCTTCTTTAGGACGGATCATCTCAAAATATACTGTAAATATGAATAATTTTCCTTATTTATTTTGGATACCTGTTATTGTATTAGCTCTTGTTTCTGTCTCACTTTATATTGTCGGGCAAACATTAGCTGATGCATCTGATCCTAGAACGCATATGTGAGGTGTAAAAATGTCAAAAGAAACGAGTATCCTTTCAGCAAAAGATATCACGGTTAAATTTAAAGTTCGTGATAGAACATTAACGGCGATCCGAAATATCTCTCTCGATCTTTACGAGAAGGAAACATTAGCAATAGTCGGAGAATCAGGTTCTGGTAAATCAGTGCTGACAAAGACTTTTACTGGAATGCTGGATTCTAACGGATTTGTTGCAAACGGAGAAATTGAGTACAAAGGAAAAAACTTATTGGAACTCAAGAATGATCAGGAATGGGAAGGCATACGCGGAGCAGAAATCGCGACAGTGTTTCAAGATCCAATGACTTCCCTCAACCCTATTCGGACAATTGGTTCTCAAATCACAGAAGTCATCATTAAACACCAGAAAAAAAGCAATGGCGAAGCGAAAAAATTAGCCATTGAGCTTATGGAAAAAACAGGGATTCCCAACGCGAAAGAACGATTTAACGAATATCCTTTCCAATATTCTGGTGGCATGAGACAAAGAATCGTTATTGCCATTGCATTAGCTTGCCGTCCTAAAATTTTGATTTGTGATGAGCCGACTACAGCACTTGATGTCACGATCCAAGCACAAATATTAAGTTTGATTAAAAGTTTGCAGGAAGAATTTTCTTTTGCAACGATTTATATCACACATGATTTAGGTGTTGTAGCCTCTGTTGCCGATAGAGTAGCGGTGATGTATGCCGGACAAGTTGTAGAGTATGGGACAGCAGAAGACATTTTTTATGATTCAAAGCACCCTTATACATGGAGTCTGCTTTCTTCTATGCCGCAATTAGGTATTAAAGGGGAGTCGCTTAGCATGATACCTGGCACGCCGCCTTCTTTATATAAAGAAATTGTAGGCGATGCTTTTGCACCGCGAAACATCTATGCTATGAAAATTGATTTTGAAGAAGAACCTCCTTTCTTTAAAATAAATGAAACTCACTATGCCAAAACTTGGTTATTGGATCCTCGGTCACCAAAAGTTGAGATGCCGGGAGCTATCAAAAATCTTCATAAGAAGATGAAAGCATTAGTGAAGAATACCGGTTATGGCAGTGAAGAAGAAGGAGGTACAAGTAATGAGCAAGACAAGTAAAGAACAAGAAGTTTTGTTGTCTGTCAAAGATCTTGAAGTTACATTTGGAGAAGGAAAAAATAAGTTTGTCGCAGTGGACCGTGTGAATTTTGATATTTTCAAGGGGGAGACTTTATCATTAGTAGGAGAGTCTGGTTCTGGAAAAACGACTATCGGAAGATCCATTATCCGCATTAATGAGACAACTCATGGCGATATTCTTTTTGAAGGAAAAAAAATCAATAAAAAATTATCTCGTAAAGAAAATTCTAGAATTATCCGCAGCATTCAAATGATTTTTCAAGATCCATCTGCTTCTTTGAATGAACGGTCCACTATTGATTATATTATTTCAGAGGGACTTCATAACTTTCATCTGTATGAGAATGAAGCTGACCGAATAAAAAAAGTAGAAGAAATCATTTTAGAAGTAGGTTTGTTACCTGAACATTTGACTCGCTACCCTCATGAATTTTCAGGAGGCCAACGGCAGCGAATAGGCATCGCCCGCGCCTTAGTAATGGATCCAACTTTAGTTATTGCTGATGAACCTATTTCTGCATTAGATGTTTCAATTCGTGCTCAGGTTCTTAATTTACTGAAAAAGATGCAAGTAGAGAAAAACCTTACCTATTTGTTTATTGCCCATGATTTGTCGGTCGTACGGTTTATTTCTGATCGTATTGCTGTGATCCATCATGGGGTAATTGTAGAATTGGCAGAAGCGGAAGAATTATTCATAAATCCGATCCATCCCTATACGAAGTCTTTATTGTCGGCAGTACCAATACCGGACCCTCAAATAGAAAAAGATAAAGATTTAATTATTTATGATGCGTCTGTCCATGATTATTCAGTGGATAAGCCGTCTTTTGTTGAAATCAAACCAGGTCATTATGTATGGGCCAATCAACAGGAAATGGAAAAATATCAGCTTGAGCTAAGGCAAGGTGCAACAGCGTAAAAAATTAGCGGTAGAGGATAGGAAAAGATTAGAATTATAGGTAAAAATCAGCTTTATAAGAGAATAAAAAAATGAGGTTAGGGCAAAAGTCCTAACCTCATTTGCATATTGTGTTTATTCGTTTCAGTGATTCGGGTCTCACGTTTATTTTTTCAGAGTTCTTTTAAATTAATCAACAAAACGAGACCAAAACCGTTCTTTATACCATTTTGTGGCAACGATACACAAGACCATTGGAACTGCTGCTGTTAGCACAGACACAATAGTCTGCCAGACA
>NZ_DAMDAK010000042.1:19296-21082 GCF_032094055.1 Carnobacterium sp.
CGCCAATCAAGACAATGGCGAGGACGCCAATGATGAAGGAACCAAAAATACTAATAACTTGAATGAAGTTCCCACCACCTCTGCTGAATAACTCTGTCAGATTCTGCCATTCTAGGTTTAGTAAACGAAAATCACGAGCAAAATAATAGTGACACAGCACGAAAAGACCGATGATAATGCCAATTAAGAATAGAACGCCTAACAAGAAAGGTACTTTTGTAATAAAAATAAAAACTATTCCAAGAATGAGCGGCAATACAGCTTCTGCTACAAAAGCGAAGAGAAATTTTTGTTTCAGGTAGTTCTTCATTGAAAATGGTAAAGATTTCATATATATGAAATTTTCTCGATCAAGCGAGATGATAACTCCAACGATAGAGATTGCGTTCAATGTCAGAAAAGCATAAACGAAGCCAGCAAAGAAAGATAAAGCCCAATAATGGAATGTCAAACCTTCTAAATAAACGCCGTTCGTGATTGCGGGGCCTAATAAAAGAATGGGAAAAATAATGCTGGAACTTAAATGCTGCATAATCAGTGTTCCATCTTGTATCAGTCCGAAATTGTATTTCCATAAGATGCGATTAACAGAAGCCGGATGTCCTGTTGAAGCAGCTGAATGTGCTTTTGTTTTATTAGAAGTACTTATTTTATTTAAAGAAAACACCGTTTTTTGTTGATTTTTACTTTTGTCAGGTTTACTGCTCACATTTCCCTCTTCTTCACGGTAAAAACCAGGTATGACCCAATTGAAAACAAGTAGCGCCAGAACAGCTAACAAAGCAATCCATAAAAAGATTCCGAACCAAGCAGTTAAGCTGCCAGGATCTAATAAAAACTGGTAAAATGCTTGAACAAAAGGAATCACGCGGTAATCCGGCATGGCTTGGCCATCCGCCATTGTTGCTCCAGGATCCATTGAAGAGATAAAGAAGATAACTGCCACCATTCCCAAACTGGATAACGCATAGAGAATCGTTGTCACGGCTTGTTTATTTTTATGGAAAAAAGACAGCTTGGTAATTAAATGAACCAGAACCACTGAGAAGAAAAAGACCACGATCATCAATAATAAAAATAAAAGCAATGAAGCCATAAGAGAGACGATCATAAGCTGTCCGGCATCCTGTCCCAACATAATAAACAAAGCTAAAATCGGGATCAGGTACGGCAAGATCATTAATGCAAGGACAACTAGTTTAGCTGTAAAAACTTCGCTTCCTTTAAAAGGCAGCGGAAGGTAATGGGCTAAATCTTTTGATTCATAAAACAAGTTATAGACTAAGTAAAATCCTTGCAGAAGAGCCATGACGATGAACATCATAATAAAGGTTGTGAACATTCCAGGATACTGGGTAAAGTCGATGGCAGCGAACATGAAGCCGTATAACAATAGAAATACTAGCAGCAAGAAGCCGTTTTGTAAAAGGACAGACATATAAGGCGGAATAGAAGATATTTTTCCTGATTTTGCTTCTTTATTTCGTTTCTTTTCGATCATTTGCGGGTTGGCATAGATCAGGTTTACTTTAGTCAGCTGTTTGATGTGTTGCAGCCGCAAGGTCATCCTCTCCTTTCTGTATCAGCCGCATCGGTTTCATTACGGATGGGTTCTTCTGCCGGAGTTCTTCCAGCCATTTTTAAGTAGATTGTTTCTAATGATTGATCTTCATTTTCTGCTTGCAGCTGTTCAACTGTTCCATCATATAAAATTTCACCATTTTTGAGAATGGCAATATGGTTGCCGAGTTGTTGAGCGACTTCTAGTACATGTGTTGAGAATAAA
>NZ_DAMDAK010000043.1:0-1499 GCF_032094055.1 Carnobacterium sp.
ATCGGCTATAACAAATTGCTCTTGGCAACAGGCAGCGAGCCGACTAAAATCGACGGCCCCGAAGATGAACGTGCGATTTTCTTTAGAAATTGGACAGATTACCGAAAACTTCGTGAACTTTCTGGCCACAACCACCATATTTTAGTCATTGGTGGCGGGTATATCGGAGCCGAATTAGCTGCTGGCTTGGTACAGAACCAAACAAAAGTCACACTAATTTATCCTGATGAAATCCTTGGAAGCAAACAATTTCCTGAAGAAATTGCTAAAGAATATGAAGCAGCCTTCCGAAAAGCAGGTGTCACCCTTGTAAATGGAAAACGTGCTGCATCTTATCGAAAAGAAGATGACAAGTTGGTTTTGACGCTTGATGACGGTACAGAACTAGAAGGCGATGCGATCGTAAGCGGCCTAGGCGTTTCTCCTCGCGTTTCGCTGGCAAAAGAAAGCGGCTTGAAAGTAGAAGATGGCGTTGTTGTTGATGAATACTTGCGGACAGAAGATCCGGATATTTATGCAGCTGGAGATATCGCTGTTTATCCAGATAAGATTTTAGGCAAAAATCGAATCGAACACGTGGATCATGCACGAAACTCAGGAGAAGCTGTTGGAAAAACGATGGCTGGGTCAAATGAACCATACACACATACTCCCTACTTTTATTCTGTCGTGTTTGATATCTCTTGGAAAGCTATCGGAACATTAGATCCAGAGCTAGATACGTTAATCGATAAAGTCGGCGATGGAAAAGTTGTTTATTACCTTAAAGACGATAAACCTGTTGGCATCTTACTTTGGAATGTCGAAGCTGATTTAGATGATGTCCGTAACATTCTTAGTAATCCGCCTGCTGATCCAACTGCATTAAAAGGTGCTATCCAAGAAAAAGAGGAGTAAGCAAAAAGTACTTCCTTGAGATTCAGTTGAATCTAAGGAAGTACTTTTTACTTTAATTTACTAGAATAGTTCTGAATCAATCAACGAATTCACTCTAAGAACTTCTTTTATTGTCTCTTTTTTCTGCTAATTCAGAGGAAACTTTTTGTTCAAACATAAAATGTTTCAGTTGTTCCACACACATGTTTAATTCAGCTGATTCCTTAACGCCCATCTGCTTTTTGAATTAGTTTTTGCGATAACAAAAGTATTTATAAAAATAATTTATTTTTCCGCTAAATAGTTTGTTTTTTATCTGCCAACTCTCTTAATGATCCTTCGTATTTAGTAAAGTTTTCATTGATTTTTCAACGAATCGTCTTCACTTATCAAAAAAATTTATTTTTTATAAAACACATAATGAGCTATCAGTGCTGCAAATTGGAAAAGCAAGCCGACTGCACACACACCATGCCAACCGTATATTTGCCAAGAAAGCGTACCTAAGAATGAACCCAATGCTCCTCCAACAAAATAAGAGCTCATATAGACTGTATTATTTCTGCTTCTGACCTCATCGCCCAATGCTTGAATTCTTGCTTGGTTTGAAACTTGCGCACTTT
>NZ_DAMDAK010000043.1:1650-4433 GCF_032094055.1 Carnobacterium sp.
CACTAGGATCGCCTTTATCATTGAATTTCCCAATAATAGGAGCTGCTAGCGCACCAACCACACCGACTAGACCCACTAAACCAGCTTCTCTGGTTCCCATATGGTATTCCGGTGATTCCAATAAGAAAATAAGCGAAGTCCAAAAAACACTAAACGAGCCAAACATAAAAAAGCCGTTAACGGCTGATGCTTGCAAAACTCGCTGGTTCTTTATCAGTTGAGGAATTGAACGCAGCAGGTAAAGATAAGATACTTTAGTTGTTGGATAACTTTTAGGAAACGTTAGCCGAATGATCAATAGCAACAACAAAATAAGTCCTGTCGCAAATAAGTAAACCGGACGCCAGCCTAAAACAGAGCCGATCATTCCGCTGAATGTTCTAGAGAGCAAGATACCGATTAACAATCCTCCCATAACTGTTCCCAGCACACTGCCTCTTTTCTCTGGTTTTGAAAGTTGTGCGGCATACGGAATAATGAGTTGCGGTACGATAGAAGTGATGCCCACGATAAACAAAGCCCACGCGAAAAATACATAATGGCGTGAAACAGTGACACCTATTAATGAAATAACCACCAGTATCAGCATTCGAATAATCAAAGAGCGTCGTTCAAAAATATCTCCTAATGGCACAATGAAAAACAATCCCAAAGCATAACCGATCTGAGTCAGCATAGCAGCAAATCCAATATTTCCTACTGATACACCAAAGTCAACTGCTAACATAGATTCCAAAGGCTGGATATAATACAAACTAGCTACTGCGACCCCACAGGAAACTGCCAATAGAAGAATAAATGATGGTGTTAATTCAAAATTTGTTTTTTCTTTACTAATGTTATTCAAAACAAAATGCCTCCTAAACTATACTTCATTAAAAGAGTATAATAAGTTTGGCCAAATGTCATTTGTTTTTTTAGCGATTCCTTTGCTAGACAAATATACCCATGTAAAAATTTGCTGTAGAGCAATTTTACATGGGAGTATCTTTTTTCTTTAGTTAAATTACTCTACAAAACGGAAGTTGGCTGAAGGCGGTAAGTAATCCAATAAGAATACCGATTCTTCTTTGATATGACCAACAATATTTCGAGTTCCATCATCTTTCATTTCTTTTAAGGCAATTTGCGTTTCGCCTTTGTATTGACCAAACTGATCATTACAAATCAGGATATCACCTTTTTTGATTAGACCGGTTTGGTGAGCAGGAAAATCTTCATTTTTATATTTAATACGCGTCATAGATGAACGAATCATATATTCTGAGCGATCTCCACGGTAACTATGAATCTCTTCTAGAATAACTTTTTTCTCTAAATCTGTTGCATTTTCTGAAAATTCTATTTTTAATTCTGGATATGCTCCAAGATAAGCTTCAGCTACAGCTTTTAACTCCTCTTCTGTTGCATATGCATTCCCAATCAACAAATCATCAATTGAATCCATCAATTTATAATGAGTCGCTTGAGTATGGATTGGCAAATAACGGTGCTGTTCCAATGTACACAACCCTTCTTGAACTGGCCATGGACCAAGTTCTCCGTTTTCTGCTGTAATAAAGGCAGCTGTATGAAGGTTGTATTGGTTGAATTGTGCTGTAGTCTTTTCAAAATGTTCTTGAGAAAGTCCAGAATAAAGCTGTGGATAGAAATTATGAGAAGCTGTTAAGTAGTCTCGATTCGGTTGATTGCTCATCACATTATCAATGTACTTCGTTCCGCTGCTCATATTGACTTCAATTTTCAGCTGTTCCGGATTTTGTGTCATCCGCGCTTCTTCAGCACCGGTAAATCCTAAATCCAGGCGGATCGCACTTGCACTCAGCTCTTTAAAAAAGCTTAAGTCTTCGTAGCTGACACCCAATTGTCCAAATAGTCCTGGATTAATGTCTAAAACGGTTTCTATTCCAACTGAACTTGCATATTGAATCACTTTTTTAAATTTGTCAACAACTTCAGTGGTATCGCCTTCTACTTCCAATAAACTCATAAAAACGCGTGTATAGCCGTATTGGCTTGCTAAGTCTAGATACTCTTTATCCTTTTCAAACGTACTTTTGGCCGGATAAATAGAAATTCCGATGTTTTTCATTGTCGCCCTCCATAAATATACTGTTTTCGCTTACACTAAACAATGGTAAGCGTTTTACAGTTAATTGTAAAGGATTATTGTATTTTATTACTGGGTTGAAGCGATTCGTATTTTATATCCAACTAAAAAAAGCAAGAATGGTCTAGGTCCCGCTAATATTCTTAAATTACTCCTAATATTGCTATAGTTTGTGTCTTTTAAACGAGATAAACTCTAGTAAAATAGAATATATCTCTATCAGACTATTAGTTCGTTTAGTCAATCTACGGCTAATCGATCTTTTAGTACAACCTATTTATTAGGAGGAAAAAAGTTGGAAAATTTACTGCAAAAGTTCTCTGCTTATCAAGAAGTCTACACCAAAGGTACCTATCTTTTCTTTACAAAAAATCCAATAAAAATTAAATTTTCCGGAAAATTTTTTCGCTTTGAAACATTTCAAGATGTATTTGGAGACGAACTAGACAGCGCTCTTTTTGAACTGGTTCCAAGCGACTTTTCCGGCGAAACCGAGATGTCATTGATTCATGAATTTGATCGCACTTTGAAGCCCGATAGTTTCACTTTAACGGCAACTGAACAAAAAGAGATTATTATCAAAACAAAAAATCTACGCGGTTTTCGTTATGCAGCTGAAGCGTTGAAGCTGCTTTTTGAAAAGACCAGCAGCGGAACAGCTTGCTTGCTGATT
>NZ_DAMDAK010000043.1:4443-16336 GCF_032094055.1 Carnobacterium sp.
GATTTCAATTTCCCATTCCGTTTCTTTTCAAGTTCGTGGTATTATTGAAGGCTTTTACGGCCTTCCTTGGCAACATGCTGATCGATTGGATGTCTTACATTATCTTGGGAAAAATCGGATGAATACGTATATGTATGCTCCAAAAGATGATGAATACCAACGCAATTTATGGCGCACATTATATCCCGAAAAAGAACTTGCACAATTTGAAGAATTAATTGAGACCGCTGAAAAAGAAATGATTGATTTTTATTATATGATCAGTCCAGGAAATGACATTGACTACACTCGACCAGAAGAAGTAGCGGTTTTGACTAACAAATTGCAGCAATTGATTGATATTGGAGTGAGAAATTTCGGCTTATTAATGGACGATATCGACTACTTGCTAAAAGGAAACGCTAAAAAGAAATTTGCTTCACCTGCCAGTGCTCATGCTTATTTGATTACCCAAGTTAATAACTTCTTAAAAAATCAGCTAGAAGACTACTGCTTTGTTGTCTGTCCGACAGAATACGATAATCACCAAGATTCTTCGTATTTGGAAATATTGAATGAAAAGATGCCTGACGATATTCCCTTATTCTGGACCGGCCCTTCAACTTTAGCTGCTCAAATCACTACTTCTGAGATAAAAACCATGGCTGCTGCCTATAACCGTCCAATGATTATTTGGGACAACATCCCGGTCAACGATTATCAGAAAGACTACGAATTGCTGTTTCTAAGCCCATACGAAAATCGTTCGCCGCTGTTGAATCAAGAACAATTCCAGGTTACAGGAATCGTCTCAAACCCAATGGCTCAATGGGAATTATCAAAATTGACTATTCATAATATGAGCCAATTTTTATGGAATTCTGCTGGCTATAAAACAGTAGATAGCTGGAATAAAACATTAGCGGAGTATCTTCCGGCTAAATATTACGCTGCTTTAAAAGTTTTTGCCCAGTTTAATCCTAATAAATACACAAGAGAAGTTCTGACACTTGAACAACAAAATGCCATCCGAGAAAAAGATTTCATTTTTATCACCAATCAATTAGAGCAACTGGTTGAAGCAAGTTGGCAATTATTAGAAGTTGAAGATACTGCTTTTCAGCAAACTATTGGTCCATGGTTGAAACGAACAAAAGAAGACTTGCTTTATTGGCAGACAATAATGGAAGGCGATCCTATTAAAATCCAAGCAGTAAAAACTAAATTGGCTGATATTCCCTATCGAATCGGAACGGACTTGCCTGCTGCGTTTGTTCGCTATTGGAAGCTTACCGAAAAATCAGTTCTAAAGGAGATAGTCAAATGATGTGGGAACTTGTTGAAGGTTCTAGCACTACTCTCAAAGCCGTTAAAATTGCAACAGCCTGGTTGGAGAACCATCACAATTTGAAACCGACCAAGATTTATTACCAAACCATTGTGGGAAATGAACTAGCCGTCCGCTACGATCAAGCAAGCGGTACTGCACACATTTCCGGCAGTATGGATGTTCATCTTTTTCGCGGGTTAGGACTGCTGCTAGAGATGCAGCAAGCAGGAATTTCTGAAAAACGAGAAACTATGCAGTTCAATCAGTTGGGTTTTATGCTGGAAGCTTCCAGAAATGCAGTTATGAACATAAAAAGTATCAAACAGTTTATTGTTATGCTGGCTCTAATGGGCTATACAGGGCTTTATCTATATATGGAAGATACCTATGAAATCAGCTCTCGTCCTTACTTTGGTTACTTGAGAGGTCGCTTTTCGCAAATAGAATTACAAGAAATCGACCAGTACGCTCAATTATTTGGAATCGAAGTGGTCCCCTGTATCCAAACGCTGGCCCACCTCTCACAGGCTTTAAAATGGGAAACAATGGCTGAAACAAGAGAAGATAAAGACACGTTATTAGTCGGTTCTGAAGCGACCTATGCTTTTATCTTAGACATGCTGGAAACTGTAAAAGCTACCTTCAGTTCAAATAAAGTCCATATTGGTTTGGATGAATCTTATGGAGTAGGTCTTGGGCAATATTTAAACCTCTTTCCTTATACAGAACGGTTCACTTTAATCAAAGCGCACTTGGAAGAAGTTGTTTCGTTGTGCCGGGAACTGGACTTGAAACCGCTTGTCTGGAGCGATTTTATCTACCACACTTTGGATAAAAAAGGTCTGTCGGGATACTACCCAGTAGAAGCGGAAATCAATAAGAAAAAAGCGGAGTCTATGCCAAAAGATGTCACCTATGTCTACTGGGATTATGGCGAATTTGATTCAGAAAAATATGAAAAACGAATCGAGAACCATCGCCTGTTTGCAGATGATGTAGTATTTGCTGGAGGAATTCATATCTATGGGGCCATTGCGCCTAATCATGGAAAATCTCTAAAAACACTGAATCCTGCTTTAATGACCTGTAAGAAAACCGGTGTGAAAAAAATTCTCGCTACGACATGGGGCGATAATGGACAAGAAACTTCTCATTGGAACGCTTTGCCGATTATGCAGTGGTATGCAGAACATGCCTATCATGAAGAAGTAACAGCAGAGCTAGCTGCTGATCGATTTGCCACATGTGTGCAACCTGGCTTATACGACAGTATGTTATCGCTTCGCTTCCTAGATGAAGTGCCTGGAGTGGAACCGCTGAATCATTATATGGCTAATCCATCTAAATTTCTGCTTTGGCAAGATCCTTTGTTGGGCCTTTTTGATGAACATGTCCATCAGTATCAAAAAGATGGAAACTTGGTACAGCATTATAAAGAAAGTAAAGAAGCTATTGCCTCTCATCTTTCTGAAACAATAGACGTTTTTCAGTTAAATTTACAGTTTTATCAAAGTTTAGCTGCCGTTTTGGAACTGAAAGCAACTTTCGGAATAGATTTACTCAGTGCTTATCAAGATAAGCAGATGGATTCTTTAAAAGAGCTTGTCGATAATCGGATTCCCGCTATCATTAATGCTGTTGAAACACTCCGAAACCGTCATTCTGCTATTTGGCTGGCTACTTATAAAGCTTTCGGCTGGGAAACATTAGATATTCGTTATGGTGGGCTACTCCAACGTTTAAAGACCGCTCACCAAAGAATTGGACACTATATAACTGGCGAAATCAACCAAATAGCAGAACTAGAAGAACAACGTCTGCCTTTTTTATCAGGAACTACCCCTTTGTCGATCAATGTACCAGACTATAATGATATTGCTTTTACTGGTTACCATTAAGTTTTCATTTAAAGTCAGCAGTGTTAGGAACTTTCAAACAAAAAGAAGCTATCAGTATAAAACTGACAGCTTCTTTTTGTTTAGATACAGCTTCTTATTTCCCAACAGCTGGTTTACGAGAAATTTTATTAAAATCAGCATGAACAAAAGAATTGGTAGCTAAGAATAAGAATAAGCCACCAAAAATAGCCATAACGATTCCGCTTATCCAAGGTGTTACGACAAATCCGTTAAAGTCAAAAGCCAGACCTAACTTTAACCACCCAGTTTGAGTCAAATCGCCTTTTTCCAACATAATCGTTCTAAAAAAGGCAGTTGTATAAGTCATCGGGTTAAAATACGAAACAAATTTCAGAACTTTAGGCAAAAAGTCGATTGGAATATAAGCTCCTGATAAAAAGGTAAACGGCAATACAACAGCTTGTTGTACGACTTGAAAAGTAGATGAACTTTTCACCATAGAGGCCAAAAACAACCCCAATCCCGAGAATACCAACCCAACTAACATCAATGCCAATAAGACATAGAAAATTGTTTGCCACTGTTCAAATCTTAACCCAGTAAAAAATCCAATAACTAAAATCAGAATCCCTTGAGTTGTTGCAATCGTAGCTGCTGAAAGGATTTGGCCTAGGGCGACTTGAAAGCGACTGGTCGGGCTGACTAAAATCTCTTTCATAAAGCCAGAGACTGTATCATCAATTGTTGATGTTGCAATATTTAAAGACGTTTGAAATACGGTCGCCACAATAATCCCGGCTAGAAAGAAATCTGTTTGATCTGTTTTGAATATTGAATTAAAAACATAGAGGAAGAAGAATGGAATAACAAGCGACGTAATGAGTTTTACTCGATCACGAACAAATCCTCGAATGTTCCTTAACCATAGTGCTGTGATAGTTCTCATTCTGAAGTCTCCTCTCTTATTTCTTTACCTGTAATCTCTAAAAAGACATCATTCAATGTTCCTTTTTTGATCTCTAGATCTTGAATTTCTTCTTTAAATGGTTGAATAAAATTCAAAAACGATTGAATATCGTCTACATCGACCTCCACATAAAAGGTTTCTTTTTCTTTTTGATAGCCTAAGTGCTGCTTTATTAATGCCTCTTCAAATTTTTCCGGCTGACTAACATGTAAAGTTGCTTTATCTTTTGTATAGTTTCGTTTTAAATTTTCGGGAGTATCATCTACCATGATTTTCCCATCATCCATAATTGCTACATGATCACAAACTTCAGCTTCATCCATATAATGAGTTGTTAGAAAGATGGTAATATTCTTTTCTTTTTGCAATTTGGTAATGTATTCCCACATCCGGTTGCGTGTCTGAGGGTCTAGACCTGTTGTAGGTTCATCTAAAAACAACACTTTGGGATAATGCAATAACGCACGAGCAATTTCAACCCGTCGTTTCATCCCGCCTGATAAGCTAGAAACATTTTTATCTTTCCAATCCAACAAGTCGACTAGGTCTAAGACAAAATAGATCCGTTCTTTCACTTCATCTTTAGGAATACCATAAAAAACACAATGCATATTTAAATTTTCAGAAACTGTCATTTTTTCATCTAAAGTTTGTGACTGGAAAACGACTCCAATGGCTTTGCGGACTGCATCTTTTTCTTTTGAGACATCTTTCCCATCGATCAGTAATGTTCCAGACGTTTTTTCCATCATTGTGCACAATGTATTGATCGTAGTACTTTTACCCGCTCCGTTTGGACCAAGAAAAGCAAAAATGCTGCCTTCTTCGACTTCAAATGAAACATCATTTACGGCTGTAAAATCGCCATATTTTTTAGTATAATTCTTCACTTCAATAATCGGCTTCATCCTCATTTTCCTTTCTTGACTCTCCTGACTCGTATCCTACTTCTTATAAAAAACAAGTGCATTTAAAAAGATACAAAATAATTTTCTTTAATCGACTAGGTTTATTAGGATTTTTGCTCATTTCCGATAAGTGTATACAGAAGAACAAACAATTGTATGATAGCTACGGTTAAGAGAATATGTGCTAAGCCGGCTACACCAGAAATAGCAGCATTTGCTCCTGAACTTAGGTCTGTTCCTAAAACCGTTGTAACGCCTCTAATTGTCAACATCAGTAAAGTCGACAATAACCCTACATTATAAATCATGTAGAAAGGCTTAAATTTTTTGTTTTGTGTAATATGAAATGCTTTTTCAAACAGCATCAAAATCAAAAATGTAAACATTCCTAACATTAAAGCATGCGTGTGAAGCACGCTCAGCGACGTCCATTCTGTAAAATTATAGATATTAGTAAATTCTCTGTAAAATAAACCAGCTGCTAAGCCAAAAACAGCATAAAAAAGACTGGTATTTAATAATCGTTTCATTTGGTTTCCTCCTCGTAGAAATTAAAAATAGATAACATTAGTTGAAGGGATTCTATTAAAAAGTACCTCTGTTCTCTCTTTTTTAATAGAATCTCTCCCAAAGTTACACATGTGTAACTTTATAAAATTAGTATACCTGTGGATAGATTTGTTGTCAAGAAAGTGGAATTAATTAACTAAAAATAATTTTGTTTCTTTGAAAAACTCTAATAGGCCAACAAAAACACCCACCTATTTATAAATAGATGAGTGCTTTATATGATAATTAATTCTCTCTCTAGTGATTCAATTTATCAATCTAATTTTTTTACTAGAACTTTACATATTGCTAAACTAAAAAATCATTGAAGATTAAGCTGTCTATTTCCTACTCTTTTTTCTGCCTTACGGAAAACATATCGGCAACATTGAGTCGTATACAATTGCCATAAAACGGCTGTTCCGAAAATTATTAAAGAAGACACTTCTAAATTTAAATACCATAATAAAATCAACCCAAACAATTGAAGAATCATTATCTTAATATCAAGCAAGGCAAATGAAATAGATTGCTTGATATAGCTGAAACAAGTTCCTTCGTAATTTGCAATTACTGGGAATAAATAGCAAATCGAAACTACCCACAAGAGAAAAGCAAATAACAGCATATAAGAAATAATCATAAAATAAAAACTATGAAGCTGAACAGCTAATCTGAAGTTCACAGTAATAATGAAGAACATAGGCAAGTAAAAGGCAGTCAATTGGCTTCCTAGTTTAAAATTATCTTTATATTCACTCCACATTACCTTCCAGATAGGCTCTTTTTCGTTTCCATTTAACCACATTCGGACTAGACGTGCTAAAGCAATAGTAGCCGGGAAAAACCCTAAAATACCTCCACCTAGGAGAAACAGCAGAACCCATACTAAATTAGCTTTCACAACTCGATAAACCCATTCTGAACCTGTCACAATAATTTTTCCCATTTTACTATGCTCCTTTTACAACTTTTAAGTGTTCACGTGTACTTTTTTCTTTAGTAGATAGAAAATAATTATCTATTTTACTTCTTTTTGCCAATCTGTATATTGTTTTTGTATTTCATCAATAGCTTTTTGTAATCCTGCTTTTTCTAGTTTCTCATTCATTGCTTTTAATTTTTCTTTTGGTTCTACTGTTCCTGTGTGAAGGCTTGGTAGGTATTGATCCATTACGCTTTGGATACTTGCTAATTCTGTTCTGATTGGTTTAGTATCAACCGCAAATCCTAGAGCAGGCGATTCGATAGATTCATCAATAAATGTTGCCCTTTCCTCTTCTTGTTCAGGTGTTAATAATTCAGGTATTTTTTGTAAATTGAAATCTGTAAATTCCCATCCACCCATTGTGTAATCTGCTTTTCTATCAAGGAAAGTGATTGATCCATCTTCATTATCTTCATAATGAACGCTTTCAATTCCATTGGCTAAAATATTTGCAAATTTTTCATCCGTATTAACTAAGTTTATTACTTCCATTGCTTTTTCCGGATGTTTACTATTTGCTGAAACAGCTTGCAAAGCTACTGTAGCTGATGATGTTGTCTTTATACCTTTATCCGTTAATCTCTTACTGACGACAGGGAATCCAGTTAGGGCTTCGATTCCAGAAGTTCCATCATAGCCAGAAGTTTGTTGTCTTACTAACCAATTTTTGTTGTCTTTTTTCAAAGCAAAGGGATCATCAACAGCTGTTGCTGCATCTTTCATAATATAACCTGCTTTGTAATAATCATGCATAGTTTCCAAATTTTTAATCATTTCAGGTGATTCGTAAACATTCACTATCTTATCCGTCTCTCCTTCCAACGGAATACCAAAAGGTAAAGCAGAACCTAAAATTTGATCAAAATTTACTTTTAGACGGTACCCGCCATTGATAGCAAATGGGGTGATAGCAGGTTCTTGTTCATGAAATTTCTTAAGTACAGGTTCTAAATCTTGTACTTTTTGGACATTTTCAATATCCAAGTCATATTCGTTTACGAAATCTTCTGGCATAACCCAATATTCAGCTGAAGCAATTGCTCCATTAATAGGGAAAGCCATTAATTTCCCATCAATTGAAGCTCCTTTAATGTATCCATCAGCTAATCCGTCTGCAGCTCCTTTTAAGGTAGTATCTAAATAATCTGTTAAATCTAAGTAAGCACCTTTATTTGCATTTGAAACATAATTCGTTACAAAGGCAATGTCATATGGTTCTCCAGATGACATAATAATTTGCATTTTTTTCTCATAGTCTCCAAAACCAATCATTTTTATATCTATTTCTGCTTTTATCTTTTCACGTAGATAATCATTGGCTTCATCCATTACCATTTGATGATCCTTACTTTCATCACCTGCCATATACCAAGTGATTTTGGTGATTCCGTCTTCACTCTTTGCTTCTGTATCTTTTTTGTTCCCACATCCTGTCGCTAAGGCTAAGATCGCAACCATACTTGTCAACACTAAGGCTAATTTTTTTTTCTTCTTCATTTTCTGTTCCTCCTAAATGTTTATTCTTTTACTCCGCCAATAGTTAACCCTTCTACAAAATAACGTTGAAAAAATGGATAAGTCATGGCAATTGGTAAGACTGAAATGACGACCATTGCCATACGAGTAGATTCTTGCGGTAAGCTTGTATTAACTGTAGAAGCCATAGTTGCACTCATCTCTGCATTTGTTGAAATAAATTCCATGGTATTTTGAATTTTCATTAACAAAAATTGTAAAGGAACTAGATTTGCACTATCAATATACAACAACGCGTTAAACCAGTCATTCCAATACCCTAATGTTGAAAACAACCCAATAGTCGCCAGTCCAGGAAGGGCTAACGGTAAAACAATACTTAAAAAGACTCTAATTTCTGATGCGCCATCAATTTTTGCTGATTCAATTATCGAATCTGGTACGGATCTTTTGAAAAAGGTTCGCATAACAATAACATAAAAAGGACTGAGGCACATTGGCAAGATTAATGCCCAGATAGTATCTTTCAAATGTAACAGTTGGGTCATCACGATGTAGCCAGGAACAAGTCCCCCGCTAAATAACATAGTGAACAAAATAATAAAAGTAAAAAATTTACGGTATTTGAAGTTGCTTCTTGATAAGGCATATGCATAAGTTGATGTCATAAAGATGGTCAACAATGTCCCTACGACTGTGACGAATAAAGAAATACCAATTGAATGCAGTAATTGTTCTTTCATTTGAAATAAATATCGAAATCCTTCTAAACTCCACGCTTCTGGAATCAAAGAATACCCATTTTGTGTTAGAGATAATTCACTTGATAACGAGAGGATAATGACAAAAATAAAAGGAAAGATACAACTGATAACAAAGAGGCCTAAAAGAACTGCAAACAAGATTTCTACAGGCTTAGAAAAACTATTTAACTGTTTCGCCTGATATTTAACCTTTTTATTTTTTTTCAAATTACACCCTCCTTTTAAAATAACGCAGAATCCTTGTCAATTCTTCTAGCAAATAAATTTGTTAAAATGACCAACACAAAACCCACAACAGACTGATAAAGTCCAGCAGCAGTTGTCATACCTAAATCACCGTTATTTGTAAGCCCACGGTAAATATACGTATCTAAAACATTAGTAACATCATTTAAAGCTCCTGAGTTTCTTGTAACCTGATAGAACAAACCAAAATCAGAACGTATAATACTTCCAATAGACAAGATTAACATAATAGATACCAATGGCATCAATAATGGAATTGTAACTTTGGTAATTTGTTTGAATTTTGAAGCTCCATCAATCATTGCTGCTTCATAATAAGAACGATCGATTCCCATAATTGAAGCATAGTAGATAATACTGTTGTAGCCTAAACTTTTCCAAACTCCTAAAAATATAATAATTACTGGCCAAAATTTTGGCTCACTATACCAGCTGATTGGATCTTGTCCGAATGCTTGCAGTACTCCATTAATCATTCCTTTATCTGAACTTAGAAAGGCATAAACAAAGTAACTAATTACAACCCATGATAAGAAATACGGAAACAGCATTCCTGTTTGGTAAATCTTCACAAGATATTTCTGGGTCAATTCACTCATAATAATTGCAACCAAAACGGACATGACTAAACCTAAAATAAGTCCGGTTAAATTATACGCAACCGTATTACGTGTAATAACCCAAGCATCAGAAGTACTGAATAAAAACTTGAAGTTCTCTAGTCCTACCCATTCACTGGTTAAGATACTGTCAAAAAAACCATTTCCCGAAATCCTAAAGTCTTTAAAAGCAATAATTGTACCAATCATTGGAATATAGGAAAAAATAACCAACCAAATTGTCCCTGGCAGAACCATCAGCAATAATGCTTTATTTTTTTTAAAGTCTTTTATTTCTTTTCTTATTTTTTCCATTTGTACTCCTCCTTCCATCTGTTTTATATAGTTAGTTTATCAAGATAGCGCTTTCTTTTTAATGATAAAATTATAGTACTTTTTTAATTTATTATTGTTTTAACTTTATTCCTTAGCTTTTTCAACAATTGCTTTAACTAATTCTCCACTTCTATCAAGAGAATGCTCCCAATACATTATCCCTCTAAGATTCTTTTCTTTAACATACTGTACCTTTTCTTGAAGAGAGTAAGGATTTTCGAAGGAAATAAATGTTTTTCCATCAAAGTAATAGGGACTTTTAGCAACTTTATCGACAAATACACTATCTGGATACTTTTTAATCAATTCTTGAATTTCATTATGATCAAGTGCTTTACATCCGGTCTTTTCGGCATATTGCATCAAACCATTATTTTTATTAGAGGTAACGCCTTCCCAGACTCTGCCATAAAAAGCTGCCCCAATGACGAGTTTATTCGCTGGGATTCCTTTGCTCATTAAATAGTCAACAGATTCTGATGCGCTCAACTTCTCTTGCTGATCATAAGGATATAAATTAGCGTGATGACCCGTTACATTGGTAAAACTTCCTCTCATATCATAAGTCATGATATTAATGTAATCTATATATTCAGCATATTCGTGTCCATTTTTTGTAGCAGTCGTTTCTAATAATTCGAAAGAAGCTCCAACAGCTATTGTCAGTAAGTACTTTTTTTTGTTTTTTTCTTCTAGTTTATCTAATTCGTTTCGCAACTCTTCTAACAACAATAACAGATTTTCAGCATCTTCATTTCGCGCAGCAATTCCTGCTAAATCAACTTTAGGATATTCCCAGTCTAAATCTATACCATCAAAATCATATTTTTCAATATATTTTAGCACACTCTCTATTAAAATCATTCGACTCTTTTCTGTAAGCACAGCATCTGAAAACCCATCAGCACTCCATCCTCCGACACTAATACAACTTTTTAAACGAGGAGCTTTTTTCTTTAATTGATTAATTAAGTTAATTTTTTTTAATGATCGCTGAATCTTTCCATCAACGATATCTGCAAAAGCATAGTTAATACAAGATAAATTTTCTGCATCAATGTCTTCTTTTGTCCACTCTCTATTATCATCGAGATATGCAATAATTTCCATTCTCCATCATCCTTTCTTTTATGTTATCATTTTATCGAATTACCTATTATTCTACGATGAACTTTTTATTGGCCTTTTTTAAAGAATTATAGAACGTTTTTATACTCTTAGTTTCTCATGCTATACTGGTATTTGAAATAGATACAAACAGATTAATATAAGGTGGGTAATTATGCTCAAAAGCACATTAAAGAAATACAAGGAGACATATCAAAAAAAATATCTTCTTCAAAGGATTTTATTAACCTATTCATTCTCTGTTATTTTTTTCGCATTGATTCTTTTTGTAATTAGCGCAGCCTCCTATATGAATTCTGTTAAACGAAACACTCAACATAACTTAACTCAAACATACGATCGGGTAACGCGATTAGTAGAAGATAAAGAACGTATATCTGATAACTTTGCAAATTACTTATATTCTAATACAGAAGCTCTCGAAGATATTATCAGTTATTTTTCAGATGATTATTCTAACTACATTGAAAAAAAGCTAAATCGTTATTACTTATCTGACAGTGTCTCAGGGATAGATTTTAAATCGGCTTCTAAAATTTTTTTCTCAAATGATTTTTCTTATCAATTTAGTGAGATAGCAGCCATGGAAGACTCAGCAAATAAATATGTAAGCGATTATCCTGGTTTTAATGATTCGATTTTTACACTCTCTAATCCTTTAAACTTCACAAAAAATGATCGTCAGATTGGTACAATCAACAACTACTACAGCTTTAGTGATTTTGAGCGGATTGCGTCTCAAGATACTGACGCTTTTATCTTGG
>NZ_DAMDAK010000043.1:16346-17065 GCF_032094055.1 Carnobacterium sp.
AGGCCATTGTGGCAAGCTGAGAATGTGCCGACAGCATTTAAAAATAATCCTGAAAAGATCTATTTAGATTCTTTATCTAATCAATCTATTCTTACTTACGAAAATAAACGTTATTATTTTTTAACAAACACGGCCAAAAACCACACTACTTTTATTACATTGGCAACAGTTCCAGAATATAATATCTTCCTTGCTCCCAAGCCTTTAGTTATAGCGATTCTCTTTCTTTTAACCATTACCTTATTTGTAGTGCTTCTTATGCGCTTATTTAAAAATTATACAGTTCAAGTTGATTCTATTGTTGAAGGGATAACTGCTTCAGAGATAGATTTGCTAGAAAGGCACATCCCGGTTGAAGGGAAACACTCTGAACTTAAAACTGTTTCACAAACATTTAATTCTTTGATTGATGACATCAATAATCACATTAAAAACAATTATATTCTTGAATTAAAGCAAAAAGATGCGGAATTAAGGTCATTACAATCACAAATTAATCCACATTTTCTTTATAATACTTTAGAGTTTATCAGGATGTCTGCTTTAAAAGATGGAAATGAAGACCTATCTGAAATGGTCTATCTATTAGGTCAACTCTTTAGGAATAGTATCAAACAACAAAAGAAAACTACACTTTATGATGAAGTAGAAAATAGTAAGTTGTATATGCAACTTTTTCAAACCAGGTATCCTAATAAAATTGCCTACCAGTTTTTTGT
>NZ_DAMDAK010000043.1:17075-20743 GCF_032094055.1 Carnobacterium sp.
TAGATCCTGAAATTGAAAAACTTGTCCTTCCTCAGTTTATTATTCAACCATTGATTGAAAATTACGTTTTACATGGTATAGATTATAAAAAAGTAAACAATGTCATTCAGTTAAAGGCACAAAAAAAAGGAAATCTCCTTATAATTCAGCTTAAAGATAATGGAAAAGGTATTGGGCAAGAACAATTAAAAAAAATGAACAATTATTTACAAGGAAAAAATGATGAAATGAAATCTGTTGGATTTAAGAATGTAAATGAACGGTTACGGATCTTCTTTGGAGAAAATTATCAAATGAATTTGTCTAGTGAACCAAATATTGCAACGGTTATTCAAATTATCATTCATTTAGAGGAGGAATAGAGTTGTATCGTTTATTAATTGTAGATGACGAAGAGGTAATCGTTGAAGGATTACAATTAATCATTCCCTGGGAAGAGTTAGGGATCACTATTGTAGCAACAGCAAACAGTGGAGAAGAAGCTGTAGAAATCATAAAAAACAAAAAAATAGATATCCTCTTAACAGATATCAGTATGGATAAAATGACTGGTTTAGAACTGATAGAAGAATTGAACAACCTTCAACCTCCTGCAAAATCAATTATTCTTAGCGGTTATGATGAATTTGACTTTGTTAAAAGGGGGTTACAATTAGGTATTGAAAATTATCTGTTAAAACCACTCAATAAAAAAGAATTATTTCAAACGATAGAAATTATTATTTCCAAACTAAAAAACAGTTTAGAAATAATCCCTAGAAAAGAAATTTTAAAGGAGCATATCACTAAAAGAATTTTTTTAAACCATATTGAAAAAAATGAATTCATTGAACGAGTTAAATTACTTGATTTGCCTGTATTAAACGATACCTGCAGAGCATACATTTTAGATTGGCGAACAGATAATAATATTGAAGAGCATAAACAAGTTTACGACAATATTATTCATTTGCTCGTACAGAATAATATTGTTTATATCACACAATTAGAAACAAACCTAATTGGTTTTATTTTAGAAGACAAACCAATTGAACTTATAAAAAAAGAGATGGAAGCTGTTGCTGATCAATTAAAAAATCTAGAGTTTATAACAAACTTGACTATCTTTATCGGTCAAAAACAATCCCTATTTAATAAATTTAATCTAAGTATAAAATCGGCTGAAGAAATTCGAGAATATTCCAGTCTATTATTGAACAAGTATGTTTTTTTGTATGAAGAATTTACCGACCAAATATTTATAAGTGAAGATTCACCGGAAAAAGATATTTTTTTAGCCCTCGATGCTGCGCTTAATGTCAGAGACCGAAAAAAAATAGAAGTAAAAGCTGTTGAAATAATAGAGCAAGCTCAACTTACATCCTCTTCTCTTGCTTATGTATCAAATATTGCTTATATTATTATTTTGAAAATATATCAGGCTTTTCATAAAATGTATCAATTTTCTTTTCAGATGTACACTATTAAACTTAATCATGTTCAAAATAGCGAGGAAATAAAAGACGTTTTACTTCAGAGTATTGATAAAACTTTCTCAGAACTTAAAATAACCCAGTATTCTGATTTAACCCAAAAACTTATATCTTTGGTTAACCAAAGATACAGTGAACCCTTGGCACTTAAAAGTATCAGCAAAGAATTACATACTAACACGGCTTATTTGGGACAATTATTTAAGAAAGAACTAGGAATCAGTTTTTCAGAATACTTAAATAATTATCGTATGCAAATTGCTAAAAATATTCTACTCAAAACGAATCTTTCTATAGAAGAAATTGCTATTGCAGTAGGATTCAAAGAAATCAGTTACTTTTCTAGAAAATTTAAACAGTTATTTAACCAAACCCCGAATGATTATCGTGTTTATAAGGATGATTGATCTACGTCATTATCACTTTTTAAAGACTCTGTAGGTAAAACTAATTAATTTTTTCTTTATAAAATTTCTGTTCATCTGTAAGGAGTTATACATATACTTTATTAATGTATGAATTATGTAAAAACCTTTCTCGAAAATATGAGAAAGGTTTTTACATTTTAACAAAATTTTTATTTAAAAATAATTACTATCATTTTTTTACACAGACAAGTCTTCTCCGTTGCTGGCAATCACTTTTTTATACCAATCAAAGGATTTTTTCTTAGAACGAGCTAAAGTTCCATTTCCTTCGTTGTCGCGGTCAACGTAGATAAAACCGTAACGTTTTTTCATTTCGCCTGTGCCGGCACTAACCAAATCGATACAGCCCCAGCTTGTATAACCCATCAAGTCTACGCCATCTAGTTCAACGGCATCTTTCATCGCTTGCAAATGTGCTGCTAAATATTCGATGCGGTAATCATCAGCCACATATCCATTTTCACCCGGTTCGTCTACAGCACCTAAGCCGTTTTCAACAATGAAAAGAGGTTTTTGATAACGGTCATACAATGAATTCATCGTCGTTCTTAGTCCTAATGGATCTATTTGCCAACCCCACTCGCTCACTTCCAAATAAGGATTTTTTACAGATGCAAAAATGTTTCCAGAGGTTGTTTCATTTACCTTTGGATCAGTCGAAACAACACGAGAAGAGTAGTAAGAGAAAGAGATGAAATCTACTGTATGTTCTTTCAGCAATTCTAAGTCCCCATCTTCCATTTTAATCGTGACACCTTCACGTTCTAACTTTTTCAAAGCATAGGCAGGATATTCTCCGCGCGATTGTACATCGATAAAGAAGTAGTTCTCACGGTCAGCTTCTTGTGCTTTGAAAACATCTTCTGGATTACAAGAGTAAGGGTAGTAATGTCCAGCAGCCAGCATACAACCCACTTGGTTTTCTGGATTGACTTCATGAGCAATACGGGTAGCAATGGCACTCGCTACGAGTTCATGATGAGCCGCTTGGTATTTTACTTGCTCTTCATTTTCACCTTCTTCAAAATACAATCCCGCTCCCATAAATGGAGCATGAAGAATCATATTGATTTCGTTGAAGGTTAACCAATATTTCACTAGCCCTTTGTAACGACGGAAGATAACGTTACAAAGGTTTTCGTAGAATCCGATCATTTCTCGGCTGCGCCATGCACCATATTTCTCGATCAAATGCATTGGACAATCAAAATGCGTAATGGTCACTAAGGGTTCAATACCATATTTATGGCATTCTTTGAATAAGTCTTCATAGAATTGCAGGCCTTCTTCGTTTGGTTCAGCTTCATCTCCCATTGGGAAAATACGGCTCCATGCAATCGATAAACGATAGGTTTTAAAGCCCATTTCTCCAAATAATGCGATATCTTCTTTATAGTGACTATACATATCAATAGCCTCTTTAGCTGGGTAAAAGTGCTCGTCATCAAAATCAACCATTTTTTGTTTTCCTGTAATGATCGGGAAGCGGTCTTTTCCTGTTGGAACCACGTCTACGTTCGCCAGTCCACGTCCGCCTTTATCATAGCCGCCTTCACATTGATTGGCAGCTGTAGCGCCGCCCCATAAAAAGTCTTTTCTAAGTCCCATATATATCCTCCTTCAATCCTATTCAACGAAAGCTGTCATTTTTACTCATCTACAAGTGTAGCATAGCGATTTTTCCTTTGTAAGGCCTTTAAAGTATTTTGTCTATACAACCTAAATTCAGGAAATAGGCCTTTACTTGATGGCTTTTATAATTTTTCCG
>NZ_DAMDAK010000044.1:0-4670 GCF_032094055.1 Carnobacterium sp.
GACCGCCGCTACCAGACAACTCACTACTGTTATCCGATGTGTTTGTTCACTAGACTGCCGCTACCAGACAACTCACTACTGTTATCCGATGCGTTTGTTCGCTAGACCGGCTCTACCAGACAATTCATCACTGTTATCCGATGTGTTTGTTCGCTAGACCGCCGCTACCAGACAGTTCACCACTGTTCTCCGCTGCTTTTGTTCGCTAGAACGGCTTTACTAGACAGTTCTTCTCTATTTTCCTACAATTCTTATAAAACCTATTCTATTTCTATAAAAAAAGAGAACTGCCATATGAGCAGATCTCTTTTGATAATATATAACGTAAAATTAACGTTTTGAGATGTGGCGAGTGGGGGTTTCGTGAAAGAAAGTCCATCCCTATCCCTTTATATCAGCGTTTTCTAGTTTGTAACTTTCTTGAAAACGGATAAAAAGGGGTGAAATTGGATGGGAGTTGAACCAATTTGAACCACGATGGGTGCTCTGGAATACGCTTAGTTCAACTAATCATATTCACAATTATTAAAGCTTTCGAAGTAGCTTATTTTCCAATATTGCAAATGAACGTCATAGAGAATTTTGCTGCTATATCAGCATTTACTCTGAAATACTGAGTGAAAAGAACGACGAATGTCATAGAAAATTGCTGTATTCACTATCCTGGCATGCAAGTTTAAATTATTATTGCAAATGAGCGTCATAGAGAACTTCAGCGATATATCAACGTTTTTTGGGTTTCTGATATTTTTTAAGTATTAATAAGTCATAGAAACTACGCCCAAAACGGTACATACTTCATATTTTTATTATTTGCTGCTGGATCACTCGCTCGAATAAGCTCCGCATCCAATCCATCCCGAATAAGCCGTGAAATCAAATAACTCTTCTTGCTATCCATCTTAAATCTGGTGCGTAATGTTGCATTGGTCATAAAGTCGTTCTCCACATACTTCAATGAAGCATGCAGATACATCGCATCTAACCGTTCCTCTTTAGACATATCCATAAAGTCCCGCGGACCATATAATACAACGACCGTGTCCTCAGCCAACGCCTTGACCACCGGTGCTGGCAAGTTATACTCTTCAGTAGCACGAACTACTTTATCAAACCCACTACCACGTTCCTCAGCCAAATCAAAGTTCCTCATCAAAGATGCCAAATCCTCATTTCGTGATTTTGGTCGGGTATCAAGAAATCTCTCTTTTTTAACCAGCGGATTCCCCGGATTAGAAAATTCGATCCGATCGTCGAATATCTCAATCATCGGACCAGTCCCCCTGATACTAAAGTCTTGATGGATTAATGTGTTTGCCAACAATTCACGAATAGCTATCTCTGGATAAAGTCTTTGTTCCTGTCTAAATGCCTCGCCAATAATTTCTCTTCTCGGCAGCATACTATTTATCGCCCTGACTGCTGACTCAAATCCATTTGCATATCCTTTAATAATCATGTCTTCATGGATGGCACCTGTTCGCCCCCTACCTCCATAATGGATGATTCGTATCATTTTCCTTTTTACTGATGAGAATTTCTTCAAATCTTTTCCCAGCAAAACCGCACCAAGGTTGGTTATCCCTAGCAGCCCATTTTCTTTCTTTAATAAGTTATCATCAAGAAGGTTCTGAACAATTAATTCCATATCTACCGGAATGGGTAACTTCAATAAATCAAAATACTTGTCCACATCAAGCAATTGTCGAATGTCTTGAATTTGAATATTCTCAAGGGCATATTCCTTTTCAAACGTTAGTTTCTGAAAAACATTCCACAATTTACGCTCTTTTTCTGGGTAGTCCTTCAGGCGTTTCTTATACGTCCCAACACGGATATACTCTACCCCTTCAAATGCTATTGGCTGGCTGAATGCACGGTCAACAACCATAACCGTGATATGATTACCATCCACAGTGAAACTTACGAATTCAAAATCAACTTTAGCATTCATTTTTCGTGAAAGCCAAGAGGTGATTTCTTCATTTCCTTTTTTAACAGTTTCTGGATAAAAACTAGTGCCTAGAATTTCATGAGTTTTATCATTGATTCCCCACACCATAAAAGCCTGCGAATAATTTTCTAGAGCTGCCGTGTTTGATAGGGCAGATATATATTCCCCTATAGCTTTCAAATCACTATTATTATGTTTAAACTCGACGATAGACTCCTCATTAGGGTTCTTCAACTTAAGCAATATTATGCTCTTGATGTATTCTGCATCCAATAGGTTTCTTCCTCTCAAATCAAATTACTAGCCTAGTAAAGTCTACTCCAATAAGTAGTTCCCTTTGAGCCTATTTCAAAATAAAAGTATATCTCTATTCTAGCTACCCCACACAATAAATTCATTTGCCACGGCAGAATTTCTAATTTTCATATCTGCCGCGCTCAATACTTCACTTACTTTATCAGGCAGATTACTCGAACTAGTTATGCCCGGTTGACAAGCAACAATTTTCCCTCTGATAGGTATGTTCTTCTTGAGATCTTCTGTCAGCTTCTCGATATTTCCCTTTATAAAATTCCCATGTC
The DNA here is from genome assembly GCF_032094055.1 of Carnobacterium sp. GTDB lineage: Bacteria > Bacillota > Bacilli > Lactobacillales > Carnobacteriaceae > Carnobacterium_A. Next base: position 2,536 of record NZ_DAMDAK010000044.1, read on the forward strand.
CCCTTTTTTGTCTATCTCTCAGCTTCGATAAAAATACACCCTTACTTTTTAACCAGATTAGTGACTTAACTGATTGACCCATCACTTCGTAAACGTCACCCACAGAAGAATTAAACTGAACTGCGCTTTTTCCTTTGGCATGGAACAGCCAGATTGAAATCTCTTCGTTTGAGAACTTTATTGCTATATAATCAGCTATTTCACCAGTTGTGTGATCGAATATAACATAATCATACTCATTTTCATTTAGAAGAATCTCTCCAATAGTATCCTGAATTGAATTTTCATCCCCATTATAGGAACTTTTCTTGAACTCCATGGAAATATCGGTTTTATATTTTCCCCAATCAATTTTAACAATTTTATTCGAATTAAACGCTGGAATTTCAAGATTGATTCTATTAATTTCAGGACCTTCAATTAGATCAAAATTACTAGTGTAAAAGTATAACGGAAAATCATTTAGATATTTTGACAACGGTACAAGATCCCTTCCGCAAGCTACGAATATCTCTTCTTCCATCAACGAAACATATTCCCCACTTAGCAATCTGTTAATTAGATACGAAAAGCCCAAACCTTGTACTCTCAATAAAATTTGCGTTGCTTCTATTGATTCAATGGCAATCTCAACATCTAATATTGACTCTATTTTGCGATTTCCCTCACTATCTGCCAAATGATGGTGGTGCAAATAACTATCCTCACAAAAGTCCCACATAAAAATATTTTCAGGAAACTCTATGAGTTCTTCCCACATTGGTAAAAAGTCGTAATTTGTATTTGTTTTTACAAGTGCAGACTTATTAACTATCTTATCACCATTGATATCAAACCATTTAACCATTTCTTGAATATTCCCATAAGTACTACTCCAAATTTTTGCGCCACTACTATAACCTATCGTTGATGATGTCTCTAATCCTTCAGCCTTGCAAAAAACATGTCCTGGAGAGTACATTCGGCCACTCTCAGCGTCAATAGTTTTACTTACATCTGAACCCGAACTGATTTTATACGATTCTCCTTCGGAGAGCCTATTAGCCATACCAGAATTAAATATTTCATGGTTTTGCAACCCACTCAACACTCGATGAATACTGCTCATTCGAATTTTCTGATAATTATTCTCCCCACAAAAGGCACTTGCAATTGCATCATACACACTCTCCGATTTTATATGAGAATTAATGAATAAAAGACCATTCTTCTGCTGGTAATGTACAATAAAGGAGTTATATTCTATATCATAATATACACCGTCATTTGTACTCCATCTCGGTAATTTACGGCTAGATGCAACTATAACAACAGTATTATCTTCTCGGTTAATGTTTATATTTTCAATTTTTAAACCAATATCAGGAAACTTAGCTTCCAAATTGAATAACGTAGTATAGTACACCTTGGCATGAAAATTCGTTTGAATGCTATGCAGCGAAAAGTCTTGTGTATTTGTAGTTACTAGATGATTGTCAAATGATTTCATATAGTTTTGTTCTTCGATATCCCTACTAATTTTCTCTTCGCTTAGGTCTATAATAATATCTTGCCAAATTGAGTCCGATGCAAATAGTTGTTTATTCTCCAACATAAATTCTTCATCTTTTAAGGCAATAAATGTGGCCTCACCAATTGATACATCACTAGTAGTTCTGGCAAAGCGGCCGATAAACTGTAGAGTCGTAGCCAAAGATTTATGCGGCTGATGAATTACTGCAATTTTTAAATTTGGAAAATCAAATCCTTCGGCCATCATGTCCACACAAACAACGCCATCAATCTCTTTAGTTCTAAGCTTTCTGATAGTATTTAAAACGACATTTCTACTTTTTGAACTGTCGACTATTTCTAATCTAAGCTGGGTATTCTCTTTGTATTTTTCAAATAGTCTTTCTGCTTCTTTCTTCGAGCTGCACCTGACCATCAACGAATGATCGTAACCGCTCTGAACATCCCTTAAAAAGATTTCTTCTCCTTTTTTTGCTAAAGCAACATCTGAATCAAGAGATGAATCTGCATGTACTGGCACATATTTTAGCTCACCGAAAACACCGTCTCTATATGCCTGCGACAAAGGATAGTTATAAATATGATTTGCATTTATCTCCTTTTTATCTCGGCGAAATGGGGTT
>NZ_DAMDAK010000044.1:4680-8693 GCF_032094055.1 Carnobacterium sp.
ATAAAATATGTTTGGATTCTGGCATATTAACTAAAACTTGTCGCCATGTCTTTGCGGGTTCGTGATGGGCTTCATCAATTACCACCATATCGAAAGAAGACGCCAACTCTGTGCTTTCTGATAACGATAATGCACATCCCGGAGTAGAAATTACTACGTCTGCATTCTTTACCCTATTCGAAAAATCTGAAGTAAACTTTTTTTTAAGTTCGAAAACTTGAGGTGTCTTTATATTTTTTGCAAAAACACCCAAACGTTTTAAAACTTCTAATTGAGAAAAGTTATTCGATATCTGTGATCTCACCAAAACCGTAGGAGTTATAATTAATACTTTCGATGCCTGCAATAAATATGGCGCCATCATAATTACTGCAGTTTTACCAGTACCCGTCGGCATTGACACGAGAACCGGCTCACTTTTGGTCGTAAAATACGCTCCTAAAGCATGCACTGCGCCCACTTGTGCATTTCTTAACCCTACAAGATTCTTTGAATCATTTGCAATAGGAACTTTCATTAATGAATATCTATCTGAAAAATAGCTCACATAACCCTCCTCAATAAAAGGCACTAAAACGTGCGTTCAAAATCCGACAATAGCCAACCATATTAATATAACCTCCGCTTACTTCTGTAACTCGGCGATAATCCCGTTGATTTTTTCCTCAATTTCATCAATCGGAACGATGTACCACTCAGTTGCTTTCTTTAAATCCTCACTTTGAAATTCAACCTGTTTATCACCAAAGACATGGTGTAATGTTCTTTCAAGTAGTTGTGCATTTATATTCTTAACTTCTGCAGAGAGAATAAGGTGAATTGGCGCGTACAAGTACGTCAACTCTTTTTCCGCATTTGCGGTACGAATATCAATAGTATTTCTAGTGAATCCGATTTTATACAAATTTTCTAACTTAGAAATATTAGGATCCTGACTCAATGATTTAAGAATATAAATATATCCAGTGGTATATTCTTCGCCGAAACTTTCAGCAAGTGTTTCATCATTAACTAAATCAGTCACCATCCGCCCATGCCGTTCTGTAGAATATAGTGAAGATGCGAGGGATTGTAGAAGTAAATTTTTATTTTCGGTACCGTTTTCGTAAACTACATGCATCCGACTATTTAATTTTCCATTATCAGCTATGAATGTATCTTTTGAAATCGAGACAATGTACAACATTACACCATTTTGAACGTAAAAGCGCCCTTCTTCGATATCATACTGCTCAAAAGGAACTATTTTTCTATGACCACTAGCAATATCTTTATGAACTTGATCAAATAGAACCTTGTACTTTGAGAAGTTTGTAGAGTGCTTTCTACGTCCTATCTTATCAGCTGCTTTGACTGTCTTCTTATATCTCGATACATCTAACAAGCTGGAAAAATCATCTAACATATCATCAGCCCCAAGAATATCATCGAGCTTATTAGGAACCTCTGAGGATGTGCTCTCCACAACAAATTCTGGGTCTTCAATATTCTTCTTTTCTAAAATTTTCAGAGTATCATATTTTTTAACTTTCTCGCTGCGTTCCTTCTTGTCTCGAAAACCTCTCAGTCTAGCCCACAAAGCACGTTCCGTTGACCACTCGTCTGTCTTTTGTGGCTCTCGCCCCTCTCTCTCAATAAAATCTAGTATTTCTTGAAACTTTGTTACTTCTGGATCTAGCTTTTCAATTTTTCTTTTCTCAGGCTGTTTTGTTAACTCACCGAAGTCATCATCCTCAAAGATACTGTCAAGACTATTCTTCATCTTCACGTGAAGCCTCTCTTTCTTTCTTTAACTCTGCTAATTTTAGCATTGCGAATGCTAGATATTTCTCACCATCATCTTTACTATTTCGATCTGGGTTTCTTCCATTTTCCGCCCTAAATTGTTTCGCCTGTTTGAAAGCCGCCACTAATTGCTCTTCAGTAAAATCGTATTTATTAGACGACAAATAGTCCTGGATGAATCGTAAGGTTGGAGCATCAATATCACGGCTGATTACTTCATAAGCCCGTTGAAATGGATTGACTTGATCAATCAAATCAATGTTTAACTCATCGATATTGATAAACCTGTCAGCCATCTTAATAATCTCACGGCTACCATCCTCTGATGTTGTCTTCCGTCCTGCTGCAACATTAATAGCTGCCAAAGTGTGTTGCCGAACAGTTTCAAGCTCATCACTTGTTAAATCTGGATAACGTTCGATAATTACTCGTGGGATAAGTGTCTTATTAATCATTTTAGCATCAGTACCAGAGACGATTGCATTTTGAATTTCTTTACTTTGTAAGATACTAGACTTCAAATCAGCCATATCATCTTCAATGATTTTTTTTGTTCGTTCAGTAGTATCTTTCGGCTTCAAACCACGGATAGATAAATCCCCTGGCTTATCAGGTTTTCCATCCTTTGGCTTGAATTTATATACCGGTGCCAATACCTGTTCCATTAATAAGGAAGCGGAAATGGCCTTCATAATGCTATTTACGGCAAATAGAACCTCGTCATCTTGGGCATCTGGTTGTGCAATCAAATTTGTGAATTGAGCATGTGTCTTATTAGGACTGTCCCGTGTAACCCGACCGATAATTTGAATGACCTCAGTCAGAGAATTACGGTAACCAATGGTAAGAGCATATTCTGCGAATGGCCAGTCAAAACCTTCCTTGGCCATGCCCAAAGCGATAATCATATCCAGTTTATCTAAATCTGCGATATCATCAGTAATCTTTGCAAGGTAAGCAGAAACTTTTTCCCGCCCATCCTCATTCACTAGGTCAGCAATCAACAACTTCTGCCCATCCAATCTATTTACTTCATAGATGCCATCATCATTTTGATTGATGTCCCCGCCATCTGTAATTAAATCTAGAATACGATCAACTTCATCATACTTTTTCTTAGTAGATTCTCCTGAGTTAACATTAGGAATATGGATAATCGTTTTTTTTGATGGATCAATTACTTTATCTAGTGCATCCGTATATTTGCCGCGATAGAAGCTGTAACCCATTGCAAAGGACTTTAGGTATTGATAACCTTCCAATTGTTCATAATATGTGTAGGTTACTTTATCGAATCTATCCTCATCAGCTGGTTCTAAAATTTGAATGGAATCGCCACGAAAATAAGAGCCGGTCATCGCCAAAATATGTGCATTAGAGTTTGCCGTAATACTCCTCAGGGCACTACCCAGTACAGAATTATCGTCACGGCTGACATGGTGAAATTCATCGATGGCTAATAAAGTTCCATCAAATGCCGAATCATCAAGCTCTTCAAATGCAAAGCGTAACGTTGCATGAGTAGCAATCAAAATGTTATCTTCAGGATCGGTTGATTGCATAAACTTCACGAAATGCTTCACTTTCGATTTTTCTCCACCGCCAATTGTCAAGTTGTTATTAGCCTGAACATTCCAATCCCAGTAAAAGCCAAACTTTGTTAGGTCAGTATTACGGAATGACTTGCCAATAGAACGTTCTGGAACAGCAATAATTACTTTCTTGATTCCTTGATTGTGAAGTTTATCTAGCCCGACAAACATCAGGGCTCGTGATTTTCCAGAAGCAGGTGGGGCCTTCACTAACAAGTACTGAGAATTACGTCTTTCATATACTCGTTCCTGCATTTCTCGCATACCTAAATCATTAGTTGTCTTCGTCGTGTTCTTGTCGAAATTAATTTCGAATAAATTACTAGTCATTTTCCGTCATCTCCTGATATAGGTTTAGCAATACCGCTAAGCGTTCTTCATCACTTCCAAATGGTCGCTGCTGGTAAGCACGATCCACAATCCCGTCCAATTCCTCGTGTTTCTTTCGCAAGCTTTCGGGCATTGTGTCTTTGTTATAAAGAGTCGCCAATGAGCCTCCTTCGTATTCACGAAGGTCAAGTATTTCCATCATAATCCGTGCCATCTCATTTTTACGTTGGGTGGACAAATTTTGAATGGGAAATGTATTGTATACCAAGCCCGCAGAGTATCGATACCGGGTTTCTAATTTCCCGC
>NZ_DAMDAK010000044.1:8703-20720 GCF_032094055.1 Carnobacterium sp.
CGAGTAGCCAGACTTGTGTATCATATATAACCGAAGCAGCATTTGAAACAATCGAGTCCCCGCCAACAAAACCCATGGGTACATAAAATCTGTTTTCAGATGATACATTAGGGATAATAATACTATTTGTTGTAGTTAGTCTTGTTTCTCTCATTCTCCACGGTTCAGATCCTAATGTTCGTGTGCTAACATCTTTTGAAGATAATCTCGCTTTTTTTACAATTTCAATGCGTGCGCTGATCAAATCATGATTTCTTAACTTTTCATACTGACCCTTATTTAGCCACAAAGTATACCTAGGCTGATCATTTATATATTCCTCTGCCCCGTAATACTTCTTAAAGTATGGTTTAATTTCAGGATCATTCAAAATTGCATCATAATAATCTTCACTATTAAATATCAAACCTCCTCCATCAACGGCTCGGTTACCTGACACCATTTTGGGCAATCCATTCAAAACTTTTCTGGTTTCTTTAACAACTACATCATTATTACTGGTAAGGTATGGCGAAATATTGTTTACCATTCTTTTGCTTTCACCATTGTAAATATACTTTTCTCCTTGTAGATCACTAGCTAACCCAATAATGACTACAGTTACACCAGCATTGTTCTTAGCATTATTTCCCCACTTAAAGGAAGTGTATCCAAACGAAATTGTGATTTTATAATCAAAAATTTTTGGCCAGAGCATACCTACCTGCTTACCCTGTATTATAGAATTTGTCGTAACAAAAGCCAATTTCGCATTCGTGTCTCTAATATACCTTGCACCAACAATGAACCAAGCGGAAATATAATCAAGTTCGCCGGTTCGTATACCCTCTGGTGCGAAAACTTTTTTCAAATCATCCTTATGTTCTTTTTGTTGTTTATTTGCCCCTACATATGGTGGATTCCCTAGAACATATACCTCATCTTTCTCCATATTTTCGACGACTTCAATCCAGTCTATTTCCAGAGAATTGGCACATATAATGTTCCCAGCATCTTTTAACGGCAGAAGTTCCGCAATTGCCCCTGGCAAAGCCTCTTTCATTTCTTCATTCATCTGATGCTCCGCAATCCATAGTGAAAGTTTTGCAACTTCATGGGCAAAATCATCAAGTTCAATTCCATTGAAATTACCAAGATGGACTGTTGATAGTGGCAAAGTATCAGATTGTTCAATTTCTTCCATTAATAGCAAAATTTTTATTTCAAGTCTACGGATTTCTTTGTATGCTATAATCAGAAAATTTCCAGAACCACTTGCTGGATCTAAAAATTTGATTTTTGATAACCGATCAAGAAGCAACCTTAATTTATTAAGTATATCTTTCCGGTTATCCCTATAGGTCCTGCTCCTAAGATTCTTCAATTCGTTTTCTTGATGTCGAGCTTTTAGTTCATTAAAAACATCATTCAACTCATCCATGAAAAGTGGATTAATTACCTTCAAGATATTTGGCACACTCGTATAGTGCATGCCCGATACATGGCGGTCCTCGGCCGAAGCCACCGATTGGATCATTGCCCCTAAAATATCTGGATTGATTTCATTCCAGTTAAGTAGCTCCCCAGCCTCAATCAATAGCTCGCGAGAAACTTTTGTAAAAACTAAATCCACATGTGCTTCACCAAAAAGCTTGCCATTTACATAAGGAAAATCGAACAACCAATCAGACTTCTCATTTCTTTGCCCTTTTGGTACATCAAGTACTTCGAACAATTCTTTTATAACTTGATTAAAATTACTACCATCCTCTGAAGTTCGAGTTTTTAATACATTTGTGAAGGACCCTTTTTCCATTATTCCTGTATCTTCCGCAAACAGTAGAAACAGTACTCGAATTAAAAAAAGATTGAAGGCATGCTCATCCGCTGATGGATTGTCCTTGGCTATAACATCGTATAACCTTGCAAAACGCTCAGCAGCTTTTCTGTCTGCTGGATTTTCCGCCTGATAATCCGCTTTCTCAATCCCATTCCATGCAAGAAAGAAATCTGCATTTGCAGGTAACTCTTTAATGGGTATGTTCAATGTGGCACGGGTCTTAGTATCCAGAGCGGCAATCTGCGCGAAATTGTTTGCCACGATATACCGCGGTTTCGACTTTTGATCTTTGATTTTTTGTTCGATAGCATCAATGGAGACCACAACATCACTGTCGGTCTCAACATAGTAAAGTTTATTTTTTATTACGAAAGGTTCTCCTTCACCGAATTGCTTGTTAGCACGGGTGACGGATGTCTTTGGGATATCATAGAGACTAAGAAATTTTGTTATAAACTCTTCACTTTGTAGATTAGTGACGATTTTTTTTATTCCATCCTCTATCTCAGTGATATTTAATACTTTATTTTTTGCCACTTATTAATCACTACTTTCAGTTTATATAATCTGAGTTTTACACGACTTTGTACGACGATGTCATTCACGAATATTATACCATGTACCATTTATATTCATTCGAGTTTGAACGATAATTCTACTTATATAAATACCCTATTGTCGAACGATTAAGAAATCACTGTACCTAGTTGCAGCTGGACATCTTTCGTTCGCTGAACAGTATCATTCAGCTCATTACATAAACGGCTGACTATTGAGCCAATTACTTCCTGGGTAGCTTCGTCTGGCAAGTCAACTAGCATCCGCTCCAGTTGCTTATTGCTAATTACCACCATATTGCTTCCTGTCATTGTCCGCTCAATCAATTTGCGACCTAATTCACTTTTTAAAAAGCCAAATAAATAAAATGGATTAATATCATTAGAGCGAATCGCTACTAAATTTGAGCTCAAAATGATAGTTTGACCTGCTTGTTTCTTTGTTACCATTGCCATTTTCAGAATAGATCCCCGAGAGGTCATCACAATATCATCTTCATGAAGGCTAAATTTTTTGCTCTTTGCCACTAAGTTAGCACTTAGTTCCTGTGATAACTTATCAATATAGCCATCCCCTACATCAGCAACGCTTAACAAGTAGCCTCCAGGCTCACTAGTATCAGATTCCCCTATGGTATCTTTATCAAAAGGTCGCCCACGAAACACCTTCGCAACAGACATTAATTCAACCGGATTCTTGAGCTGACTTTCTAAATCGTCTAAGTATTCAATAACTGACAAATTATAAAACTTCTCTTGAACCAAGCTAGCATCAATTGCCATTGAGAATTTAGAATTTGTGTTAAGCATAGTAACAACGTTTTTCAGATTTTCTGAAGAAAAGTAGGCCTTCTTGCGGCTTTGCCCCGCGTCAAATTCATTTGAGGCATCTACCATCCGGATAGGACCGCGATAACCTTTTTTGATAATTAACAACGTATGCTGACTGCCACGCTCCAATACGATTCTTTCTGGCAACTTAATAACAGCCCATAAATCACCACTACTGAAAATTCGCATGCGCAAATTTTCATCACGAACTGAACTTAACGCACTATTGGGCATCAAAACAAATCCCATTCCCTCATCTAATAGGGTATCAATCGTTTTTACGACATAAAGCCATTCTTGTGAATATGAAGACATCTCTCGAATAACTTTAAACTCAGACATATTAGCCAATTTTGCAACAACTGCCTCGTCAAGTTCATTGTCAAAATTCGGTGTAACAAAGATCCTTTCCTGCATTGATAATGCTTTCTCAGTCAAAAAGTCACCTTCTGCGAACCGAGTTTGATTCATAGAAAGGAACTTCGCATATAGATTGGCACGTTCCGCAGCTACCTCACTCGAACACAGACCAAAATAGCTATTAATACTCGTCTGTTGAGAAGCTTCAAGCAGGAAACGACCAAGCTTAGCGTTACCATCGAATAAAGATACCGAATCAGAGTTTTCTTTTAAGATGGCTACAACCAAATTTTCGATTTCATTGTTAGACTCCGCCCTCTTTTTCATCCTGATTTCTTCTTGTAGTCGAATCACCAAACTCACTAGCTCGCTATCTGTATAGTGTCCGAAATTGCCACTCGTCAGCACCGAGCCCTCATTTTGTTCAGGAAAAATATCTTCATTTTGCGTGCTAGATGGAAACTCAAGCTTTAGCTCCATAAATTTATGAATGCCATCCACGGCATGTTGAAGTCTATTATTTTGACGTTTAATTTTTTTAATTAATAATTCTGTTTGTTTGTTTTTCATTAGATCACCTCATTATCTTTATATCGTGCGCTTCGATACTCAAATAATACGGTACAAAAATATAAAAGTCAACAAGAATATAAGATATTTTTGTACCGCATACGATACACTTAGATAAATTAACTTATATAGCGGGTTTACAGTCGAATCCAAAAGAAGATATTTTTATATTCATTCTCTATGCGAGTTCACACAAAAATACCACGAGGGCCGGCGGCGAAGCCAGGCCGGTCCTCGTGGTATTTTTGTGTGTCTTAGCTCCGTATTCTAACAGGGGGCTAACTAGAAACAGGAAAATGTCCAAAGCTACCTAAAAACTGTGACTTATCAATGTTTACTCTGTCACCAACTTAACGATGTTGTCACATTTAGTCTTTGTCAGCGAGTTCCTTTCGAAGAAGCTTTTCTTTAAATAGCTCCTCAACAAAAGGCATATATCCCTGCCCTTTAAATGGGTCTTCATCAGATTGCGCAACCTGGTAAGACATACTCTGGGCGTTGTAAACAAGAGCTGAAATCGCTAAATCGTTGGTTCGCTCGTTGAAATAGTAAAGCATAATCGGCTTTTGTTTCATCTCGTCCGGCAACTTGTCATCAAAATAATGAAGTGATTCCCCATTATTCAAAAAGATTAACAGCCGGTCCACCGATTGATCAGAAAACGTAAACGGCATGATATGCATGATTTTCGTGTCCTGATCAAAATGAAGATAGATTTGTGCTTTTGTCCCAGATTTAATCGATCCCAGGTACAGCAACATCTCTTTATCAATTAACTGATAGGAATATTCATCACTGCCATCTGGCGGCGTGATATTGTTCACCAAAAAATTGATAAAATTTTTCATTTGCGCTTCATCACTAGGTTCAACCTGCTGAGCAATTTCTTTAATCATACTCGCTAGACGAGGATCAGCCTCATTAAGCTTTTTCTCCAATAGTTCCATGATATATTGGTTCTCTTGGTCACCGTATAACAAGTATTCATTGGTTGTCTTGCCAACCTCTGCGATTTTTGCCAGCGTCTCATTCTTGGGAAGATTAATCCCTCGCTCCCAATTGTTGACACTACTTCTAGGCATATTGCCCAATAACTCACCGAACTTAGCCATACTCAATCCCAAATCTGTTCGAATTTCTTTAATGCGCTGTCCTACGGCTACCTTATTGATTTCCATCAAATCGCCACCATTCTTTACTTCGATAAACTCATTATATATTTGTACTTTCTCTGTACTTAATATAAGTACAAAAGGAGCTGATGGAATGACGGAACAACTCTGCGGCGATTATCTTCGTCAATTACGTGAAGAAAGGGGGTATACACAAAATGATTTAGCAAAATATCTTGGCGTCTCACGCTCGCTGATTTCAAAGATTGAGACTGGTAAACGGCAAGGCGATGAAGAATTGATTCAGCAGATTTTCAATCTATTCGAAGGGGATGTGCAATCAGACTGTCTTGAAGGAATTGTCGATTATTTAACCATTCACTTCTTTGACACTGATTATCAGAAGTTAATCGATCAGGTGTTGAAAATCAGCTTAAAATATATGGATTTCCACGAATCGACCATGTTGAACTATGAAGGGTATTTCAATTTTCGGACGGCCATTTATATCCGTATCTCCAAAAACCAAACCCAGGGTACCCTGTTTGAATTGAAAGGGCAAGGTTGTCGTCTCCTAGCGGGCCAACTAAAGAGCGCTGGTAAAACATGGCAAGACTTCTTTCAAAGGGTCAAAGACTATAGCGGAAACTTCACTCGCATTGATTTGGCCCTAAATGATTACGTTGGCTTACTGGATATTCCAACGCTGATTCGCAAAGTAAAACGGCTGGAATTTAAGTCTTCTTTTCGCATTGTCGATCCAAGAGAAACATTCAATGCCACAGACGGGACCTCTCGTGGCGCAACGCTCTATTTTGGTTCAGTTCGAAGTCTGAGTCATTTCTGTTTCTACCAAAAAGACTACGAACAATTCGTTAAGCGAGGAACACCGATTAAAGAAGCTGAGATTGTCAATCGGTATGAACTTCGCTACAAGGATAAAAAAGCCGATAGATTGGCAACTGAAATTCGTAACGGAACTGACTTAAACACTTTGATCATGGGCTTAATCAGTCAGTCTGTGGTTTTCTATGATCGGCCCAGAGATCAAGAAGGTGTGCAACTGGATAAGCGTTGGCAGGCTTTCATCAACGGCAAAGACAAAATCAGACTAATGCTGTTGTCCGATCCAATGGCCTTGGAGAAAACAGTTCGCTGGTTTGAAGACAGTGTGGCACCCTCTTTGAAATTGGTCAGGGAGCTGGGGGAATTTTTCAAATTTGATTTGATTGAGGCTGTCATCGAGACAGGAAAATTAAGCGAAGGAACCGAGAAATTAAAGAATCACATTTTTGAGCACTCTGAGTTTTATCAGGGGGAGTTTAATTATTACAAAAAATATTTTAGACAAAAACAAATAAAGCAAAGCACCGCTGACACTGATGTGTAAACGATACTCCGCCCTAGACAAGTTGAGTATAGCACAGATTGCAGCGGGACTCTAGCATGAAAGGAGTTCAAAAAATGCAATCAGAAATCAACACTTTCTATCCTTATCTCTTAACGCGAGAACAAGCTTCCAAGTTTTTAGGGATTGATCCCAAGTCATTTGATAAACATATCCGTCAGCACGATGATTTGGAGCGATTCATGATTGGCAAACAAGAACGCTACACGATTGATTCACTACAAAAATTTGTTAGTAGCCACTCCATTTAAAACGTTAAGGTGGTTGAAGAAGAGCCGGTATCCGCTTACAATAGAAGTGTATTCAAGAGCATCTATCAACCACCTTCAATAGAGAAAGGAATGAAGATAGATGTCCAGCATTATTAAACGCGGCAACAAATTTCGTATCCAAATTTCACTTTTCAAGAATGGCCAACATAAAAAATTGACTAAGTCTTTTGATACCAAGAAAGAAGCGAAATTATGGGCACTGGAAAATGAACTTGAGAAAGGAAATGGAAAAGAATTAGCGAAACGAACCACACCATTTGCTACCTATTTTGAAGACTGGATCAACATCATCAAGAAAAATGATGTAAAGGAATCCACTTTTCAAAATTACCAGCGCACCTCTGCTGTCGTGAAACGGCTCTTTGGTGACATCCAACTAAAAGACTTAAATGATATCGTTGTCCAAAGAAAAATTGATGAATACGCACTCCCGTAAGACGACTCATGAAATATTGTTGAAAATCAAAACGGCTTTGAGAGACGCTTATGCTCGCGGTTACTTGCCAACTGATTTTGCTAGCTTAGTAAAAACTCGTGGCAAAGAATTACCGAAGCGAAACCGGGCTTTATCCATCACCGAGTTCAAGAAGCTACGAACTTATCTCCTACAACATACCGATGATGAGTTTAACGTTTTGGTCTTATTGGCTTTGGAGACTGGCATGCGTCGTGGTGAGCTTTTGGGCATTCGTCCAGAAGATGTCTATGAACATGGCATTCATGTAGTACGATCCATTAGTCCGACTTCAGAAGACACTTCATTAAAGACGAAAAACTCCAAGCGAGATGTATCCATCAATAAGGAAATTTACGATATTCTTCAAGGAATGTCTGTTCACGAGAATGGTTACTATTTTGACCCACAAGGTTTCAATCATTCCGCCCGCTTACACCGTGTATTAAAAAAGGTGGGCATCGAGCGAACCACCTTCCACGGTCTTCGGGATACCCACGCATCTTTTCTATTTTCACAAAATATCGATCTGGCTTATGTCTCCAAACGATTGGGACATATCAATATCCAAACCACCCAAAACTACTATCTGGAATTGATGCCAGAAAAAAGACACCAACAAGATGCTGATGCCTTAAGTCTCTTAAATTCGTTGTCGGATTCGTAATTTGAACCCACCTGAACCAGAAAACCATTGAAAACGTTGATACAATAGTAAATTGATTAACGTTTTGAGAATTGAGAAGCTTTACGAGCTTTCTTAAGACCTGGTTTTTTACGTTCAACCATACGTGGGTCACGTGTTAATAGTCCTGCAGCTTTTAAAGGTGCACGGAAAGCTGGGTCTACTTGTAGTAACGCACGAGCGATACCATGACGAGTAGCGCCTGCTTGTCCAGTGTAGCCACCGCCATTTACGTTTACGTGAATGTCATAGCTTTCCAATGTTTCTGTAACTGCTAAAGGTTGTTTAACGATTACGTATAAATATGGGAAAGGCATGTATTCAGTAATGTCTTTTTTGTTCATGATGATTTTACCAGTTCCGGGTACTAAACGTACGCGAGCTGTTGAATTTTTACGACGGCCTGTGCCGGTATATTGTACTTGTGCCAAAGAATTTCCCTCCTTAAATTAAGTTTGTAATGTCTAGTACTTCAGGTTGTTGTGCTTGGTGATCATGTTCAGCACCAGCGTAAACGTGTAATTTCATGCCTTGTTTGCGTCCTAAAGTGTTCTTAGGCAACATACCTTTGACAGACATTTCAATCAATTTACGTGGTTTGTTAGCACGTAAGTCTCCAGCTGAAACTTGTTTCAATCCACCAATGTATCCAGTGTGGTGAGAGTAAATTTTGTCAGTTGCTTTTTTACCAGTTAATTTAATTTTTTCTGCATTAATAACGATCACAAAGTCACCAGTATCGATGTGGGGTGTGAAAGTTGGTTTATTTTTACCGCGTAGAATTGATGCTACTACAGTAGACAAACGTCCCATTGGGATATCAGTTGCGTCTACCACATACCATTTACGTTCTACTTCGCTAGGTTTAGCCATATAAGTTGTACGCACGTTAGTTTCCTCCATATTCTTATCTGTTTGTTTGGTGCACAATATAAGTTTCCGGGGCTCATTATGTGGGGCAAACAATACCATCTAACATAATACCGTTTTAAAAGCCAGATGTCAATCATTCTAGCAGTTTTTTTGAAACTTTATCAGCACTTTTTTCTTTTATTTAATGGATTCGTTTACCACTAAATCGTCGTTTTTCAAATCGATCACTTTTAACCAGTTGTTGTGTTTCACATAGACGGTTTTATAGACTTGTTGGTTGCCGTCTGAAAAGAGCATCACGCGTTTTCCTTGGTTATCAGTCAAAATGCGGCTTTCGTATTTTGATAAGTCCACTTTGTCTTTTGCATAAGCCAATTCTTCATATTGACTGAGGTCTGTTGCTTCTTCGGCGTTAGCTGCTTCTTCTTCACTGACCGGTGCCATATCTTCGCTGTCTTCTTCTGTATCGGCTTCTTCTGATGATACTGAGCTTTCAGATACGGCGCTTTCTGCTGAACTTTCTTGTGCCATTTCTTGACTAGATTGAACAGCTGCTTCAGAAGATTCTTCAGCAGGCGCCTCTGCTTTGTTAGTGCTGCAGCCTGCTAAGACAAATGCTGCCGCAAAAAAGATCATTGATTTTTTATACATGTTCATTCTCCTTTTCGATCGTTTTCGATCTATTGATTTATAGGTAAAAGTGTTACCGATTTATTTACTGTGCTAGTATAGCAAATTTTGTCAACTTTCTAAAATAAAACCCATTAAAATATCATCTACAAATTGATTATTCAACCAGAACTCCTCTTTCAGCGTTCCTTCAATCACGAAGCCATTCTTTTGATAAAAACGAATAGCATGTTGGTTTGTAGCTAACACACGCAATCCCAGTTTATGGATCTGTTGTTCTTTTGCTTTATTTTTTATAGCTTCCAACAATTGGGAGCCGACTCCAGTGCTTTGTGTATTTGGATCTACACCGATATCGATCATCCAGGTTCGTTGGTGGGCTGCTAAAGGTGTGGGCGTATGAAAGCCGACAAAGCCTACTACTTTATTCAACTCTTCGTTAACAGCCACTAAATGCGTACCCACAGGATGGTGTTGCCGGTAAGCTTCTGCTGAAGAATAAGTTGTGACATTCGGTGTATTGGTTTCATTCCAAATTTGATTTTCGATTGCTACTAAGTCCGGATAATCCGACCATCGGCTGGTTCGTATCACTACTGTCATCTGCTTATTCTCCTTTTGATTTTTGCACGGTTGGTTGATAAAAGCGGGTGCCTTTCGTTGCTTCTTCCACATCATAATAAACTTCGACTAAATACAAACCTTGCGGGGCAGCTGTTGGGCCTGCTTGACGACGGTCTTTGACTTCCAACAGGCGTTTCATATCATCAGCTGGTCGGCGTCCATTCGCAATTTGCAACAGTGTACCGATAAAGATCCGTACCATATTGTACAAAAAGCCGTCTCCTCTAAACGTGAAAATCAGCTCGCCTTTTTCAGGGTCTTCTACGACACTGGCTTCATAAACAGTCCGTACTTTGTCTTCGCGCCCGCTGTTTGAAGCGCAGAAACTGGAAAAATCATGCGTACCTTCAATATCTTTTAACGCCTGTTCTAAAACCGGCAAATTGATCGGGTATTGGTGGTGTTTGGTGTACAGCCGTTTAAATGGATCGGTAACAGGATTTGTGTCGACCCGGTATTGGTATTTTTTCCCGGTTGTTTGGTAGCGGGCGTGAAAATCAAAACTGACAAATTCAACTTGTTGAACGTAAATCTCATTAGTAGTCAAGCTATTCAAAGCCCGTTTCATGTTTTCAATCGGCATTCGGATCGGATAGTCAAAATGAATAACTTGCCCTAACGCATGAACACCTGAATCCGTTCGGCCTGATCCTTGTATTTTAATTTCTAGTCCTTTGGCCATGATCTTCAGTACGCGTTCAATTTCGCCTTGAACAGTTCGAGCATTAGGCTGAATTTGAAAGCCGCTAAAGTTTGTGCCATCGTATTGAATAATAATTTTATAGCGTGTAGTTTCCATTATCACTGACTCCTAATCATAAAATTTATCACTTACTGCAAAAGAAAAAAGGCTGTTTCAATTAAAGATGAATCAGCCTTTATTCTACCCTAATTTCTTAAAAAAACTAAGGCTACTGTCAATAGGGCATAACCAACGATCACAAGCGTATCGCGCATTTCCCATTTTAACAGCCGGTATTTGGTCCGTCCTTCGCCGCCTTGATAACCGCGGGCTTCCATCGCTGTTGCCAGCTCTTCAGCACGATTAAAGGAACTGACGAATAGAGGAATCAGCAACGGCACAATGGCTTTCATTTGCTGAAAAACATTTCCTTCTCCAAAGTCTACTCCTCTGGCTCGTTGGGCGTTCATGATTTTTTCGGTTTCGTTCATCAAAGTTGGAACAAACCGTAGTGCGATCGACAACATCAAAGCTATTTCGTAAACTGGTACTTTTAAAGCGATCAAAGGACGCAATAAAAATTCAATCGCATCAGTCAAGGACAACGGCATAGTCGTCAAGGTCAATAAAGTCGACATAAAAATGATCAAAACAAACCGACAGAAGATAAATACACCGTTCAACAGTCCTTCTTGAGAAACCGTAATCGGCCCTAAAGAAAAGTAGACCGTTCCGCCGCCGGTAAATAGTACTTGCAAAAGTACTGTAAATAAAATCAACCAAATCAGCGGTTTAACCCCATTGATGAAAAAGCTCAATTTGATTTTAGACAATTGAATCACAAACATCGTAAAAAGAAACAATAATGCGTAAGTTTGCCAGTTATTGGCTAAAAAGATAATTCCGATAAAATACATACTGCCTAACAACTTTGCTCTGGGGTCCAGCCGGTGGATCCAAGAATCTCCCGGAATGTACCGGCCGAAAATCAATTTATCCATCATTTGTCTTCACCTGCTTTGGTTTCTGATGTAACAGGCCCTTTATCTGCCGTTACAGCCTTCACTTGCGCAGCAATGGCATCAGCTAGTTCATTGGTCGTTAAATACAACCGATCCGCTGGCAGGCCTAATTTCGCGT
>NZ_DAMDAK010000045.1:0-1603 GCF_032094055.1 Carnobacterium sp.
ACCACTTATTTAGTTTTTGCAATACTTTATAGAGGATCAGTTATTCCAATGTCAAACGTTTTTATATAACCGTATGCCCAAGCTAAATGACTGCTGTTTTACTTATTATTTAGCCCTAATACTACAGCGATTATTAGTATAATTTAAACGCATTATTATGAGCTTTGTACAAGTTTATTACACTATATAAGCTAAATATAAGCGTTCTAAACAGCTTTAGGCTGAGAGGCTTGTAGTAAAGTGTAAAGAAAGCAAAAACGGCTATAAAGCCCTGTACTAAGCGAATAAACGTTTAAATTGAGTTTACAAAACTGAACACTACCCTACACCTAAAGCACGCAGACGGAGGCTGTAAGCTATGCAAATAATAGTTGGAAAACAACGTTAGTAGCAGTTTTTAACACTAAAGCCCCTTTTTAACGTTCATTTTAGGGGCTAGTACCGTATTAAATTAGCTGATTAAACTGCCTTGTAAGTCTTTTCTGATCCTATAAATCAAATTGCGGCTAACGTCATTATCCTTAGCTATTTTAACTATAGGAGTTCCTGCTTTAAGCTCAGTAACAATATTATTGTAGATAATACGTTTCTTTCTATCCTTAGCGTTAGGACTGTACTCTAAGGGCTTGCCTCTGTATATGCCCTTTTCTTTAGCAATAGCAATGCCTTGTTTTTGACGTTCTAACGTCTTTACACGCTCATTCTCAGCAATATACGATAAAAGGCTTAAGAACATATCAAACATTGCTTTATCCATACTAGGATTACCTGTATTAAAGTTAAGAAAAGGCGCGTCCAATATCTGTATACTTATCTGCTGTTTACTCAGTTTAGCAACTGTTTCTTTAATATCATCATAGTTACGTCCTAATCTGTCTAAAGAGCTGACTACGATAGTGTCGCCTTTCCTTACATAACTAAGTAGCCTGTTAAATTCGGGACGATCTGCTACATTCTTACCGGAAACTTTCTCAGTAAATAGCTGCTCTATTCCTGCGTCTGCTAGCTCTTTCAACTGTCTATCTAAGTTCTGCTCTTTGCTTGATACACGTGCATAGCCTACTATCATGCTTATTCCTCCTTACTCTTATATAAGCTGTTACAGCCCCTCTGTATTAACGTCTAGTCCGTTCTCTGCTGCAATGCTCTCAATAGCTGCTATTGCGTCCTCTGCTGTCATACGTCCTACTAGATCATCTATAAACGTATTAGCCCCTACTGCCTCAATAATGTTATTTAATACTGTTAAATTAATCATGTTGTTTCCTCCTTGTTTTATGTATCTTTTAAAGTACACCCTTAGAGTACACCCATAACGTTAGTCTGTCAACACTTATTTTTGTAACTTTTGGGTATACTCTTAAAACACATTATTTATTATCAACATTAAGGGTTGTTATATAACGTTGAATAAAGCGCCTATTATAGAGCCTTATTCTAGCGTCTATTTTAAATGTTATTTACGGCACTTATTTTAGGGACTAATTTAAGCAGCAATAAAAGAGTATAAAACACAGTTAAAAACTAATTTACTTAATTTCTTAATTTCACGATTTTCGTAAAGTTGCTATTTTTCATTTTTTACAATTTTACGTTTTCTCGC
>NZ_DAMDAK010000045.1:1613-6158 GCF_032094055.1 Carnobacterium sp.
GGGTACATAGGGGAACGGGGGGCTAAATCTGCTGTAGCCAAGCAGTTAAAAAATATACCCAACGGAAATAATAGTCCGACTTTTACAGTAAGTCTGTAGCCTGCAGCCCCCTATCCACGTTTTAGCCTTTTCTATTTTAGGTAAAACTCCTTAAAAATTTTCGGCAACTTTTTTTAAAGCGGGACTTAATAGTTTAGGCTTAAATACTGCTACATCAACGTTATAAGCTGTTTTAAAGAATGTTTCCCTAGACTTATACGCTTATCAGTTTGAAACTGCCTTAGAATCGTCCTCAGCAACATCAGTAATTGATATAAAGCTTGCTACGTATACGTTTTTAAGGATATTGCTGTAAAATTGCATAAAAAAAAATAGCTGCCTACTCAATTAAGAGTAAACAGCCTTATAGGAGTTTTAAATTTTTAGGAGTTGTTACATGTTATCAATAGTTGTTCTAGTTAGAGGGAGGCAGTTTCCACTTTAAAAAGTTTGTCTAACGCCTCAGGATAATGCTTTAAACAGTAATCGAATAGTTTTTTATTTTCCGCATACGATCCGTTTTCGTTAGCATTAACAATACTCTGAGCTTGTGCTTTATAGCCCTCTGTCATAAAGCCCATTTCACTCACTGATAAGCCTTCAACATAATGCCGGTAAAATAAGGAGGCTATTTCAGCCCCACTCCACCGACCTACGTTTTTTCTAAGTAACTCAACAACAGTACGCGGATAGCTCTCTTTTGTATCTATAAACATAGTAGCTTTAAGAATGTCTCTGCCCCCCTTTTACACGTTTAAATTAAAAAGGCAAAGCTGTTAAGCCCTGCCCCTTTTACACTATTTTTATATGTCTATTTTGAAATTGTGTAGCCTTGCTCTTGTAAGTAACGAATAGAAAGTTCCGTAACTTCTGCCACTTCCTCAGCTGTTTGCGTTTCTGCTGCTTGCTGTTTTAATTGACGTTCTTCTTGTTTCTTAGCCTCATTCTTAGCAAAACCGTTACTTAACAATTTGAACGCTCTTCCTGCAGCCCCCGTCTTAGTTACCGGTCTTTCCTGCCCATACATCATATTATTATCCCCTTTATTTTTATATTATTTTTTACACGTCTTGTGGCTTAACTAACGTAAAGCAAGTTCCCCTTTTTTCAATGCTTTTAAAACATTATATTGAGGATCAGGCATGTTGATAGTTCTGCCTAAGTAAATACGTTTATCCTCCGTTACTAAGAAATTTTCCCCTTGCTTAATGATACCTGCTTTACTTAGTCTGTAGTTAACAGTGTCCATTAAGTCTTTGAATACATCATATTCTACTTCTTCGATAGCTTTTTCATCTGAAATAACTGTTTTTACTGACGCTGTTACAACAATTTCTTTACTGAACGGATACCATTCAGTAATTAAAGGAGTTAACACGTCATAAAAAGCTACTACTGCGGTAGTAATATCTTTCTTTAATTTAGTGTCTACACCTGCTGTAACTGTGTCATGCAACTTAATTTCTTGCTCAATATCTGCTTGTTGGGCTAACAACGCTTTTCCCTCTGCTGTAGTCGTAACAGATTTTAATTGTTCTGCAATACCAGCCTGTTCTTGCTGTAATCCCGCTAGCTTTTCACGATTAGCCGTTTCATTATCGTTATACGCTTTGCTTGCAGTGTTAACAAGTTGATATGCCTCTATTACTGCCTCATAACTCAATACAAACTGATTTTTCAATTCTGCTCTTTCTCCTGCTACTACGTCTAATCCCTCTAAAATTGTTTTCATTTGTCGTTTCCCCTTTTCTTTTTCTGTTTAATTTTTGTTATTCTTACTTTAAAAAGAACTCTGCATAACTAGCTACGTTTGGCTCTCCTACTTTACGATAGGCAACTAACGGATTCATCTTAATACTCTGTACACCGTTTACAGTTACTATTGCAAAAACAAACATATCATTCCATTTTGTTTGACGGATTTTCTTAGTTACTGTTGCTTTGTCAATTCCTAAAATACTAGCTAGATCTGCTTGAGTTATCGCTGTATCTTTTGACGGGTCTTCTTCGTCTATATTGTGCGTTAAAAAGTTATGATAAACGTTTAAATAAGGGATTACCTTAAATATGAACCCTAGATCAGTTAGTGTAACTTTACTGTCTTCATATATATCTTTTACGCTATCTGTCCATATCTTAGCTGTATTTTTACCTGATTTTCTACTAACTACGCTTTTCTTAAATATTAAATCACTTGATAAAAAGAAAGCAGTTCTTTCAGTTCCATAAACAATAATTTTCTTTTCTATTAGTAATTTGTTTTCTTTAAGAGTCTTCAATAGCGTTCTCAGCGTATCTTGCTTAGATATTTTTAAAATACCCCTCATTTCTTTTTGAGTCATTGGTACCTTACTTTTTGGTGCCATTTTAAGCATATTGTCGTAATCAATGTATGAACTAAGGACGCAAAAGTAACCCCACTGTTTGAGTGTCAACAAACAATCCACCCCTTTCATTTTATCCATCTTTTGGAAACTAAAAGTTTTTTTATCACTATTTGCCTCTATTGTTGCTTTTTTTATTTTGTGTTTATTATAAGCGTCTTGCTGTTCTGGGGTTATAACTACTGCACCCTCGATAATCTCGCCTGTTATACTATCTACACCAATATTTTTATTTCCCATGTTTCTCCCTCCTTTTTAGTAAGAGGGTTATTTCCCTCTACACCTATTAGCTAGCTATAACTATCCTATTTAAAGTAAAAAAAGGTATTTATTTTCCATTTATTTGTTTAAACTAGTTTTTATTGGATATGGAAAATAGTCCTTTCATCTTTAAATTAGTAGGATCAGTAAAAAGTGTGACAAGCGGAAACATAAAGTGTTGAAAAAAACGGGTAGTTTAAGCTGGATTTGTTGAAAAAAACGGAAAACCTAAAAGTGGGATACGCCTAGAGCCATAAGGGCTTAGAGGGTATTTCAACAAAAGAAGTCCTCTTAGTCTATAAAGAATTAATTAAAAACATTATTGCCTGACGGCAAGGCTAACGCCTCAACAGTACATAAATACTAAACAATAACTTTAAATTCCTACGTCAATATCACTGAATAGCTCTTATACTGTTGTAGGCTCTTAGTATCGTTGTAGCAGTTTGTTTATTATGGAGGTGTGAGGAACGAACACTATGTTTTTATTTCTTTTATGTATTGCTGTTAAGGCTGTTACTAAAAATAGGTAGTCTTAACCCTTACAAGAGTTAAAAGCTCATAGTACAGCCTTTAATCGCTTTTACGTGCAACCTACCCCACACAACTTTTATCAACATATCTTGAGGTTATTTATCGTGTCAAGACTTAAAGAACACACGTACAACGGTTTATTACGTTGTAGTTTATTGTTGGTAAAAAGAAAGCGACAACCTAAATGTAAGTGTCCGCCCTAGCCGTTTAGTTAAACATGGACGCTATCTCCAGCCATTTCGTTAAGGCATACGCTGTAACTTGTATCAGTCTAGTAGTTGGGGCATACAGTTCCCTTTAACGTCTTGTATCTGGTAACTAGAATGATCCAGTTAGACGGTTGAAACAAAAAAGCCATAACACCAGTAATTACGTTTTACTAGTGCTACAGCCTTTTAACAGTTTCAAATTACGGTAAACTGTGATAATATAAGGTGTAAGCAATTAGTAACTGTGGGTTACTGTTGCTCTAAGCAGTAGTATGGTTTTGCATACTGGTGCGTGTGCCACCCTGAGTGTTTCCAGCATTCATGGTGGTTTTTTGTTTGCTATTTTATTTTAGTTATTACTCTATAAATTCATTAACGGAGATGTTTTCATTCCTTTTTTCACTACAGATATATCAGAAATCCCTTGCAAGTAAATTTGGGTAGTAGCTAAATCAGAGTGCCCCAGCAAATGGCTGATAGTGTGAATGTCTTGATCATTCTCTACTTGATACATCGCCCACCAGTGCCGAATAGTATGAGGACTACAACGTACTTCTTGCCTAACTCCTGCACGTTCTCCAGCTAACCTAACTACACGCTCAATCGTTTCTATAGTGAGCTTGCTGCCCCTGTAACTGACAAATAAGTAAACTCCTACATCTTGATAGTTTTTATCTTCAAAATACTGTGCCTTTAAACGGTAGTAGCGGAATAATACTTTTTTAAGAGCAGGAGAAAGATACACGCTGCGTTGTTTACGTCCTTTGCCAAACCGTATAATTAGCTGTGTATCGGTCATATCAACTAGTTTTATGTCGCATATTTCTGCTGCACGAATACCGGTGTCTGCTAACAACATAATAATTACCTTGTCTCTCATGCCTCTAAATGTAGACGTATCATGCCTTTTAATCATTGCTGATATTTCAGTATCGTTAAATACAATGATCTGCGGCTTGTCTTTTATCAGCCTTTTCACTTTACATGTAGGATTAGAGCCATAAGGGAGCAGCTCCTCCTCTTCTAAATACTTATATAGAATATGGATAGCGTTCAATTTTCCATTGATATAAGAGGGCTTACATCCTTTCTCCTGATAGCTGTTGATAAACTTTTTA
>NZ_DAMDAK010000045.1:6168-9609 GCF_032094055.1 Carnobacterium sp.
ACTTACCTTTAGCCGCTAAATACTGTTCAAAGTTCAGTAGGTTATTGATAACGCCTTTAATCGTCTTTTTTGAATAATTTCTGATAGACAATTCATAACTAAATTCTTCAATTGCCTCAGATAGTTTTAGAGAACACAAAAAAAGCACCCACCTTCCTAATTAAATAGGAAAGCAAGTGCTTTAAAATGCGTATAATATTTAGTAAATTAGAAAAGTAGATATTCCATCTTCCACAACGTTACTAATCTGTATGCCCCTGTATAAATGCTGTTATATAGCTGTTTATAAGGGTAAAGATTACATTTCTGCATTATGAAAGACTTCTGAAACATCGTCATCGTCTTCTAATTTATCCAACATTTGTTCAAAAATAGCTTTTTTATCTTCTGGTATCTCAACGGTTGTTTGAGGAACCATTGTTACTTCTGATTTAGCTAAAATATAGCCTTCTTTTTCTAAAGCGTCACGGACTGCTGGAAAATCAGATGGATCTGTATAAATTTCAAAAACTTCTTCTGAAGTCTCCATCTCTTCTCCGCCCGCTTCTAAAACGCTCATCAGCATAGTATCTTCATCAACCTCTAAACCTTCACGTTCAATTGCAATATATCCTTTACGTTCGAACATATAGCTGACAGAACCTTTTTCTCCCATCGTTCCGCCATTTTTATTGAAAGCAACACGTACGTTTGTACCTGTCCGATTTAAGTTGTCTGTTAGAGCATGTACTAAAACAGCGATGCCGTTTGGTCCATACCCTTCATAAGTTACTTCATCGTAGTTTTCATTTTCTGCTGTGTTACTGCCTTTTTTTATGGCACGTTCAATATTGTCATTCGGCATATTATTTGACTTTGCTTTATCCATCACCATGCGCAATGAAGGGTTTGTGCTCGGATCAGGTCCACCGCTTTTCACAGCCATATAAATTTCTCTTGATATTTTTTGAAAAATTTTGCCGCGTTTTGAATCTTGTGCATTTTTACGTCCTTGGATATTATTCCATTTTGAATGTCCTGCCATTCCATTCCCTCATTTCATTGTGTATTCGGGCAAACAAGCCTTATCCATTCTACCAAAAAACCAACCATCGAGCAAATTTTTTAATGATAATACGAGTTATTTTAACGTGAAGAACGAAAACCGTTTTTTCGTTTCTTTTTAGGATGATGAAAAAAGAAAAAGAGTAGTGCTAGTATAATTGCAGTCATTGCTCCTATGCTGTCTAATTGAACGTCTTGCAGCAAAGGTGTTCGGTTAGGTGTGATGCCTTGATGGAATTCATCAACAGCTGCATAACCAGTCGTTAAGAACCACGAAACTAATGCTGCCAAACTTATGCTTGTCATTTTATTTTTCAGTCCTAAAAACCAGCATAAACCCAATAAAAAATAAGTTCCAAAATGAGCTCCTTTGCGAATAAAAAATTCTATAAATTTACTATAACCTAAAGCTGAGATACTGACCTCGCTTTCAGCATAAGTAAATTGTAAATTACTCAATACATTTTTTAATGGTTCTTTCGCTAATAACTGATCTAATACAGGTGTAATAGACTGTTTTTCATATGGCTGAGAAGAACTATAGAATAATACAATCATAATAGCTAATGCTAATCCGATAAATAAATTGTCTTTTGTTGCTAAACGCATTTCTTTCCTTCCTTTCATCAACCTGCCTTCTAGATTCAACACAAACTATAAAAAGGCAGAGTTATTTACAACCCACTATCATCAGTATAGCAAAAAAAACTTTTTTTCTATAGAAAAATAAAGTAAAGCAGCGCTCTATCATTGCTGATAAAACACTGCTTTATTTGCATTCCCTATTCTATTTTCTTTATAACCATTGTTTATTTACTTTAATATAAATATCTTTAACTATTTGAGTTAATACAATATATGCTAAAACGATTAGAATCATCCATTTCCAGTAATTTGCCGGTAAAGCTACAAAATCAAAGAAGGTGCCGAATGTGCTTCCTGGAATCAATACAGCAGCCGCTACAACAGCAATTGTTGAGAGTATCACACTCATGCTGGCTCTGCTTTGGATAAATGGTATTTTTTTCGTTCTAATGACGTGTACGACAACTGTTTGAGTGATCAACCCGATCACAAACCAGCCGGAGTGGAATAAAGCAGCGTCTTGGACAGTATTAGCTTGGAAAACAAACCACATCAACATAAAGGTTAAGATATCAAAAATAGAACTGATCGGTCCTACACTAAAAGTAAATTTCAATAAATCAGATGTTCCCCATTTAGCAGGGTTCATTAAATCTTCCGAATCCATCTTATCCCAAGGTATCGTTAATTGAGCAACATCATAGATGAGGTTTTGGACTAAGAGTTGAATCGAAAGCATTGGTAAGAACGGTAAAAAGGCGCTGGCTACTAATACACTAAAGACATTCCCAAAGTTCGAACTGATGGTCATTTTAATGTATTTCATCATGTTGCCAAAAACAGTCCGACCTTCTAACACTCCATCTTCTAAAACCGTTAAACTCTTTTCTAACAGAATGATTGAGCTAGCTTCTTTAGTAATATCGGCTGCAGTATCAACAGAAATTCCTACATCAGCTGTTCTTAAAGCAGGGGCATCATTGATACCATCACCCATAAATCCAACGGTGTGACCTTTCTGTTGCAACAATTCAATGATTCTAGCTTTTTGTGTAGGGTTTAATTTTGCAAACAGATTGATCCCTTCTGTTGCATCCATCAATTCTTTATCATCCATTGTCTCCAATTCCGTGCCAAGAATCACACGATTTACTTCAATCCCAACTTCTTTGCAGATTTTTTGAGCAACGATTTCGTTATCGCCAGTCAACACTTTTACGTTAACGCCATGTTCATGAAGCGACTGAATAGCTGTTATAGAAGACTGTTTTGGCGGGTCTAAGAACCCCATGAATCCTACTAACACCATGTCTGCTTCATCTTTAATAGAATAAACAGCTGAATCATGCACATTTGTTTTTTGTAATTCTGATGTCAATGAAACAACTTCACCGTTTAATTCAACATACTGACAAACTTTCAGCATTTCTTCTACTGCACCCTTAGTAATCATCAGTTGCTGATCTCCTGCTTTGACAGCTACCGTTAAGCGACGTCTTGAAAAATCAAATGGAATCTCATCGATTTTTTCAATTTTCTCTAATTCACTTTCTTCACGGTTTTCACTAAAGTATTCAATAACAGCGTGATCCATCACGTTTTTCCAACCCGTTTGGTAATTTGAATTCATATAGGCTAATTCTAAAACTCGATCGCTTTCTTCTCCGATCGGATTTATA
Organism: Carnobacterium sp.; assembly: GCF_032094055.1. Lineage (GTDB taxonomy): Bacteria > Bacillota > Bacilli > Lactobacillales > Carnobacteriaceae > Carnobacterium_A. The sequence goes on from NZ_DAMDAK010000045.1 coordinate 9,477, forward strand.
TGGCGTACCAAAACAACTTTATCTTCTGTGATGGTTCCAGTTTTATCTGTACATAAAACATCCATGGCGCCTAAGTTTTGAATAGCATTTAGTTCTTTAACAATTACTTTTTTCTTAGACATTGTAATTGCGC
>NZ_DAMDAK010000045.1:9619-10050 GCF_032094055.1 Carnobacterium sp.
TAGCTAAGTTGCTTGTGATGATCATCGGCAGCATTTCTGGTGTGAGGCCGACTGCTACTGCGATTGAGAAGAAGAACGCTTCCCCCCAATCGCCTTTTGAAATTCCATTGATCAAAAATACAATGGGCACCATAACCAGCATAAAGTTAATCAATAATTTACTGACATTTTTTACTCCACGGTCGAAACTCGTTTCTCCTCTAGATTTAGAAGATTTAGCAGCAATGTCTCCAAAGAAAGTATCTTCTCCAGTTTTTAATACGACTACTTTTCCTTGTCCACTCAAAACATCTGTACCCATAAAAGCTAAGTTGTGAAGGTCCAAAGCCGTCATATTCGCATCTTTTTTCTCATTCTCGATATGAACAAATTTTTCAATCGGCATTGATTCACCTGTTAATGACGATTGATTGACGAATAAGTCTTTGGCC
>NZ_DAMDAK010000045.1:10060-11361 GCF_032094055.1 Carnobacterium sp.
CCCAAATCAAACGAGCATCAGCTGGAATCAAGTCTCCTGTCGACAAATTAATAATATCTCCAGGAACCACTTCATCAATTGGGATTTCTTTTGTTACTCCTTCTCTGGTTACTGCACAAGTGGTTTCAATCAGCTCTTTTAAAGCTAAACTGGCTTTTTGAGAACGGTATTCTTGAATAAAATGAAGTCCCGCACTAAATAAAATCATTAGGCTCATAACAATACTAGCCTCAAAATCTTTAGTAGCAGCTGAGACAACTAATAAAAGTGCTAAAACATAAATAAAGGGATCTTTAAATGCTTGGAGCAATAGTACATACCAAGGAATCGGTTTTTGGGAAGCTACTTCATTCAATCCAAATTCTTCTAAGCGTTTTTCCGCTTCTGATTTGCTTAAGCCTGATGCTTCTGTCTTCAATTGTTTTAAAACCGCTTCTTCTGTCAAGTAACCTAATTCTTTCAATTGATTGTTTTTAGATTTCTTTTCTGTGTAAATATGTTTTTTTTGATTTGCCATCATTTTTTCCTCCTCTTGTCTTACCGGAAAAAATAAGTTTTACTACACTCCTATACTAACTAAGAGGTGTATGGCAGGTTTACTTATTTTTTCTTTATTTTTCCAATAATCATCATCTGGGTTATCACTACTAGATCCTTTTTCCATACCATTCACCTCTTTCCCATTTTGTTAGGTTTTGTTCTACTAAAAACTAGCTGTTGCTCATAATGGATAAGTTTTTCAGTTTAATCAGCACAACAAAAAAAGTACATACTCTATTCTGCGATAGAGTATGTACCCGAATTGTTTATCTCAAATAAACGGTTCACATATTTAATACTGAGTGAAGTGCAAAACAAATAAAGACACAGTATTAGTTCTCCATCGTCGAGTTTTAGCACTATATGGCGTAGATTATTCATCAGCTACATTAAATATGGCCTTAATTCGACCATCTCTGTTGACCCATTGGTGTCTCTCGACGTTTTTGGGCAGCAGCATATTTCCATATAGGAGCCTCACCTAACAGAAGCTTATTCATTTCTTGTCACCTACTAAGCTAACTCATCTCAGATGAGATGTCAACCAACACGCTGGTTTTAATTTTTCTGCGATTTACAAAAGGATGGTTTTAAACTAAGGAAAACTAGACTATAATAAAAGAAGACACATGCAGAAGGGAAGTTTTTAAATGAAGTACAGTATGAACTGGGACCTAGATTCTGTTTTTTCAGGCGGCAGTCATTCCACAGAATTACAAGAAAAAATAACATTGATTCAAGAGCAATTAACTGAATTCTCT
>NZ_DAMDAK010000045.1:11385-12437 GCF_032094055.1 Carnobacterium sp.
CAGCAAAGAGGATAAGCCTTATTTCAAACAATTTTCTTCTATTTTAGGATTACAGGAAAAACTCACTTTTGGCTTAACACAAGTACATACTTTTGTTGAAGCTGTTCAGTCAGCTGATGTCAATGATAAAAAGACCACTACATTATTTGGGCAAATATTCTCCTTGAGCAGTAGTTTCAGCACGATCCAAACTATCCTCACAAAAAAACTTGTTGCTATGCCGGAAGAGGAATGGAAAAATTTACTTGCTTTGCCTGAATTCCGTCCTGTTGAATTTGTCTTACAAGAGACAAGAACACAAGGAAAAGAATTATTAAGTGAATCTGAAGAATCTTTAATTAACGCTCTTTCGATTGATGGCTTCCAAGGTTGGAGTGACCACTACGATACTTTAGTCGCTACTATTGAAATTCCATTTGAAGAACAAGATGGAACCATTATCCATCTTTCCGCTGGACAAGCCTATAATAAAATGAATACAGATCCTGACAGCGAAGTCAGAAAACAAATTTTTGATAAATGGGAAACCGCTTGGGCCGAAAAAGCGCCTTTATTTGGCGATATACTAAATCATTTAGCTGGTTTTCGATTAGCCGATTATAAAGCACATGGTGTCTCTGACTTTTTAAAACGTCCTTTAGAATACAACCGGATGAAAAAAGAGACTTTAGAGACAATGTGGAAAGCTGTCAGTAACCATAAACAACCATTTATTGATTACTTAAACCGTAAAGCTCAATTAATGGGCAAAGAACGATTAGACTGGCAAGATATTGAAGCACCTGTTTTAGTTGGAGATGCTAAGCCGCAAGTTTATCCTTATGATAAAGGAGCCGCATTTATTATTGAAAACTTCAAAAAAGTCAGCCCTAAAATGGCAAATTTTGCTCAGTCTGCTTTTGAAAAAAACTGGATTGAAGCAGAAAATCGTAATGGTAAACGCCCAGGAGGGTATTGTGCAGAATTGCCGGAAAGCAAAGAATCTCGTATTTTTATGACTTATGCTGATTCACCCGGAGAAGTTTCTACTTTAGCTCATGAATTAGGTCATG
>NZ_DAMDAK010000045.1:12447-20547 GCF_032094055.1 Carnobacterium sp.
CATAGTCATGTAATGAACGATCTTCCAGCTTTAAATCAGCAATATGCTATGAATGTTGCTGAAACTGCAAGCACCTTTGCAGAGCTTATTGTTGCAGACGCCACCGTAAAAGACGCCAAATCAAAAGAAGAAAAAATCGGTCTGCTTGATACAAAAATCCAAAATGCTTTGGCTATGTTCTTGAATATCCATGCCCGCTTTATTTTTGAATCAAAATTCTATGAAGAACGTCAGATGGGCGTAGTAACAGATGAACGGTTATCTGAATTGATGGTAACAGCTCAAAAAGAAGCTTACCAAAACTCTTTAAATTCTTACCACCCGCATTTTTGGGCTAGTAAGCTTCATTTCTTTATTGCAGATGTGCCTTTTTACAATTTCCCTTATACATTTGGCTATCTTTTCAGTTTAGGAATTTATGCTCAATCACTAGAAAACAGTAAAGGCTTTGAAGATCGGTACATCGCCTTATTACGGGATACAGCTTCAATGACTACAGAAGATTTAGCTAAGAAGCATTTGGATGCTGATTTAACAAAACCTGATTTTTGGACAGCTGGTATCAAAATCATGGGAAATGATATTAAAACTTTCCTAGAATTAACTGAAGAATACCTTTAAAAGATAACAGACCGGCAACTATGAAAGATAAAGTTGCCGGTCTACTATCTTTTTTTATATTCTGGACATTAAACACGAACACACAGCTTTCCTGTTCTTTTGCAAAAAAAAATAGGAGCTCAAAAGCTCCCATTTTTTTATTATTTTATTTTGATGCCGATAACTTTTGACTTACAACAAAACTAATCACATTTAATTGTCTTAACTTTCAACTAAATTAACATTACTTTCATTGCTATTTCGCTGGTTTCAAATTCCTCATGACTTTTATGACAATAATGAGCAGCAAAATAACTCCTGCAGTAAAAATCAAATCTGGTAACATACGAGCCCATAGTAATTCATAAACAGGCGTTGCTTTATAAAAAGAGGTTTGACGTGCATGCCAATATCCAAAATCTAATGCATCTTTTAATTGCAAATAACCAACGGGAAGCAAAGTGATTGAAACCATTCCTGCTAAGCCAATATTTAATAACCAGCTAGACCAAGTAATCATTTTTTCCATTTTCTTATCCCATATTTTTTTTTCGAAATGTTGCGTAATGCATAAAGCATAATAGCAATTGAGAACATACCATAAACCCCAGCCATAGAAGCATGTGCATGAGCAGATGTCCATTGCGTTCCGTGTTCAAAATAGTTAATTGCAGGAGCGTTGATCAAAAATCCTAATGCCCCTGCACCAATTGCATTCCATATACCCGTTGCTGCAAGGAAATTAAACGTCCCTTTATATGGAAATTCTTTTCCACTATCTCGCATAATTCTATAATGAGTATATGCATCCCAGATAAGTAAGCAAAGAGGGACGACTTCTAAAGCTGAAAAACAAGCTCCGAGTGCTAACCATATAGAATGGTCGCCTTCCCAGAAATAATGATGTCCCATTCCTACTACACCTGCACCTAACAATAAAATCAATTGGAAATAAAGCATACGAACAGTTGACCGAACAGTTGTCAATTTCATACTTACCATTAAGTAGCCAATTAAAATAACTGCAAATGACTCAAAAATTCCTTCTACCCATAAATGAACGATCCACCAGCGCCAGTAATCGGCAAATGTAATATGAGAATCTGGAACAATAAATAAAGAAGCTAAATAGAAAGCAGGAATTGCTATTGAACCAAATAATAACAATGTGATCAATACTTTCTTGTCATCTTTTTTATGTGATTTTATCCGAGGAATAAATCCACGAAGTAAAATAACGACCCAAAGTACCATTCCAAGAATGAATAAAATCTGCCAGAATTTACCTAATTCAAGATATTCCCAGCCAAAATGACCAACAAGCCACCATTTGTCATTAATAACATTTAAAATTGATCCCCACTCACCTAACATACTACCGCCGATAACGAAAATAAGAGCCCAAAAAAGAAGATCGACTAGTTTGCTTTGATGTTTAGGTTCTTTTCCTAACACACGAGGCACAATATAAATACCCGTTGCTAACCATGCAGTTGCTATCCAAAAAATGGCGAGCTGCAAATGCCATGTTTTTGCAATATTAAATGGAAATAATCGTTCAATTGGCAACCCAAAAAATCCATTTTCTATATAGTAGTGAGACATTAATTCTCCAAGCATAATCTGAAGCAAGAGCATTAACACTACGATCAAAAAGAACTTACCTGTTTTACGTTGACTAGAAGTAATAGGCAAATCTGCGTTTACATCAGGCACATTATTTCCGCTATAGGCTTGATCCATTTCAAAATGATAACGACGCTGTACATATAATATTGCAGCTACTCCTATAACTAAAACAGCCACACTGATAGCTGTCCAAACCATTGCTTCTGATGTCATAACATTTCCTGCATCCATATCGTATGGCCAGTTATTTGTATAACTATAAATCATACCTGGACGATTTGTTGAAGATACCCATGCACTCCAGAAAAAGAAATTGGTTAAGTGATCAATTTTATTTCCGTCTGTCATATAATCAGAAGTTTTTATTTGGTCGATCATATTTTCAGGAAGACCTGCTTCTTTAGGGTTATTAATAAACATTTCTCGATAATATTCTTTTAAATAATCAACCCCGTAAACTTGGGCATCTGTTAACACTAGGGTATCTGTTTTTTTAACATAGCGATTCTCTCGTATTTCGTTTTTTACTTTTTCTTTGATACCGCCTAATTCCGTGTCTGATAAGTCCTCATATTCTTTTCCATATAATTTTTCTCCGTAGTACTGATCCATTCCTTTTAAATAGATATGCAGACTTTGCGCTGTATAATCTGGTCCTAAATAAGAGCCATTTCCCAGAATCGTTCCGTAATCTGCTAATCCGTATTTTTCAAATACTGCCTGTCCACTTATCAATTCGTTTTTTGTCATGACTACAGTGCCATCTTCTGAGACCATTTTAGTAGGACGAGGCGCTTCATTTTTAAAAATTAAAATTCCTCCTGCAATCAATATTGAGAAAACGACAGCAAGTACCCCTATCAATATTTTAGTTAACCTTCTAAAAGGATGTTTTTCCACCATTACTTTTTTTCCTCCTCCAATGAATCTAACCTTTAAGTCTCGGCAGAACTTTTAAACTAATGCATTTCTAGTCTAATTATATAAATTAGGCTGTTTTTACTTTGTTTCAGTTAAAGCACAATCAAAACCTTACATAGCATAGTCCTATTTATTTTTTAAAAAATTGATTTAAATCAATTTTTTTATTTCTTTTTAAGAAATGAATCAAGTTCTCAATCTGGAAAAACGCTTACTTTTCTTCAATCAAAGAAATAAAAGGCAAGTTCATTTTAATTTTAATTTTATTTTTTCGGCTTCTTTATTTTAGTAACTATTAAAAACATCACGTGAATCATTTACCACATCATTCAAAAAAACGAGCAGTTTAGTTCATATGATACGTTGATTGCTTTATTATGATAGTCCGCCTATATCTCAAAAACGATTCGCTCATAAAAAAAAAGAAGCCGAATGGCTTCTTTTTTCACTAGTTCATATTTATCTGTTAGTATTCATTTTATTCGATACTCTATTTTAGTAACGTCCAAATCCAACAACTTTATTAGCCCACCATCCAGAAGTATAAGAGGTATATGCTACGCCTGTACTGCTTTGTGATCCGATGAACCCGCCGCCACCAGTAACGATGCCCACATGGTCAACAGTTGAACCGCCTAGTGAGAAGAACACTAAGTCTCCTGGTTGAGGATTAGAAACATGAGTCGATGCACTATATTGTGCAGATGCTACACGTGGAATTGAAACTCCAACGTTGTTAAAGACGTATTGCGTAAATCCAGAACAGTCAAATCCGCCTGATAGCGATGTTCCGCCCCATAAATAAGGTTTGCCTGCAGCTAAAGCAGCATTGATCGCTGGTTGCATCGCTGATAACGATGTTCCGCCAGATGACGGAGCTGGAGCTGGCGTCGGAGCTGGTTTTTTAGCCGGTGTTGAGTCTGCAGCTGGTTTGCTGGCTGCTGGCTTAGTTGAACTGTTTGAACTGCTTGTGCTTGAACTGTTTGAACTTGACGTGTTGTTATTTGCTGTTTGATTTGTTTCACTTGAGTCGCTGCTTGATTGACTTGCTTGGCTAGTTGATGCAGCTGGTGTTGCTGCTGCCGCTGTTTCTGTATTATTTTGTTCTGAAGAGCTGGTTGCAGATACTGATTCATTTGCTGCTTCACTTTCTGTCTTTTCAGCAGCTTCAGCTTCTTCTGCTTTTTTCTGTTCAAATGCTACTTGTACAGCTTTTTCTGCTGCTTCTTGAGCTGAAGTATATTCAGCTACTGCACTTTCTGCTGCTGCTTTTTGTGCTAAAAAGGCATCTTTATCTTCTTGAGCTGTAGCCATTTCAGAAGCTAATTGAGAAACAATTACTTCTTTTTCTAATAACTGTTGTTCAAGTGAAGTTTGTGCATCTTCCAATTGTGCAGCTAAAGCATTTTGCTGTACAATCGTTTGTTCAGTTTTTGTTTTCTTTTCAACAACTAATTTTTGGTCTGCTACTTGTTCTTCAACAAGTGTTTTATTGGCATTAACCATTTGACTGACTACATCTACGCGTCCCAGTACATCTACTAACGACTCTGCTTCGATAATAAATTCTATGTAGTTCTGTGTGTCACCATTTGTTTGAACTGTCCGAGCTTGTTGATCCAATTGTTCATTACGTTGCTCAATCTTTTCTTCTAACGTTGTGATTTCAGATTGCAATGAATCCATTTCTTTTTGAGATTTTTGAATATCTGCAACTAGTTTTTGAGATTTTTCTTTGTTCACACGGATAGTGTTATTGATGCTTTCCAATTGTCCTTGTGTATTGTCTTTTTCTGATGCTAACCCTTTTATTTTTTGATCAGTTTCATCTATGTTTTTTTGGTTTTGATTTGCATTTTGTTTGGCTTCTTCAATTTTATCAGTATACGATTCGGCACTTGCTGTTGTTGGTAAAATAAGAGAACTAAAAGTCATTGTTCCTAAAATAGCAATTGAAAGTAATTTTTTATTCACTAATATTTCTCCTCCAAAAATTTATTTTCATTTCTTTAAATAAATTTAATAGTCTGTTCACAAGAACTAGTATAGCATGAACAGCACGTCAATAAGATTTCTTTTAGGTTACAGTTAAGTGTCAAATAAGAAAATTTATCACTTAATTGAACAGTGTCTGCCCATCTATTTAAATCGGCAAGCTGATTCATGATCATTGATCAACCCCGCTGCTTGCAGAAATGCATAACAAGTCACGGGGCCAATGAAAGAAAAACCTTTCTTTTTCATATCTTTTGCTATTTTTTCTGATAAAGCTGTTTTTACTGGTGTCTTTTCTCCTTCTTCGTACACGTTAACAATCGTTTGATGACCTACAAAAGACCAGAGATAATAGTCAAAAGAGCCATATTCTTTTTGAACAGCCAAAAAAGCTGCTGCATTTTTAGGTATAGAGTACATTTTCAACTTATTTCGAACCAAGCCAGGATTCAGCAATAATTCTTCAATCTTAGTCTGATCGTAATATTGAATTTTCACAGGATCGAACTCTTCTAAAGCTGCTCGATAATTTTCTCTTTTTGCTAAAATAGTAGACCAGCTTAAGCCAGCTTGCATGGTTTCAAGAATTAGGAGTTCAAACAACGCTGCATCTTCATGATGCGGTTTTCCCCATTCTTGGTCATGATACTGCTTATCCAAATCTGTCTTTGCCCAAGCACAGCGCTCCATCGTCTCCATCCTTTCAAATTTCATTTTATCGTTATTGGATTATAAACAGCTTGACAGTTTATTTTACCGGTATCCGCTTAAAAAGTAAATCCACTGTTTGATTTTTCGTCTTGCTTTCTTAAAATAAGATAGTGTATAATATAGTGTCAGATAGTTTGTCTATCTATAATGTAAAGTAAGATATTTAGGAGGATTTACAATGTCTAAAGATTACCGTGTATTGCTTTATTACCAATACGTTCCTATTGAAGACCCTGAACAGTTTACAACAGAGCATCTTGCTTTTTGTAAAGAGATTGGTTTAAAAGGAAGAATCTTAGTAGCTGCAGAAGGTATCAATGGCACAGTTTCTGGGACGTTTGAACAAACTCAGCGTTATATGGACGAGATGCATGCCGATGCTCGTTTTGCTGATATGGTATTTAAAATCGACGAAGAAAGCTCAGAAGCTTTTAAAAAAATGCATGTCCGTTATCGTCAGGAATTAGTTGCGTTAAACCTAGAAGATGACATCGATCCAAATGAGATTACAGGTACTTATTTAGATCCTAAAGAATTTCGCGAAGCTATTTTAGATGAAAATACAATTGTTATTGATGCTCGTAATGACTATGAATATGATTTAGGTCATTTTAGAGGAGCTGTTCGCCCTGAAATCCGTACGTTCCGTGAACTTCCACAATGGATCCGAGACAATAAAGAACAGTTTATGGATAAACGAGTCGTTACTTATTGTACTGGCGGAATCCGTTGCGAAAAATTTTCAGGCTGGCTCCTTAAAGAAGGATTCAAAGACGTTGGTCAATTGCATGGCGGAATTGCTACGTATGGTAAAGATCCGGAAGTACAAGGAGAATTATGGGATGGACAAATGTACGTTTTCGACAGTCGTATTAGTGTACCTGTTAACCAAAAAGAACATGTAATAGTTGGACGCGACTGGTTCGACGGTTTACCTTGTGAACGGTACGTTAACTGTGCAAATCCGAGTTGTAACCGTCAAATTCTATCTTCAGAAGAAAATGAACACAAATATTTACGTGGCTGCTGTCATGAGTGTCGTGTTGCTCCTGAGAACTTATATGTTAAGCACCATCATTTGAGTCAAGAAGAAGTAAGCGAGCGCTTAGCGGCTATTGGAGAAAAAATGCCAACAGCTACTCTATAAACAAAAAAAAGCTGAGAACTCAGCTTTTTTTGTTGTCTTTTTTAATTATCCTAAAATCAAGGCATCATCACTTACACGGTCTCCACTGTTTTTATGGAACAACTCCAGCAAATCAGGAACTGTCATATTTTGTTTTTTCTTACCAGAAACATCAACTGCTACTTGACCATTATACAACATGATCAACCGGTTGCCGTATTCAATCGCATTTTCCATGTTATGTGTGATCATCATAGTCGTTAACTGTTCCTCTTTTACAACTTTATCCGTTAACTCAAGTACCATTTTACTTGTTTTTGGATCTAGGGCAGCTGTATGTTCGTCTAATAATAATAGTTTTGGTGTTTGTAATGTGGCCATCAGTAAAGTTAACGCCTGCCTTTGCCCACCGGATAAAAGTCCTACTTCCATTTTCAATCGAGTTTCTAATCCCAAATCCAATTGTTTTAGTCGTTCGCAAAACTCTATGCGCTGCTTTTCTTTAACTCCAAGTGACAGCCCACGCTTTTTCCCACGATTATATGCAACTGCTAAATTCTCTTCAATACTTAACCTTGTAGCTGTTCCCATTTTAGGGTCTTGGAAGACACGCCCAATATTTTTAGCTCGTTCTGCTGTTTTTTGATGCGTTACATCTTCGCCATCTAGAAAAATGTGACCAGATTCAACAAAAAAGCTTCCAGCAATACTGTTTAATAGTGTTGATTTCCCAGCACCATTTCCTCCAATAATCGTAACAAATTCGCCTTCTTCAATAGTTAGATTCAAGCCTTTTAATACATGATTTTCATTAATTGTTCCCATCTCAAAACTTTTATGGATATTTTTAATTTGTAAAATAGCTGTCACCTTAATTCACTCCTTTCTTCCATCTATTTTTGAACTGCATCGGAGCTTTTTTTCTTTTCTTTTTCAATAAGGGGGTTGAAAGCGCAATGGCTAGGATTAAAGCTGAAAACAGCTTAATATCTTGGGGATCAACACCCAATTGTAAAACTAAATCAATAATCAAGCGGTAAACTATCGACCCAATTACAATTGTTCCTAAACGTTTAACAAAAGACAAATTACGGAAAAGAACTTCTCCAATAATAACT
>NZ_DAMDAK010000046.1:0-7925 GCF_032094055.1 Carnobacterium sp.
AGTAGAAACTCAACAGTCTGCACAACCCCAACAAAAAAATTGGATCGATTACGGGAGTAAATTTGGGATGCAACAGTCTACTTATTATCAAGTTGTCTATGTGAATCCTATCAATAACCTTGATCAAGAGATGGAGGTACTGCTGCAAGAGGAAAAAACCACTCTCGCTGCTCAATGGCTGGAGGAACAGTTACCGCTTCTAGTCCAAAACACGGTAATTTTCCGTTTAAAACACACACACCATCTCGCCATTCTTTTTCAAAAGAAACAACCAGGAGGATTAGAAGACATTCTTTTACAAATTGCAGAACAACTCTTTGCCGTTCTGCCTATCCAATTGGCCTTTTCATTTGGGACTCCACATGAACGGATGGATTTTATCGGCACTTCTTATGTAGAGGCAAAGTTAGCTTATGAAGAAGCTGCAAGCATGGATGTGCAACCTCTTATTCACCACTATCATCATATGGGGATAATGAATTTATTCGAACGGGCTGAAACTGAAGAAGTTCATTATTTTTGCCAGTCTATTTTAAAGGAACTGGCTTACCCAGAAGAAGAAAATCTGATTGAATTAAGAAAAACGCTTAAAACTTATCTTGATTTCCAATGTGAAATCGCAAAAACAGCAAAAGAATTATTTATTCACCGAAATACAGTAAAATACCGCATTGATAATTGTGAAACAATTGTTGGCATGCCTATTGCAGATCCGATCAATAGTCTCAATTTACGCTTAGCGCTGTCTTTGTCCCAACAAGAAAATCATTGAAACTAAAAGGATGCATACTCTAGTTTGCTAGGGCATGCATCCTTTTCATTATCCTATTTTCATGAACGTTTATCAGGTCAGCTGGAAAAAGCGTCTTTACCATCATATTGGTCAAAATGTACCGTCTCACTCAATAAGTATTCATAAATACTTTTTTCAATAGGAATGCCTTCTTTTTGGTACTTTTCGTAATTTAATTGACTGAGTTCTCCTGGATAATAAACTTGATCAAATCCATCAGCTGGTTTGATTTCATGCAATTCTGTAATAACTTGATCCATTTTTTCTTTGAATAGATCCAAATCTGTAAACCGTTTTGGATCAATCAAGATAAATAATTGACCTAAGTCGCGTCCTTCAGAAATTTTATCGTACATCGAGGTCACGTGTTTGCCAAATGGTAATCCTAAAAGGATACCTGACAGTACATCAACCATCATCATTAATCCATACCCTTTTGGTCCAGCAATCGGCAATAATCCATTGACCGCATGAGAATCTGTTGTCGGCTTACCTTCTTTGTCTACTGCCCAAGTACTAGGAATTTCTACGTTTTTTGAGCGTGCATCTAAAATTTTTCCCCATGCTTGAACCGTTGTCGCCATATCAAATACGACAGGAGCTCCAGTTTTACGTGGTGCAGCAAAAGCAATCGGATTGGTTCCATAATAGTTTTCTGTTCCACCGAATGCCACAACCATCGGATCAGATTGACACATTGAGATGCCGATCAAATCTTGCTCAGCTGCTTTCTTCACATAATACGACAAAGCTCCGCTATGACTCATTTTAGATATGCCAAGTACTGCAACCCCTGATTCTTTGGCAAGTGGGATAGCTTCTGATAAAGCACGATTTGCGACAAATTGCCCCATGCCGTTATCACCATGAAAAATAGCTGTACTTGGTCCGGTTACTTCCAACTCCATTTTGGGGTCTAACGTAACGCCACCTTTAGCAATTTGTTCAGCATAATAATCTACCCGAACTGCTCCGTGCGAGTGAATGCCACAAGAATCTGCAAATACAAGATGATTTGCGACTTCTTGAGCTTGTTCTGTATATAACCCTGCTTTTTCAAGCTTTGCTTTAATTAATTGATGCAAATCAGAAGGTGATACGATTACTGTTGTTTCTGTCATTGTTTAGTCACCGTCCGTTTATAGTTCTGGATCACGGTTGCAATCTTTAGAGTATACGTAACTCAATGATTCACCGCGTCCGACTGCATATGCTGCTTGGGGGCTATATGCTCCCATGAAAATATAATCGCCTTTTTCTACCGGCATCCATTCATTATCTAAATTGTACATTCCTTGTCCAGATAAAATATAGGCTCCATGTTCTTGAACATGAGTTTCTATATACCCATGACTTGCCCCCGGTTTGAAAGATAAAATGTGGAAATTCATATCGAAGCCTAAATCTTTTGGCAATAAATCCCAGATCAGAACGTCTTCCATATCTTCGTATTCAACTGGTTCAATGTCATTGACATTGCTGAATACCGTATGAGCGGCATAACCTTCTAAAGGCTCGTAACGTTTTTTGTATAAGAAAATCTCTGTATCTTCTTTTTGGGCATTTTCTAGGTACAATTTAGCATCTGCTGGTACATAAGCATATCCACCTGTCGACAGCACTTGTTCTTCTTTGCCGTCACTTACTTTTAAAGATCCTTCAATGACATAAACAAACGTTTGAATGCCATCTCCGCCGAATCCCTGTTTGTTTCCGCCTTTTTCATGCAAAGTAATAATATAATCAACAAAACTCGCTCCTAATTTTGGAGAGGCTAATATAGTTAAATCACAATTTTCAAATCCGGGAACGGTATTTTTTACCAATCCATCATGTGGAATTAAAGCATAATTGTGTCGTTTGATTACAGAACGTGATTCAAGCAATCCGTCTCTGTAGCCTTGTATGTTATTTTTGTATCCCATTTTTATCATCCATTCTGCTTATTTGTAAGCTAAATTATATAAAGCACTGGCTAATGTTTTGACACCAGCAACTAAATCTTTTAACGTTGTAGCTTCATCCGGGTTATGGCTAATGCCTTTAATACTTGGAACAAAAATCATTGCTGTTGGGTAGTGCAGCGCAATGATTTGTGAATCATGTCCGGCACCGCTATGCATCACGCAATAATCCATTTTTTCAGTTTTTGCTGCTTCTTCGACAACAGAAACGATTGATTCATTCATTGGAACAGGAGCTTCATCCATCCATAAGTCAATCTCGATAGTCATTCCCATTTCTTCAGCAATTTCTTTCATTCGGTCTTCTAGGTCTGCTGTAAATTGTTTTAAGATGGAATCGTCGGTATGGCGACAATCGATTGTAAACAAGACTTCGCCAGGTACTACGTTGACAGTGTTGGGTTTTGGTTCTACTTTTCCAAAAGTCAATACAAGCGGATCACCAACTTCTTCTGCCTGTCTAATCGCTTCTGAACAGATTCTGCTAAAAGCGTAGACTGCATCTTTCCGATACTCCATAGGGGTAGTTCCTGCATGGTTGGCTTGGCCTTTCAAAATAACGGTATACCGTCTTTGACCGGCAATGCTGTTTACCACTCCAATTTGCAGATTTTTGTTTTCCAACACATTTCCTTGCTCGATATGAAGCTCAACAAAAGCTTTGATGTCGTTTCTTTTTACAGCATCCTCAGGTTTAAAATCAAATCCGCATGCTCGCATAGCATCAACAAACTTGACTCCTTTGAAATCTGCTATAGCCTCAACATCTTCTCTTTTTGCTTCGTTAACAAAATTTTTACTGCCCCAGAATGCTGTTGGAAAACGGCTGCCTTCTTCTTCAGCCATTGAGATAACTTCTAAAGACCGCAATGGTTGTCCATATGTTTCTTTCAAATAATAGATAGCCAAATAAGCAGCTATTACTCCATATTGGCCATCTAAGTTACCGCCATTTACAACCGTATCCATATGCGAACCTGACATAATCGTTTCTTCTGGGTAAGTTGAGCCTTCTAATCGCCCAAACAAGTTTCCGATTTCATCAAAGTGCGTCGACAGACCTATTTCTTCTAATTTTTCTTTTAATTTGTTTTGAGCTTCTAACCAGGAATCTGAATACAAGAGACGAGTCATACCACCTGTAGGATCATTTCCAATACTCGTAAACAAATCAATATTTTCTTTTAAAACAGTTTCCAGATTCATTATTATTCCCTCCTTGATTGCTTATCTGCATACCTATTGTAACCGTTTTTAAAACAGATAACATTATCAGTTTTGACAAAAGGAAGTGGGTTTTTGTGCAAAAGAGACAGTAACTAGTGTTGGTTCTTTATTCTGTCAAATGATTTATTCAAGTGTACTGTATGAATAGGGGTTAAACAAACTAAGCCCTTTTTGCCAGATAAAAATGGAGTAAACGGAATATTATCACTCTTTTTCGCTGACTGTTATACTAAAATAAACATCCTATATGAAAGCAGGGGAACAAAATGGAAAAAAACATCACGTTAGTCCAGATAAACGATACTCACAGCTATTTAGAAACTCATAATGAAGTTTTTTATGAAGGAGAGCAACTTGTATTTCGCAAAGCAGGCGGCTATGCCCGGATTCAGACTTTGTTAAAAGAAATGCGAAAAGACGGCTCTGTTGTTGTACTTGATAATGGTGATACAATTCATGGAACTTATGAAGCTGTCACTACAAAAGGCTGGAATATGGTACCGATTCTAAATGATTTAGGCATTTCCGCTATGACGTTTCACTGGGATACTGGCTATGGTCCGGAAAACTTGAAAAAAATCGGACACGCATTGAACTACCCAGTCTTAGCTATCAACGTTTTTAATAAAGAGACGGATGAGTTGGTTTTTGATCCTTATCGAATTCTTGAAGTTGAAGGTATTTCTATCGGCGTCATCGGAATTGCTTGCAATATTATTGATAAAACCATGCCAGCCAGCTTCAGTGAAGGCATCTATTTTACGATGGGACGAGAAGAACTACCGCACTATATCAATGAATTAAAAGAAAAAAAGGTTCAACTGATCGTCTTGTTATCTCATTTAGGGTTTCCACAAGACACAAAGTTGTTATCTGAAGTGGAAGGCGTCGATATTTGTTTGAGCGGACATACGCACAACCGTTTAGAAGACAGTGTAAAAATTGGTGAGACGACACTCATTCAATCGGGTTCCCAAGGCTCTTTTATCGGAAAATTAGCATTGACCTTAGAAAACGATCGGTTAAAAACGGTTGAACACCAGTTGATTCCGATCACAGAAGATATTACGGAAGATCCTGCTTTAAAAACGAAAGTGGAAGAAGCTGTTGCCCCATTTCGTGATCAGCTAGATACAAAAGTAGGAGAAACGGCTGTCAACTTACACCGCGGTCTTAATTTGGAAGGACCATTAGACAACTTTTTGTTAGATGCTATCCTTCATCATACGGGTTCCGATATCGCTTTTTCAAATGGCTGGCGTTACGGTGCTCCGATCGTGAAAGGCACTATTACCTTGAGAGATCTTTATCAAATTATTCCCATGGATCCTCCTATCTCTACTGCTGAACTTACAGGAGATGAGATTTGGGAAATGCTGGAAGAAAACATGGAAAATACTTACTCCGGTGATCCTTACCATCAAATGGGCGGCTACCTCAAACGAGCGGCCGGTTTGCACGCCTATTTAAAAGTAGAAAATCCAAAGGGACTGCGCATCCAAAAATTATTTATCGGCGAAAATGAGATTGATCGAAAGCAGACTTATCATGTCAGTTATGTAACTCATCAAGGCGTTCCGAAAAAATACGGCAAGAATCACAAGAACTTGGAAAAACATGCTGTTCAAGCGATGCAAGACTATCTTTCAGATATCCGTACGTATGATAAGCCTATGAAAGAATCTTTTCGGTTGATTTAATGATAGAAAAGATTAATCAATCTTAGAACAGTTTCATTTTAAAACCACAAAAAGCTTTCCTTATTCAATCAACAGGTTTTTCACTGTTTCGAATGAAGGAAAGCTTTTTGTATCGTAACTTTTACTTATTTTTTACCATTAATGTCACATTAAAATAACGCAAACTTCTTTTTACAATTTCAATCAGATCTTTTCGGTTATTACCGAAAAGCACATAATGTAAGAAATATCCCAATAATCGACTTATCGTGACTTAAAGATAGAAAATGTTAATCCTTAAGTCACGTAAAGAGGCTTAGCGTGACTTAAGACCACTACCGCATCTTCATTAGAGCACGCAACAAGATTTGTCTAATCAAATTTAACCCCATCGGACCTTTTGAAATAAGGTTAACTTTGAAGCAGATTGGTTGTTTGCTTTCAATGCAACACTTGTAATTTTTACTTAGTATTGTTTAGGTAAGCATATTTAAAACTTCTGCTGCCAAATACTGGGCGGTAAATATCTTTTACATACGGTTTTTCAAGATAAGCATCCGCTGTTTGGTAAATCGGCACATCTACATATTGTTCGCCTAACGCGACTTTTTCAGTTTCAATCAGAGTATTCCATCTACCTAATTTGTCATCGAATTGTTGGTTGCTTTTCTCTACTAATGCATCAATGTCTTCAAAAGAATAGTTTCCGCGGTTGATAGCTGTATCAAAGCGTTCAACAAAATTAATTGGGTCCGCAAAATCTGCTAACCAATAAGTCGTTGCCAATTGGTAATTTCCTTTTTTAACGTTATCCAATCTAGAATTATCGGGCATTTGGCGAACATTGATCGTTAAGCCAGGTAAATTCTTTTGGTATTCACTTTGAATAAACTCAGCTAACTTCTTACTGTCTTCACTGTCAGAAGTCGTCAATTCAAGTGAAATGGTATCCGTTCCAAGTTCTTTCAACCCTTCTTGCCAAGCCTTTTGAGCTTCCTCAACATCATATTGAGCTATATCGCCGGCGTCTTGTCGGAAATCAACACCTGTCTCTGGATTTTTAGCCAGTCCGTTTGGTACATGTCCGTAAATAGGTTGAGAACCATCTTGAAGTACATTATCAGTAAAAGATTGACGGTCAATAGCCAGCATTAATGCTTTTCGGATATTTTTGTTTTTTAATTCCGATACATCATGGTTAACTTCTATATAATAAATCCAAGCTTTGCTATTCGTCTTAAAATCAGGATTATCCTTATATTGAGGAACAAAATTTCCTGACAAAGCAATACTATCCAGTTGGCCTGATTCATACAAGTTGATTCCCGTTCCAACCTCTTTTACGATTTGGGTTTCTATTTCGTCAAGCTTAACAGTATCCTTATCCCAATACTGTTCATTTTTTACGTATTTCCAAGAGTCGCCTTTGGCAGCGTTCCAATCAGCAAGCACAAAAGGACCGTTATATATGGTGTTTTCAGCATTCAACCCGTAATTTCCGCCTTGTTCCGTTACAAATTCTTGGTTTTGCGGGAAATAGCAAGGGATCGTCAGCACATCAAGGAAATAAGGAACAGGCTGTTCTAGGGTAACTTTTAGCGTCTTATCATCAAGAGCTTCTACACCTAATTCACTGACTTCTTTATCTCCGTTCAGAATCGCTTCAGCATTTTTAACAATGCCAGAGAACAAATACGCATAACCAGAACCATTTGCCGGATCCACCATCCGTTGCCAAGCAAAAACATAATCAGCAGCAGTCACTGGTGTTTCATTTGACCACTTGGCATCTTTACGTATGGTAAACGTATACGTGAGTCCATCTTCAGAAAGTTCCGGCATCTTTTCTGCATCGGCTGGTACAAGAGTTCCCTTTAAATCATAAGCAACTAAGCCTTCAAAAACATTATTCATCGGTGTAAAGTTCGTCGTAGAAATGGTCGTATCCATTGTATCCATTTCTGATTCTGCTGCTAAATGCAGAACTTGCTTTTCTTCTTTAGGATTTTCTGCTTTCTCTTTATCTGTATTATTTCCGCATCCGCTTAGAACCGCCAATAACGCAGTTGTTAAGAATAAACTCTTTTTTATCTTCATTTGTTTTTCCCCTTTTATCTTATTTTTTATTAAAGTTATGAAAACAACTTATTTTTCTAAAAGAGCTGGACTACAGTTAACATCGCTCCCATAACTGAATTTGATTGGCTAACATCCTCTTAACTTCCTTTCTTTATAAAAAAATACAAAAAAAGTGCATGAGTC
>NZ_DAMDAK010000046.1:7935-13641 GCF_032094055.1 Carnobacterium sp.
TTTTTATACTGAAATCCTTTTCATCCATTCTATAAAAAACTGAGAAACCTAAAAAGAACACTACAGGCATCTCTACCTTAGAAAAGATAAAAAATTAAGTCAGTAAATCAGAAGCCAATTTAAAAGATCGTAACTGTTCGCATGAGCAGTTCATACAACATGGACAACACAATGCGTTTACACAGTTCATCTTTTTCATCTTGGCTTCCTCCTTTGGTTTTTAACTTATTTAATAAAAGTAAACTTATTCTAACAGCCTTATTTTAGCTTGTCAATTGATTTTTTACATTTTATATTATCGCTTAACTCATTTTGTTTTTATTTCCGGCACCTCTAATGCTGTTGAATAGAAACTTGTTTCTTTTTTGCAAAAGTATAATTGCCTTCAAATCGAGTCAACATGCCTTCCTTTAGTACATAGGTCGTTTGAAAATAATGATCCAAGAAATAACGGTCATGGGAAACCGCAATAATGGTTCCTTCAAACTGGCTTAAAGCTTCTTCCAGCACTTCTTTTGAATCAATATCTAAATGATTAGTCGGTTCATCTAAGATCAAAACATTGTGTTCCAAATGTACCATTTGCGCCCAACGCAATCGCATTTTTTCTCCACCCGACAACCGTTTAACTGGTTTAAATATGTCTTCGCCGTAAAATAGAAATTTCGCTAAAAGATGCCTTGCTTGGCCTTCTGTCACATTTATTTTGTCCCGAAACTCCTCAATGACCGTAAATTTTTGGTTCATCTCAACAGTATGCTGCGATAAATAGCCAATTGACAAATTTGTGCCTACTTGTACTTGACCTGCATCTGGTTCAAATTGTTTAAGCAGCAGTTTTAATAGCGTACTTTTCCCTGTGCCGTTGCTTCCTACAATAGCAACCCGGTCTTGATAATGGATATGCAAGTCGAGATCTTCAAACAGAATCCGGTTGTCATATATTTTTCCGACTTGTTCAAGTTTAAACACATTTTTTCCCGTTCGTTCGGTCGCATCCAGTTGCAAAGACATTTTCTTCTGGTTCATCGTTGGTTTTTTCAACATCTCGATACGCTTCAAAGCTTTTTCCATACTTTTAGCACGCCGATGTAATCCAGCATTTGGTGGATTAGCTTGATTCGCCCATTCTTTCAGCCGCTTGATGGTCTCTTTCATCTTCTTGATTTTTTTCTGTTGATCTTGGTATTGTTGAAATTCGGTGAGTAACCGTTCTTCTTTTTCTTTAACGAAATAAGAATAATTTCCTGAATAGGTATATAATTCACCTTGATCAATTTCATAAGTTTCTGTTGTGACTTCATCTAAAAAATAGCGATCGTGCGAGACAATCAAGACAGTACCAGCATAATCACGTACTAAAGCTGTCAACCAATCGATCGCCAGAAAATCCAGATGATTTGTTGGTTCGTCTAATAATAAAAGGTCAGGTTTTTCTAACAGTATTTTTGCTAAACCAACTTTCGTCCGCTCTCCGCCGCTTAACTGCTGCCATGATTTGTCCAATAAAGAAACCATTTGCAAGCCAGTGGCGACTTGATGGATTTTAGCATCTATTTCGTAACCGCCTTGACGTTCGAATTGAGCTTGCAGCTTGCCATATTGTTCTAACAACTTTTCCAAATCATTCTGCGGTTCAGCCATGCTAATTTCTAATTGGTTCATTCGTTTTTTCATTTGCGTCAACTCTTCAAAACTGTCATATAAAACTGCATAAACTTCTTTCTCCTCAGGCAACTGCGGAGATTGTTCCAATAATCCTATAGACAATCCTTTTTGCCATGAAATACGGCCTTCACTAGGTTGTTCGCTATTGGCAATCAGTTTCAATAAAGTTGTTTTTCCTTCTCCGTTACGACCAATCAAACCAATTCGTGTTTTTTCTTGTATTTCTAAACTCATTTTTTCAAAAACAGTTTGTGCACCATACTGTTGTGTCACTTGCTGCATACTAAAAATAATCATTTTTTCTTCCTCCTACAGTGGAAGAAGCACCAAAAAAAGGCGATAGACCAAAGTCCAGCGCCCTACTTGTTGAAGTAAGAAGATGCTCCGTCCTGGTTTATTTCACACACATTTATCTAAAAAAGGGCAAACTGCGCCAATTTCTAAACAAGTGCGGAAAATTCAGCACGAATAACATATAAAAATCCTTTTACTTTATTCGTACCTAAACCAGTTGCAAACATCTTCTCACCTCCTTTCTTTATTGGAGAAATCATAACATAGATAATGGAAGCGTTCAATAATGTATTTCTGCTTTTTTATAATATAAACTTACAAACCCTGAAAAAACCCTTGATCATTTTGGCAGCTTTTGTTTTTATGACTCTTTTGTACTTTGTACAGTATTAAGCGTCGTTTGTTTCAGCATTGCATTTTCAGTAGAGGTTCCTGCTTTGCATGTCCTTAATACTTCGACTAAAGAAAAGACATTTTCTTTCTCTGATTTTATCGAACCGAAAGCTTTTCCTATTTCTTTTGTTGCCTTTGTGGTTGCACTATGTTATTCCAACGTACTCTCTTTTATCAACAGCCATGTGATTGAGATCAGTCTTGTAAGCACTGCCAGCTTCTTCTTTATTATCTGTGCCGTTGCTGTGTTGAGCTCTCATCCTTTTACAGGCCAACTGCCGGACATAAAAGGCGCAAATTATGTTATATACCCTGCTTTTGTGTTTTTCATGATTAGGTGGTTTACTCTAAGTTTTACTCATTCAAATTTTTCTTTGGTATTATCAGGTGTCTTTATCGGTTTGGTTTTCGGTAATTTGCAATCCAGCACCCAAACCATCGCTATCAAATTAACAGAACCGCACCGAATAGGATTAGCTACTTCAACTTTTTTATCTTTCTTGACGGTGGACTAGGATTTGGTCCTTATTTATTATGCTTTGTTATTCCAGTTCTTGGGTTCCAAAAACTTTATATCCTTTTAGGATTCATCGTTTTGCTTACCGCTCTAGGTTACCATTTCTTACACGGCAAACAGTCATTAAAGATTATATCTTCTGTTTCTAAAAACAGTACCTAAGTCTCTTTTATTTATGAATCGCTGCTCGCAGCAGGCTCAGTTGTCTTGTCCTCTTTCTACAATCGTTTTAAATTCTTCCATTGTACAACCTAACGTAACCGTATCGCGGCGTAATTCTAAAAGTGGTGTTTCTTTTATATTTACCCCTGGCAAAGTCGTAAAAGCATAGTGAATACCACTTTCAGCCAATCGTTTCACATCACTAGGCTGATAAATTCCAAAGGGATAAGCAAATACATCTGGAACATCAACATATTCACCACATTCTGCTAAATCTTCCTTCAATTCTTGAAGAGAAGTTATTTGCATTTCTGTCGTTCCATCCTTATGTCTCATATGCAAACGAGTCGTATGATTCGCACATTCAAAAACATCCTGCATTTTTTTAAGCTCTTGTTTACTCATAACTATGGACCGATTCGGATCAAAAGGCTGTGTTTCTTGTGACAGCCAACCTAATACTACAAAACAGATTGCATGAAATCCATAGTCTTTTAGAATAGGATAAGCATATTTATAAACGGATTGAAAAGCGTCATCGAATGTCAATAATACTGATTTTTCAGGAAGTTCCACTCCTTTTTCATAAAAGTCTTTTATTTCTTGGAGCGTTAAAGTATGGTATTCTTCTGACTTTAAATAATTCATTTGCGCTTTAAAATCATCTAAATAACTGAAAAGCACTGTTGGCAAAGCATCTTGGTACTGTTGGGTGACAGAAATAGTTGACGGTTTCGTACTATCAAAACCCCCAGATTCGCGGAACTCATGATACATTAAAACATTAAAACTCATATTTACCCCTTTTCATGTGATTTTAATCACAAATTTTATTAAGAAAACACTCCTGCTTTCTTTTGTCTATTGAATATTCTTTAATTATACTACTTATTTTGTTATTTATTATAAAAAATGACTGAAATTTTATTATCAAACACACGGCTGTTACATAGATAGCAAATAAGTTAGAAAAAAGAATCCTATGCTTCTTGCGTTCAATAAATGACAGTCGTGAAAAAACAACGAAATTATTTTTATCAAAGTAATCGCTTGCAATGAAAATAAAATATGCTAAAATATAACTTGTTCGAACAAGTTTATCAAAGTAATTGAAATACATATTCATAATAAGAAAGGAGGAGCAAAGAATGTCAGAAAAGAAATCCATCACAAATAAAGAAAAACAAGAATTTGCGAAAAAAAATATGCGTTTCAATCGATTTTTAATATTTCGTTATATGACAGCGCTTTTTTTCTTTGTAAATTTGTACTGGGCTATTCTTAGTTTGTCAAAGTGGACGTTTGCGGGATTGATTCCGATTGGTTTATTGATTATTAATGGACTTATTCTTATTGAGCAAACACAAAAATATTGGCAACAGTCAAACCAACTAATAGTAACTATAATCGGCTACTGGATCCAAACGTTCGTGAATGCTTTAGGAATCATCCTAGTTTTATTTAATCAGCAAGCATTTTTCGTACCGTTTATGCGGCAATCTGGAAGGATATTATTACTGCTTTTATTTACTATAGGGCTATTAGCTTGTCTGTACATTCAACGCAAAGCTTGGCTGATTGAACATGATCGAGATAGTTATTTGAAATACTTAGAGATTTTTGAAAACAAAGGAGGAAAAACAAATGAACTCAGAAAATAATAAACTGTTTACCTTTTTAGATAAGTACCTGATGGGACCAATGGGCACGATCTCTCAATTCAGAATTGTACGTGGCGTTATGGCAGCCGGGATGGCTTCAATTCCCTTTACGATCGTTGGTTCAATGTTTTTGATTATTAGTGTCTTGCCTCAAAGTTTCCCTGCATTAGCGAATATTTGGAATGCTTCATTCGATAAAATACAGAACCTATACATGTTAGGAAATACAGCGACGATGGGAATTTTAGCTTTATATTTCTGTATTGTCTTTGGCTATGAATATACTAAGATTCAAGCGCAAGAAGAAAAACTCAACTTGAGCCCAGTCAATGGTGCTTTGTTGTCGGTAATGGCATTCTTTATGTGTTTGCCACAATTGGTTTTTGAAGGTGGGGTAGCAACATTAGTCAACGTGATTTCCGATGATCAAAAAGTCATTGATGGTTGGGAAATGGCAGGTGGTGTAACCCGTTTAGGAACGACCGGTATTTTTACCGCAATCATTATGGCAATCATTGCCGTGAAAGTCTACGCATTCTGTGTAAAGAGAAAGATCTATATCAAAATGCCAGATACTGTTCCAACAGGGGTTTCTAGTTCGTTTACTGCATTGATCCCTACAGCTTTGATTGCTTTGATCATTATTGTGATCAACGGTGCGCTCGTTGCGATGGGAACCGATATTTTCAAAATAATCGCAATTCCATTTAGTTTTGTTTCCCAGTTGACCAGCAGTTGGGTTGGTTTACTAGTGATTTACTTCTTTATGCATGCTCTATGGATCGTCGGAATTCATGGTGCAACGATCGTGACTTCTTTCTTGACTCCAATTGTCCTATCAAATATGGTTGAAAATCAAAATGGCGCCAATATTGCTCTTGCTGGAGAATTCAATAATAGTTTTGTCACCATCGGGGGTTCTGGCGCGACATTAGGTATGGTTGTTTTTATTGCTTTCTTTGCGAAGTCAGCGCAATTAAGTGCTTTAGGAAAAGCAGCGATTGTTCCATC
>NZ_DAMDAK010000046.1:13651-15478 GCF_032094055.1 Carnobacterium sp.
ATTCTTCAATATTAACGAGCCAATCCTATTCGGCATGCCTGTTGTTTACAATCCTTATACCGCAATCCCATTCTTCTTAGCACCAATGGCTTCTATGTCAGTTGCTTATTTTGCTATTAATCTAGGCTTTGTCAATCCACCAATCGCACAAGTCGCTTGGCCAACACCAATTGGACTTTCAGGATTTATTGGATCAGGCGGCGATTGGCGTGCATTTGTTCTTGCGATTGTCTGCGCATTGATCGCTTTCTTGATTTGGTTCCCATTCATAAAAATGTACGATGGAAAACTATATGCAGACGAACAAAGAGCTGCTTAAATCACACATTTTATGGACGGATTAAATATGAACAAGATCCAGCTATGAAGATTCTACGATATCTGTTTTTTTCTATAAACCCACAAAACGAGTCTAAAAAAGGCCAAACGTTTGAAATAAGAGAGCATCGAGCATTATTTTACGGTAAAATAAAGATAAAACTAGCTTGAAGAAAAGGAGAAAAGGAGCGACAAAGATGCATAAACAATGGGATATTGATTCATTAACAGCAGATATCATTAAGCGAATCAAAGAACGAACACTAGCTGATAAAAATGGTAAATTGCCCAGCGAAAGAAAGTTGATGGATTACTACAATGTTTCACGATATTCCCTTCGACAAGCCTTGAGCAAATTGAGCAAACTTGGCTATATCTATCAAATTCAAGGACGTGGTTCCTATATCCATGAGCATCGTTATCAGGCCAATTTGATGACTCAGAGCGATTTAGGATTCACAGAGGACCTTGCTCGGGAAGGTAAAAGGATTCAAACAGTCGGTGCCACTCAGCGCATTGTTTCATTATCTGAGATTGATTTTTACCCTAGCAATCAACAGTTTTCTGATGACCAACTTTTTATTGAAGTTGAAAGATTTCGTACATTAGAGGATAAGCCCTATCTGGTCGAACACTCCTATTATTTACCAGAGATCGTTGGTGAAATTTCAGAAGCCGCCATGTATGGTTCGATGTTTGACTATTTATCAAAAGAGAAAGGTTTAACTGTCGGTTTTATTGATAAATTCATTCGTTGTGAGCTATTAACGGAATCCTATGCGAAATTCTTTCAATTAGCAACAGATATGCCATCTCTGACCGTCAGAGATGACAGCTATTTAAGAGAGGGCGAATTAGTGGCATTTTCCAAGATTTATTATGATTATCGAAATGCGACATTGTTTATGCATAAGAAGTTGTTGGACTAAAAAGTATTCTAGAAAAATAAGTTACGGAATTCATGAACCTAAAAAAAGGTAGACGCCTCATTTTTGAAGTGTCTACCTTTTTTACCTATTCAATTTTTTATTGGAACTATCTTTGATTTTTCACTTTACATGAGTAAATCGTCGTATCAAAGCTCATTCGTAGGTAGTAAATTGTTTGTTTTTGACCTTAATAAAGTGTAATAAGCCCAGTGTTTATACAGGTAACTAGGCTTTCACACTATTTTTATTTTAAAATAGGATCACTATAAATTTTACGCTAAATCAATTTTCTATAATACATCTATAGTTTTATTTTTACGAACCACTGCTTGCTGCAGATCGTTGACTTGCAATGACACAATCAATAACAATGATTACACCTAAAGCTAATACTGCATCGGCTTCATCAGTAATATTCAAGGCGTAAGTGTCTCCCCATGTTAGCCATTCCTTAGAGATATCAGCAATCACTCTTCCTTTTTCCACTATTTGATAATCATGTTCCCAAAAAGAGCCCTCTACTTGCCAAGAAGGTCCCTCAATTGTATAATGCGGTTTTAAAAAAGCGAATTCTTTACTC
>NZ_DAMDAK010000046.1:15488-20391 GCF_032094055.1 Carnobacterium sp.
TCACTATGGCCATTTCTTTATCTTTAATATACAACGAATAGGTAGGTAAAAAGCGCCACAAGCGTTGTTCAATATACAAGACTTCATTTCCGCTTATATCCCGCACATGCAGTTTTTTTCCCCACGAAAAAAACTCGCCTTCTACTGAGTAAACATCTTGGCCATGACTATCTTTAATCGTAAATTGATCATTCCAAGAAAAAATTTTCTGCTTGATATAATAGTCCATCGCTTCTTACCTTTCTTTTTATTTTTTTATTACCAGTGTTTCTTCCTTTTATGATTCATTCGAAGACTTGATTTCCATTTTCAAGCTTTTCATAATATCCAAAGCTTCTTTATGGAGTTCAGAAGTTGTTCCAACACACATATCTTTTAAAATCCGAACAGAAGCCAAGGGAAATGAATTATGGAGCATTACGGCATTTGAAAGGACACAAACGTTTGTTTCGACACCGACAATTTCAATAATACGATCAGGGTCATCCTTATATTTTCCCCTTAAATCAGCTGCATCTTCTGGTGAAATAGAATGAAAATCCTTTTTAATGGCTGTATGGTTTTTTAAAGCTTCTTTCAAAGCCGGATACAACTCCATTCCCCATTGTTTTTCTTCTTCCGAGCGTTCATCTTCATTGGTAGCATGTTGATCCAATGTATAATAAATTGGCTCGCCTTGCTCTTCTTGTTTCTTTATTTCTTGTAGGATTTTTGGAACAATTGTGGTTGCATTAGGTACTGAAAGTTCTCCTTTTTCATTATCTACGTAATCATTTTGCATATCGATAATAAACAGCATTTTACTCATCTCCCTTTCACAAATACATTAGAAAAGTTAGGTTCTATTTTTAAACTAAGGTTTTTACTAATTCTTAAACTAAAAGAAAAACCTGACTAAATTGATTATTTTTTTTAGTCCTTCATTTTTTGACGACTCATGAAATCTCTTGTATTTTTTTTATTAAAATCTGTCAGCAATATTTTGGACGTTTTAAATTTTCGTTCCGTAACGGTATATTGCCCTTCTATTTTTTCTTTTAGTGTTAATAAAATCCTAAAGGTAAATAAATTTTCTTTTACATCCAAATTCAACAAATCACTTTGATCTCGTTTAAAAGAGTCATAGAAATCAAACGTTGCAATACTAGTAGCCGTCACTACAAAAAAGGTTTCTCCTATATAAATGCAGTAGAAAAAGTTGGCACCAATTTTTTGCCCGATGATCGTCTTTCCTTTTTTAAACTCTTCATCTGGATAAACAGCGGAAAGATAGCTAAGATAATTTTCTTCTTTTAATAGTATATTCATTTTTCATAATCTTCCTTCCACTAGTCACTTATCTAAAGAGTTGCTTCGATATTCATCTTTTTAATTATAACTATCTTATCACTTTTTATAAGATGAGAATATCAAAGCAATTGAAATAGCATACAGAACAATCAAAAGTAATAACAAAAATAATAAAAATATTACTGAGATAGAAAATACCGTAGCTAATAATGGCAATAATACTGCTGCACTAGCCAGCACTAGGACCAAGACAAGTACAATATAAATCTTTACCCAGGATAAACTTTTTTTGAAAACTACTTGATAGAAACCAAACCACTTAACCACTTCAAACAAAACCGTTATCAATTTTATCGGAGTATCCCAATTTGTTGAACTTGCTGCGTTTTCTAATGCAAGTGTATTAAGGTACGCTAACAGACCAGCGATTGCAACAATGGTTAGCGTCGATAGGATGTTGCTGAGTGTTAGTAACACTGTTCCAATAATGTTCTTCAATTGACACCTCTTCATTCAGAATATCTTTTAATGCAATTTTATATTCTTTATCATACCATTCACTATCTTATGTTACATGAATTAAGCACTCAAGTATTCGATTTACTGCTCTATTATATAAATACTAGTTTTCTTGTATCTAGGTTCATTCCACTAAATTAGTGCAAATAGTCCAATAAGCAGCTAAAAAGCCTTCCTCCTGAAGAGAAAAGCATTTTAGTATTGCTTTTTTTAAGCAAATCACTTCTCAGCCATAATACTATTAGCTAAAAAAATTAAAAGATTTTCTACGTGCTGGATCCACTTTTAGCGGATATCAAATTCTTCAATGGGTTCTGGGCCTCTCATCACTTCTTTTTCAATAGTCAGTCCTCCATCTGGATTCACTTTAATTGACCAACGTACTAATTGAACTTGCCCTTCAGTCAGTTCAATTGCTGTAATAAAGGTTGGGTAGACACAACAGCCTGAATTAAAATAAGGAAGTTCTTTATCTTTTGGGTACTTAAATCGATGTGTGTGTCCGCAAATCAGCATCATCTTATTCTTTTTGATCCACTTATTAAAATTCTTTTCAATTTTATGTCGCTTGGAGACATTTTTTATCGGACTTGACGGATTCCTTATGCCAAATCCATGGAGAAACCGCCAAAAAAATTTCAGAGAAAGCATGGTAAAAAATGCAAACTGGTCATTAGGTGCATCTCCTTGATGACCATGTACCGTTAAAATTTCTTGCCCTGTTTCTAAATTTCTTAATACTAGTGCCTCAATTGGTTTGAGTCCTTTAAGAAAATCAAAAAACACTTCATTGTACTCATCGTAATTTGTATAGTAATTTTCTTCAACAAACTTTTGTTTTCTCAAAAAAATATCATGATTGCCATATAATCGTATTAAACGTTTTTTATCGTAAAAATTTTTGATAGTATCAAATACTTCACGGTGAGCATTTTTAGTGTATTTAAAATCTGAATACTCTAACATTTCGTCGCCGTCTCCTGCTTCAATATAAGTAAAATCGTTTTTATAATAGTATTTCAAAGCATGAAGATAGATATTCCGATTTCGTGTAAATTCATCTGACATACTGCCATCTCCCCGATGGACATCACTAAAGATGACATATTTTGAATGTTCATCAAAATATTCAACTCTAGCTTTTTTATAAGCTTCTGTTAACCGTCTGTCTGTGAACACCTTCTTCACCCCATTTCACTCAAAACTTCTCTAAATTCACAATGGTATATTATTTGTCTTACTATCAGTATACTTTATCTAGATTTAGAAGAAAAAGTAAAAGCCTGACAAACCAACCTGATTTTTATAACTCATTCCTGTGGAAACGACTAATAAGCATATGGTACACTAAAAACCTAAAATATTCGTTGTTATAACAGTACATAGGAACGGTTAATTAATGACAAACAGACAGATAAAAGGAGGCCTATTACAGCTATGTCGATAAAAAAAAGCTGGTACCGAATAGCGGTTGTCTTTGGTCTATTGGCATCGTTTTTATTTCTGCCAGCACCCTCAGCAACTGCTGCTGACTTACCTGAAGCTACGTCAGACTTTTATGTTTATGATGAAACGGGCATGCTGACCCTAGAAACAAAAGAACTTATCATGAAGATAAACAATTATTATGAACAGACTGATGAAAAACCTCAAATTGTCGTAGCTGTTGTAAATTCACTAGCTGGAGAAACAATTGAGCAATTTAGCGTTGATTTATTCGAAAAATGGAAAATTGGCAATCCTGCATATGATAATGGCGTCCTTATCTTATTAGCTCTTGATGAACGAGAAATTCGTTTCGAAATCGGATATGGATTGGAAGGCGTCTTAACAGATGGGAAAACTGGAAGGATCTTAGATAACAACCTAACGTATCTAAGTGATAACCAGTATAACGATGGGGTAAAACATATTTTTATGGATACAGCAGTGGAGGTAGATAAGGAGTATCACTATGAGGATACGACTGCTCTGACTTTAAGCAATCCGAATCTAGTAAGCCAACCAGACAAAAAAACATGGACAAGTTTTTACCTGGGTAATCAATTCTCCTCCATTATCCGTTTTTTCAAACAAAAATTGAATTCTATTGACATTCCTATTTTTCTAGGCTGTATAGTAGTGGCAATCTTCACCTCTGGATTAGGAGGAAGCGGTGGGAGTGGCGGCAGCGGAAGTGGGAGCAGCCGCGGCAGCAGTTCAAGAGGCAACAGTAGAAAAAGCTCAGGCGGAGGAGGCCGTTCTGGCGGCGGTGGTTCCAGTCGAAAATTTTAAACAAAAATACCAGGAAAATTTCTGGTATTTTTTTTTGCAGAAAATTAAATGGATCATTATGAATTAAAAGAAGAAACGCAGCAACTTACTCTTCAATCAGCACTAAAAAAAAGCCGATAATGCGTAATAATTGTATTTGCTCAGATAGAATAGTACCATTTTAAGTAATAGGTAAATGACAGCGAATTCATTCAATTATTCAAAAATCAGCAGATAACTCATTGAGGAGGAAAGCAATATGGATTTAGGTATTGAAGGCAAAGTAGCGCTAGTCACGGGTTCAAGCTCGGGCATTGGTTGGGAAACTGCACGTGTTCTTTTAGAAGAAGGCGCCACAGTTATTCTTACTGGTAAAAAGAAAGAAAAGTTAGAACAAGCCGCAGCCAAACTGGGTACGAACGATAACCTTTTTCATTATGCAGCAGACATTACCAACAGCCAAGAACTGAAAGCGATGCACGATAAAATTACGGAAGAAGTTGGAAAAATCGATATTCTGGTTCAGTCAGCCGGCATCACCGGTGCGCAAGGCCTTTTTCATGAAATTGATATGGCAGGTTGGGAATCGACACTTGAAGTAGATTTGCTCGGACCTGTTCGTGTGGTAAAAGAATTCTTGCCTGATTTAAGAGAAGGCGGTTGGGGCAGATTAGTCTTAATAGCTTCTGAAGATGCTGTACAGCCTTATGACGATGAATTGCCTTATTGCTGTGCAAAAGCAGGAATCTTGGCCTTTGCAAAAGGACTTTCACGTACTTATGCCCGTGAAGGCTTGCTGGTCAACGCCGTTTCACCGGCTTTCATTGAGACACCAATGACT